>JBNMHW010000093.1:0-11433 GCA_050872965.1 bacterium | reverse complement strand
ATTTTTATAAATTGGAATTAAAAGCACGATTCTATGACATTAAGATGATACCGATAATCGTATCTTGTTAAAAGAACCAGAAGCAGTTTAACCTCTGAAATATGTGTACTAGAGTTCTATGCTTTGATTTGAATATAGCATAATTCATATAGATATGCAAGCTGTTTTACAGCAAAACCCACTTACACAACTACCCAAAAACGGCGAGCAGGCATCACGCCTTGCTCACCGCTGTGTTCATTACATATTCTACTTTTTATTATCCAGAAACATTGCCTCTCCCGGTGCCTGGCGCATCATGCTCTTATAGTAGCTGCTCACCATCTTCCGGTTGGCTTTCATCTCACGCACTTTGCTCTTGATCGTGGCAAATTTGCGCTGCGCAAGTTCGTAATTGCGTTTTTCCTCCGCGCGGATGGAAGCATCCTTTTCCATGATCTGGCGGATCAGTTCACGCATCTGCTGTAGTTGATCCTCATACAGCGCATGGTCACGCTCCATCAGATCTTTGATGTGCGCATAGACTTCATCGAATCCCGCATCCAATGCGACAATCTGCTGTACAAGTTCATCCTTATCACGTACATTGAGGTCAAATGCATCCGGTGTCATATCCTCATCCTGCAGCAGTTCGCGCTGTTCCTGACTCAATATTGCGATCCGGTTCAACAGCACCAGCTTCTTGCGCAGGCTCTGGATCAGGATCTCTAAATACTCTCTTTCCTGCATATTCACTCCGATCTGTTAGGATATGGCGGTCTTAGAAGTATTTGCGGTCTTCATGACTTCTTTCCAGGTATCGCGCATCGTGCGCAGATGCTCCAGCACTTCGTTTAAGATCTCCGGATCTTTCTTCAGATTCGCCTGTACCAGTCTCTCATGCAGATACTCATAGACATTCATAAAATCCTTTGCAACCGGATATTTCTGATCCAGCGTTGCCATGAATTCCTCGATGATCGCCTCTGTTTTCTTGATATTCGTATGGGCTCCCTCTATGTCCTTTTTCTCTATGCACATGATCGCCATATTACAGAACTTGATCGCTCCGTCGTAGAGCATCAGTGTCAGTTCTGCTTTGGACGCTGTCATGATCTTACTGCGCATATACTGATTGTAGCCATTGTTTACCATCGTTGTTCCTCCAATATATTCCGATATCCAGCGTTACTGTTTATGAACCTAACAAACCGGATAATGAAGACTGCTGGCTCTGCAGTGATGCCAGTGCAGACTCCATTGCTGCGAACTTCTTATAATAGCTGTCCTCGATATCCTGTACTTTCTGATCCCAGTCAGAGATCTTTGTCGTGTAGCTCTTGTATTCGGTCTCTAACTGCTTATCATTGTAGAAGCTGCCGTAGCTGCGCAGTGTCGTACTCGTCATCAGCTTGCCAAGACCATCATACAGATCTGTACTGATCTTCTTGAAAAACTCGGTCACTCCGTCAGGGTCCTCAATGATCGCTGCCATCAGTTTGTCAGTATTGGATGCAGTAGTGTCATCATCCGCATCGCCATCGATATGATAGGCGTTCTGCTCATTGTCCTCTGCGTTCATGATACCAAGTGTCTTGATACCGAATGATGATAATGCATAGCTCTTGCCGTTGATCGTATAGGATTTGGACATCACACTGGTCATTGCACTCATCAGTGTACTCAGTGTCGAGTCACGACGAAGCACCGCACTCTTGCCCTTTGCCTCCCACTTCTCGACCTCGCTGTCGCTCATCTCATCCTTTTCATCATCGGTCAGAGGCTCATAATCACTGGCGCTCTCCGCATTGTAGGACTTTGTCATGGAATTGATCAGGTCATTATAATCTGATAAAAAGTCCTTGATCTTGTCATAGATACCCTGATTATCCGTTGTAGTCGTAACGGTGAGCACCTCGCCGTCTGCTGTCGTTGCCAGCGCATCGATGGTCAGTCCGTTGATGCTGAAGGAATTACTCTTAGAAGTAAAGTCCGCACCATTCAGCTTGATCTGTGCATCCTGTCCGTAGATACGGACTGCATCACTGTTGTATCCCAATTCGTCTGAAGTCTTATCCTTCGCTTCCTTTGCATAAGCTGCGAATGCCTTGAACTCCTGTACGATAGAATCCTTTGTCAGGGCATCGTCTGCTGCCTGATACTGCTTCGCGAAGTTTGCCACAAGACGGTCTGTATCGGTGTCGTTGTTTCCGTAAGAGGACAGCAATGATGCCACCTCTGTATCATCCATATCGCCGTAAGCGGATGCATAATCTGCGTATGTCTTGTCTCCGGCGGTCGTATCCGGCGCAACATTGAGCCCCAGCTTGCTCAGCGCCGTCGTGCCGTTGGCATTCAGCGCTGTGATCGCAAAATCCGCATCCTTTCCACTCTCTGTGGAGCTGACGAAAATACGCTGGTTGGTCGCATCGAAGTTGGCCTTTACACCGGCATCATTCAATTTAGAGATGACTTCGCTGACCTTTGTCGTGCTGTCGATCGTGATCTGCTTGCCATTCACACTGATATCTCCGGAGCCGCCCAGTCCGAGCTCACCCATCGTTGTGCCTGCTTCTACTGATGTTGCATCTGACTTTTTGATCTTACCACCTGTCAGATAACCGCTCTTTGCGAGCTGCTTGATCTCTAATGTCTGTGTTCCGTTGACCGCATTATTGCTGGCTGTGATCGATGCCTTGGATGCATTCGATACGGATGTCGTTTTCAGGTTATAACCGGATGAAAAACGCATCTTATCCAGTCCGGTACGGAAACTGTAGGTCTTGGAACTGAGCGATTTCCACGCTTCCTGTTTCCATGAGATCTTTGTCTGTTCCTTTTCGTATTTCACTCCTTTTTGCTTATAAGCGGATACGAGTTCCGAAATAATGGATTCGGTATCCAGTCCTGAATTCATTCCTGTGATTCTGATCGGCATATCTGTTACCTCCTTCTAGCGCTTCTCATCTACCATGAGTCCCGCCATCTCCCAGATCTTCTGGATCATATCCAGTGTCTCCTCTGCCGGATATTCCTTCTTGACCTGTTTGGTGTCCTTGTCTATGATCTTGATCGTGACGCGGTTCGTTCCCTCGTGATAGCCGAACACCGCCTCGGTATTGGCTGATTTGCGGTTGATATCCTCGACCGCCTTCTTCAGTGAGCTGTCGGACACCTTCTCGGGTGTCTGGCTCTTGTCCGCTGCCGCTTTGTCACTATCAGTTGCTGTTTTCTGGTTTTGCTGCTGTGCGACTGCCGCTGTCCGTTCCGGCACCTGCACGGTAGCTTTTGTTCCATTCTGTGTTTTGTCGACTGATGCTCCACTTCCCTGATATGATACAGTCGCATTCTGAATCGGTTCCATAGTCATGTCCGCCACCTCCGTGTGATCTGATAGAGCTTGTCATTCCATAAACACAGCAGCAGACCTGGCCATCATCTGCTGCTTTTGTTCGGGTTGTTACTTTCTATATCGGCACAGAACCCATAAACTTTATACTTTTTTGTGATTTTCGTCACAGTAGCTGCTTTAATGCCGCCAGATTTTCCACGCTGGCTGCTGCCTCATTTTCCTTCTGGATCTGCAGATACACTTCCTTGCGGTACACCGGCACCTGTTTAGGAGCTTTGACACCCAGCTTGACCTGATCACCGCGGATCTCCAGTATCGTCACCTCGATATCATTGTTCAATACGAGGGATTCTCCTTTTTTACGTGTTAACGCTAACATGATGCACCCTCCTTTCTCTTTTTGAGGGTCTCATAGATCGGATGCTTGACCTCAAAATCATCCTCCACGATGATCTGCACCGCCTGATTGTTGGCCATATTGATGACGATCGGCGCTTTCAGGTTCACACTCATCTTCTCGATCTGCGGAGGAACTGTCATCGTCACGAGCACATAGATCTGATCCGGTGCCAGTTCTCCGACCGGAGCCAGATGTTCATCATTGACGGTCGGATTGTAGCCTTCGATCACCACATTCGGCTCCATCACAGGCATGGCAAACTCCGTCTCCTCCATCGACTGCAGCCACATGATCGGCGAATCCTCGTTGTCCACATCGTGGATCAGAGCAAAATGTTTCATAAACGGGAAGCCCACGATTCCTTCCGGAAATGTGATCAGCTTCTCATCGGGTATCGTTACGGTTCCGAATAATCTGGTCTCTGCTGTCATAGCTGTTTTCCTCCAAATAATATAACAAATATTATAAATAATCCAACAATGTCATATTGTCGATCTTGCCCGCTGCCTTCAACGAAGCCTGAAAAGCGGTAAAAGCAGATGTATAGTCAATCGTCACGTCGGAGAGTTCCTCATCCTCGTTGTTGGATTTGAGCTGCTTAAATGTCGTCTTCTGGTTGCTCATACGGTTTTCGGTCAATGACAACTGATCGCCACGGCTACCGATATCCGTGATCTTTAAGTTCACCTGATTTAAGTATTTCTCAAAATTCGTGATCTGTGAGCCGTATACCTTCTGCAGATGATCGTCCACATAGGCGACCTGCTTTTCAGCCTTTTCCAGGCAATCCTTCAGGTATGCGATCTGATCCTTGTCTGTATAGTCACCGGAATTGATCATGCTCTTGATGTTGGACACGGTCGTGTGTGCATCGATCGCCTCCTGCACGAGATCCGTCATCTCTGCCAGATCACGGTAGCAGTCTGCACTCACGACATCATGGATCTGTGTATTGATCGCCATATCCTGATTGGCAGATACCGCATAGTTGATATTCTGCTGGATCCAGTTGCCGTCCGCATCATAGTTCGTATAGGTAATGTGGTTCGCTGCACTGATATCTGACTTGTTCGTACAGTTAAAGTACATCTCCGGTCTGGTCTCACCTTTGACAAACCCATTTTTATCATAGTTGACATTGAGTGTCGCAAACTCGGATGCCATCGTCTGTGCGATGTTGTTTCCGAGCACCATCTCACCGGAATCCGGCAGATAGATGATCGTATCTTTATATTCTTCAGCTACAGTATCCGGATCCTTTGCCAGCTTCGCCAGATAATCATTAAATTCCTGTTCGGTCATCTTCTCGATCTTCAGGTTGGTCGTGAGTTTCTTATCTTCTGTATAGAGCTCATAGGATTTACCCTTGGTGGTATCAGCAGTATCTACCGGAGCAGCCGTAGCTGTCATCGCTACGTCTCCGTCTGCATTTTTGACTGTGATCGTAGCAGGGTCAGCATCTGTGATCGTCTGTTCCAGATTCGTGTTGATCGAATTGCCCTGCGAATCTGCAACTGTGATCAGATTTCCCTGTCCATCATAGGTCAGATCTACGCGGTTGCCCTGTGAATCAACGACATAGGCTGTCTTATTTCCGTTCGCATCCGTTGTCTCCTGTGCGGTAAAAGCGGTGTTTCCACTCTCATCCGTAAAGGTATAGTTCGTCATCTTGACACCGTTGATCGTTGTCTCACGCACAGCCATCACGATTGACGGATCATCCACGCTGAATTTTCCATCTGGTGAGATCGACAGCTTATAACCGTTCATATCTTCAAGCGTAGCCCCTGTCATCTGACCGTTCGCGTCTGCCTGATAGGTAAACGCACTGTCTTTTTTCAGGCTGCGCCACTGGAAGAGCTGATTCGACCCTGTTCCTGTCATATCAGCCGTGATCGTGACATTTCCCTTGGTCGTTCCGTCTGCCTTGGAAGAACTCGTATCTACCGCATAATTGTAGGCGAGGCTGTTCAGGTTGCTCAGCTTGTTATAGGAAAGCCGCAGCCGCTTTAAGACCTCCTCCTGCGGTGTGCCGACAGGGTTGTTCGTATAATCCTGTACTTCACCTGCTGATGGAGTATCCAGCTTATTCGCATAGTAGGTATAGGACTGCATATCACTGATGCTCAACTGTTCGTTGATCTCATACTTTGCGTTCGATGCTTCGAGTGCATCCATGAATGTCACGGTCGAATTCGTCTTGTATCCGCTGAATACGGTACGATCCGCATAGTCTGCATTCGCCTCCGCATAGAGCTGGGAACTCAGGCTCTTGAGCTGTGTCAGAACCGTATTCCGGTCCTCGTCTGTCATTGTACCGGTCGAACCGTTGACCGCCAAACGATAGGCATCCGTCAGGATATCCTTCATGTTTGTGAGCGCAGTCTCTGTCACGTCCATCCAAGACTGTGCATCCTTGATATTATTACCATAATACTGATTGATCTGGCTGAGTGTTGTGGATAAACGCAGGGATTTGATCGCGATCAGCGGATTATCCGACGGCTTGGTGATCTTTTTCTGCGTAGACATCTGTGTGTTCAGGCGGTCTACGGATACTTTATTCGTATTGATATTTGTTTTGGTGGTATTCATCATCATACCATTCGTGATTCGCATCATCGTCGTATTACCTCCTATACACCGGTACTCGTGATCAGTCTGTCATACATCTCTGACATGATCTGCACGACCTTGGAACATAAGTTATAGGCATTCTGGAACTTCACGAGATCCAGTGCCTCTTCATCTTCATCGACACCGGAGATCGATGTCCGCTGCTTCTCTACCGTGCTGACGATCGTCGTATAGTTATTGGACAGCAGCTCGGATTCCTCGCTGTCTACCGTTACATCGCTGATCAGTGTCGCTAAGAACTGATCTCCGCCACTGCCACGGTACATCACGACATCCTTCTGGAGCTTCTGCATCTCCTCGACCAGTGTCTGGTTATCCTGTCCGTTTTCAAAATCTTCCTTGTAAGCGGTCGCAAAGATGGACGGATCCTTACATGCATCCGCAATCTTCAGATTCGCCGCTGTCAGGCGGTAATAGCTGTCCGAAGTGGATAAGATCCGGGTATTTCCGGCATCTGAAAAGCCAAGTTCCGTGCCCTGTACACTCTCTGCCACAAAGAAGGAACCCATCTCATTTTTATTTAAGTCAACACCCTTGTGCTGGATGTCATTGAATGCCTTGGTAAACGCACGCAAAAACTCATTCATCTGCGACTGGTAATAGCAGATTCCCTTATAATCAATCGATTCTCCGACGGATGCCTGTCGTCCGATCATGGATGACAAACCGGAGGTGTCAGAGGTGATCGTAAATGAAAATTTGGTCTCTCCGCTGGCTGTCTGATACATGCTGAAAGAGGAATACGTGTACTCCCGGCTGCCGATCGTGATCACGCCCTGCGGCGGCAGATTCATGCTCAGCTCAGACTTTACATTGGTATTGGATATCACGAGCTGTCTGCCGGATGCTTCCTCTACGGTTCCGCTGAAATTCGCATGGTTATTACCGTCTCTCAGTTCTACCATCGCCTTCAGGCTGCCGGTTGCCAATGTGCTGGTTGTCGGAAAATCAGAGTGATTGTCTGCCCACTTGATATCGTAGAGCCCCTCTGCATCATTCTGGTTGTCTTTATATTTACGTGCTTCGCACTCTAACTGTCTGTACTGTCCGTCACTGACCAGCTCCAGACCATTGATCTTGACGGTATAGCTCGTCGCGCCAGTATACATATCCGGATATTTGCTGTTGACGACCTTAGTCTCTTTAACTTCTACGGAAACCATAGTGGACAACTGATCGACGAGCAGTGCACGCTGATCTCTCATATCATTGGCATAGCCGCCGTTGATCTCCACGTCGTTGATCTGGTCATTGAGCAATGCGATCTTCTGTGCGATGGAATTGACCTCATCGACAGTCATCTTGATCTGCTCGTTGACATCCTCCTGGATCTTCTGCAGTCCGCTCGATACGGTATTGAAATAACTGCAGAACTTTTTGGCACTGCTGATCACCTGATTGCGGACGGAAGTAGATGCCGGGTTGCCACGCAGGCTGTCAATATCATTGAAAAATTCAGCATAGATGGAAGAAAATCCTTTCAAGGTATCATCATCCTGAAAATAGGACTCCACCTGACTCATGAATTTGACTTTTTCTGTATATTCGCCCTTGTAGCCACTGTACTGCCAATATTTATTGTCATAATATTCGCTGCGCACCTGTGTCACGGACTCTGCCGATACACCGGTACTGAGCGTGCCGTATTCGGTATAGCCGCGCAGTGCATGGTTTGCTTTCATGTTCGTGACCTGCTTGCTATAGCCGTTGGTGTCTACATTGGATATATTGTTAGCGACTGTATTCGCTGATGCCTGATAGGCGCGTAAGCCTGACGATGCGATCGACAGGCCGAAAAATGTACTGGCCATTAGTTACGCTCCTTTCCCCTGATGACTCTATAAATTCGTTACTAACAGCTCGATCATATCCGACACTGTCTGGATATAACGGCTGGCTGCATTATACGCATTCTGATACTTGATCATATTGGTCAGCTCCTCGTCCGTCGATACGCCGGTCACCTGCTGACGCTGGTTATCGATCGCCGTGACAGAGCTGTTCAATGTATTCGATGTAGATTCGTAGGTAGATCCCGCAGATGCGATTCCACCGATCATCTGTGTGTAATAATCACTAAAACTAAACGTTGCCTCAGAGCCCGGATAGATCTTGAGCAGCTTCGTATCCCACAGATTGGACAGCTCTGAGCCCATTCCGTAATCGATCTCATGTGTTTTCTGTGTCAGATGCGGGAACAGGTCTACCTGATTTTCCAACTCATCATTGACACCGAGCGATGACAGCGTGTACTGCGTAGATGTATCCAGCGCATAGTCCGGATTGAGTACATAGTAGGATTTTCCGGCTATGAACTGCTTGACATATTTCTGATTGCCGTCTTTTTCCCACTGCTCATACGGCCCTTCCTCACTGCGCAGTGCCTGATTGGTCTGTGAATCATAGGTAATCGTTGTCGTGTAGCCGTTGCCCTTGGATTCATCCCAGATCTGATAATTTTTCCCGGCGAGATTCACCGTCTTGCAGTCGTAGGTATCTTCCTCGTTATAGATATACCAGGTCTTGCCGTTCTGATCCGTCACCTCTGTATAGCGATCAGGTACACCGACTCTCGTAAACAATTCGTGCGGCGGGATCTTCATATCCGATCCGAGACGGCAGTTGTCTACATCCAGCACTTTGACATTTTTGTATTCGGTAATACTGTAGGTGCCGTCCGCATTTTCCGTGCGCACCGAGAAAGAAGCTCTCGTATTCGGTGATAAGATATCGTTGATCTTGGTTGCCAGTCCGTGGATCAGCACATCAAGCTGTGCCTCAGACTCCTCCATCACGGACATTCCGACGGAATTCGCATACTGTTCGGGATCTGCGCCTTCCAGATAAGCAAAATTCTTCACACCGTCACCACGCGCCTGAATGAGCGCCTTGATCTCTCCGATGTCCGTATTGTATTCGGATGAGATCGGCATCGAAAAATCAAACAGATTCGTGTACTGTCCATTCGCCTCATTGGACAGATACGGCCAGTACGCATTTACATATCCGGTCGAACGATCCACCTGTTTGCCGACCTGATACATATGTGCCTCATCAACAAAATACTGTCCCTCCACCTTGACTGTGACAATGCCCGTCGCGTCCTCGGTATAAGACATATTGACCAGTGAACCCAGTTCATCAAGTGCTGTATCGCGGGCATCGCGCAGGTCATATGCGGTCTCCGCACCACTTGCCTCGATGCTCTGGATCTCCAGATTCAGCTTGTAGATCTGTTTGCCCAGCTCATTGACACGGTCGATATCGTTTGAGATCTGTATATTTATTTGTGACTGATACGTGGATAAACTCGAATATATTGCATTTGCCCGAGTAAGCAGTAGATTGGAGCGCTGGATGACCAGTCCCTGATTGGTCATATCCGACGGATCCTGTGCCAGCAGTTCAAACGCAGACCACAGGCTGCTGTTCGAATCCCTGTCACTGCCGGAACCCATCAGGACATCCTTAAAAGCGGTTCCTTCCAGCTCCTGATATAGACTCTGCACCTCGTCAATCGCATTATAGTAGGCACTGTAATAAGACTGCCGCCCGGCCTCCGAACGATAAGTCTTATCTAAAAAAACATCCCTGGCGTGTACGATATCACCGATTCCTACACCAAGGCCTACATTTTGCGAGCTGACAGACGCATTCGCAAATCTGTTATAATGTTTATCTGCAAACAATACCTGCTGGCGGACATATCCCGCCGTATTGACATTTGCAAGGTTATTTGCAGAAGTATTGATGGCATTCTGCGCTGATCTGAGACCACTACCGCCCACATACAGCGCCTGCATTCCGTTTGCCATAATATGATTCCCCCTGTCTGTTATTGCTTGGCGTCAAAGCCCCTGCTGCCGAGCAGATCACCGGTATTCACAGCGGATCTGTTATAATTGGCTGTCTCCGGGGCCTGTCGCATGCTGCGAAACAGATTCAGGTCAAATTCCAATAATTCCATAGACTGGCGAAGCAATGTCTGATTGGTATGGTTGATGCGCTTCAGCCGGTCCATTGTCTGTTTGAGTTCATTACGGGTATCTGCCAGTCTCTGCTGCAGCAGCGGCTGACCGGCAAGCGACTGTTCCAACGTAGATATTTTCAGCTCCTCGGGTTTGCGGTTCATCACAACAGCGATATCATTCATGATATGCGCACGTCTGGTCTCCAGGCTCTGGATCCCATTCGACACTTCCTCCTGTGCTGCCGTCAACTGCTCTACCGCAGACACATCCGAAGCGATCAATGCCTCACGCAGGTTCTCAGACAATTCTGTCAGTCTCTGATATGCTGCTGTCTCATTCTCCAAAACCTGTGTCAGGTCATCCATCAAACTTGCCACGTTCCCATTTCCTCGCTATTCACTACGTTCATAGTACAATCTGCACGATATGACTATGAATAAAACTCGTTATACTTCTCTAACAATTTACCAGCAAAATCTCCAGCATCAACCTCATAATTACCGGAATCAACCTTAGCCTTCAGCTCTGCGACCTTATCTTCCCTGATGTCTGAAGCATTTGCGACTGCCTGTTTTGCGATCTGATAATCACGTCCCGCCTGCGAGATCTGCAGTTGATCCTGAAAGCTTGCGACTTTCTTCGTAGAAGTCGTGCGCGCAGGCTTGCTGCTTTTATAGATCGCTGCCACCTGATTATATGCATCTATGCGCATAACGGCATCTCCTTTCACTTTTCTTCCCTGAAATAATGTAAAAACAATGGAAAAAGTAATCCTCCTGATTGCTTTCCTAAACTATTTATCGGAGGAATGTCAGAAAACATTAGAGTATTTTTTATTTTTCTTGGAATCGGTCAGACAACCGGTGCAACGTAAAGAAGCGCATCCGTTTTTCAGGATGCGCTTCTTTATATTTAGAGAGAGGTAATAATACCAAAAATGAAAATCTTAATTTAATAACTAAAACTTCCCACACCAATAAGGTGTGCTGAACCTTGAAAATTCAATATTTCAACCAACAAAAAAGGCATAAACCTGTTCCGTTTGGTATAATGGAGTTGACAAGAAACCATTTTACAAAGGAGATTTATGCCAT
>JBNMHW010000092.1:0-11454 GCA_050872965.1 bacterium | reverse complement strand
CATGCGAGCAGTTATTTCGTGAAAATACAGCTCCCGCAAGCAGTCTGACTTTTGCTTTGTTGCACGACCCATTCCGATGAGCCTCCGAAGAACAAAATTGTGTCAGCAAAGGCTTCCACGAGTCATAAGTCTCATCTCCATCGTGCAAAGGCAGCAAAATCAGACAATGCCTTGCTCGCGCTGCTGTTCAGTGAAATATGTAGTGCAGGGCTGGCGGCTGCGATTGCAGCAGATCCCATCAGTTGCGACTTTTGCCCGGCGAAGTGCGAGCGATTCGATAACATCTCGCATAGCATAGCTGAAAGCTGCAGGCTATGTGTGCGAGGGAACCGAAGGACACATCGAGCCCAAGCTGAAGAGACAGCGAGACACCGCCCGGGCAACCGGAGCAATCTGACGAGGTGTCTGCTGTGACCGCAGCCAGACAGCCCGGGTAAAAACAATGTCCTTTTAAAAGGATTCCGTGATCAAAGGTGACCGCCCAAGCTCACAGCCAGCCCCAGCACCGCGAGCATCACCACCCAGCCGAGGCACGCGCTCCACCGCATCAGGCTCACCGCACGCGGAATATCTGCCAGCTGCACCGGACGGATATCGTCTCCGATCGTCGGTTTCTCATGGATCACACCAAAATAGCTGGCATTACCGGCGAGCTGTACACCGAGTGCTCCCGCCATGACACTCTCGGTCTGCGCAGAATTCGGACTCGCATGTGCATAACGGTCTCTGCGATAGATACGCCAGGTATCCATCCAGCGGCTGCAGCCAATACCGTCAGTTCGCCTCCAGCGGCATTTGAGCGGCTGGCACACGAGCAGCATCAAAAGAGCCGACAACCGCGCAGGGATCAGATTCACCAGGTCATCCAGACGCGCAGCCGCAGTTCCGTACCACCGGTACCGGTCATTTTTATATCCTACCATTGAATCCATCGTGTTGACTGCCTTATAAAAACACGCAAGCGGCGCTCCACCAAGCATTGCATAAAACATCGGCGCGATCACACCGTCGGATGTATTTTCCGCCACGGTTTCGACTGCTGCTTTTACAACCCCTGTCTCCGAGAGCTGTGCCGTATCACGCCCGACGATCATGGACACCGCATGCCGGCCCGCTTCCAGCCCATCTGTGCGCAGTGCGTCATACACGGCCATACTCTCCCGCTCCAGTGACTTTCCGGCAAATGTAAAAAACAACAGGACACTCTCGATAGCAATGCCAGCGATCGGATGCAGACGGTACACGCCACATACGATCAGACCAGGCACCGCCGTACTCACAAACAGCACGATAACTACCAGACAGACACCCGCCACGCGCATGCCTTTTTTTGTTTTCGGAAATAAGCCTCTCATGTGCCGCTCCGTCAGGCTGATCAAGTTCCCGATCAGACAGATCGGATGCCATGACACCCGAGGGTCCCCAAACACCTGATCCAGCAGCCCTGCCAATGCCAGCGCCAGTAATCTGCAAAACATCCAACTCATGTATCCTGCTCCTTTTATTTGATACGCACGGCGATCCCGCAGCTCACACGGTACACCGCCTCAGCCTGTGCCGCCAGCCGACAGCTGATCCGTCCGACACACTCTCTGTATTCCCGCTCAAATGCCTCCATCGGGATCAGTCCGCAGCCTGTTTCCGCGACCGTGATGACTCCGTCTGCATATTCATCAGTGATCCGTTCAGCCAGTGCACACGGATCATCTCCCGCCAGCATGCTCTCACGGATCGACAGATGCAGATCCTCATACACATGATCCGACAATGTATGCGCAAAGGTACGTTTTCCCTGATGGATTCCTCCGATTACCAGTCTCATAACAATTCTCCCACTACGACAAATAATGCCATCAGGCATTCACACATCTGTAAAAACCATCCGGCGAGATCTCCGGTGATGCCTCCGAACTGCCGCTTTGCCATCCGGCCATACCAGACGAGCGTGAGCCCTGCAGCCAGCGCCATACAGACCGTCTCTCTGGGTATCAGCAATCCCCCGACCAATAACACGCCGATCAGCTCCACGCCACACACAACAGCTACTGCTTTACGGTGTGCCGCATCCTGAAACGTTGCAGCCAGTCCGTTGTCCTTTGCACACGGAAATACCGCGACAGACCACCCGCTGAGACATCTGCTCATCACATATCCCAGTGCCAGCGCACGCGCTCCGTGTACAGATACCTGGGACCATAACCCAAAGTTCGCTATAAACAGGCCACAGCCACAGATAATGGCAAATGCACCTGCATGTGAATCTTTTAATATCTCCAATTTCCGCTCTGTCGGCGCATAGGAATGCAATGCATCGGACGTATCCAGAAAGCCATCCAGATGGATGCCCCCCGTAACGAATACCGGTATAAGCACATATCCTGCTGCCCGCAATCCGTCCTTTAGGCCGGCGAACCCGCCAAACCAGCTCCATCCACAAACCAGCGCCCCGATGACCACTCCGACGAGCGGAAAACAGCACATCACATAACGCATATTTTCTTTTTCCCAATCAGCCCGCGGTGTCGGTATCTTTGAATACATCGCAAATGCGATCAGCAGACTGTTTATCAGTTTCTTCATAATCACTCTTCCTTCTGATGCACGAGCGGAATCCCGCATACGACTTCCACGACCTCATCCGCGGCTGCGGCAATCCGTCTCTGACATTCTGCAAGCTGCGCCGTATACCGTTCCATCTCAGGTGTCAATGCCGCTCCATCGCAGAACACATCGTTGCCGACCACGACTACGAGCGGATGCTCCCGCGTCAGGTGCAGACATGCATCTGCGATCTGCTCCGGCAATATATGGTCATCCGATTCCTCCCAGCCGCGTCCCTGCGGTGACCAGATCTCATTGGCCAGCAGATTGGACAGATCCTCGACCAGTACCGCTCCGGGTTCAGGCAGCTGCAGCCGTTCGAGCCGCACCGGGCACTCGATCGTCTGAAATCCTTTGCCCTCGCGAAGCCTGCGATGCCGCGCGATCCGGCGGCTCCCCTCTTCCCCGAACGGCTCCATTGTCGCGATATAGTAGCGCACCGTTCCGGCACTGTCCACGATCCGCTGCTCCGCATAAGCAGACTTGCCGCTGCCACTGCCTCCGTATACATAGATCAGCATGTGTGTGCCTCCGTATAGTCCTCATATTCCTTTACGTGAATATCCGAAAATGTTCCCATCTGCTCATAGATCTGTCCTGTCATATCTAAAAACGGCAATAATGCGACCGCCCCCGAGCCCTCTCCGAGACTCAGATCCATACAGATGCCCGGCTCCAGTCCCAGTTCCTGCACAAGCAGTGCCGCCGCGGGCTCCTTTGATACATGCGAAGGGATCAGATACGGGGCACACCCCGGTGCGATACGCACTGCGAGCAACGCTGCTGTCAGCGATATAAAGCCATCCACGATCACCGGTATGCCATATGCCGCTCCTGCGAGGAACACGCCCGTCAGCCCGCCCAGATCGAATCCACCGACTTTTGTGAGCACATCGACCGGATCGGACGGATCCGGTGCCAGCCGTGTGATCGCCTGCCGGATCACCGTCTTTTTCTGCTCGAGACCTGCATCTGACAATCCGGCTCCGCGCCCGGTCACATCTTCCGGCTGTAAGCCCAGAAGCACCGCAGTCACCGCACTGCTGGTCGTCGTATTGCCGATCCCCATCTCACCGGTTGCCAGGATCTCGTAGCCCTCTGCGCGCTTTTCCTGCACCAGCTCTATCCCTGCACAGATCGCACGATACGCCTGTTCTCTCGTCATAGCTGCCGTTTTCGCCATATTCTGCGTGCCATAGGCTACTTTTTTACGGATCGTCCGTGGTGTATCCGTCACCATTCCGATATCCACGATACACTGATCACAATGATTCTGTCTGCACATGATCGAAGTACAGGTCAGATCATCAAAAAAATTCTCAGCCACCGTAGCCGTAACTTCCTGTCCGGTCTGTGTGACACCCTCCGCCACTACTCCATTGTCCGCACACATCACGATCAGCGCCCGTTTTTTTACCGATGGATGCTCTGTGCGCTGAATCGCTGCCAGCTGTGTCCACAGCGTCTCCAGCTTGCCGAGACTGTGCAGGGGCTTGCCCATGTGATCCCAATGCGCCTGCGCATCCGCCCGGCTGTGTTCATCCACCGGACGGATCTGTCTGATTGTCTGTTCTAATAATAATTCATCTGTCATATCCGGTCATTCCTCTGTTGCTTGCCCTGTCACCGCTATATAATGCTCCAGCCGCTCATATAAAAACATCGGGTTGCTGTAGTAGTATAGATGCGGAAATCCAACCAGTTCATGCCATGATCCATGCATGCAGTGCCAACTGACATCCCGGAACGGCTTTTTCGCCAGAAATGCCTGGCCATTATCTGTTGTGTCAAAATAGTGGAACTCGTGACCACGGATCGTCTGGCGGCACACATTTTCTGCATCCGGCTGCAATTCGATATAGCCAAACCGCTGTAATCGTTCCCTGCACCCTGCCTGCGCATCAATCCATCCAACCATCGGCCAGACCTGTCCGTCCATATCCTCTAACGTCTGCGTCAGATACATAAATCCACCGCATTCCGCCAGCACATAGGCGCCTCCGTCAATCGCATCATAGACTGCTCTGCGCATCGCTGTATTTTCCGATAATGCACCCGCATATAACTCCGGATAACCACCCGGAAACAGCAATACGTCCGTCTTCTCCGGCAAGTCCGTATCATGTAACGGTGAGAAAAACCGCAGCCCGGCACCCATTCGTTTCAGATATTCGAGATTATCCTCATACAAAAAACAGAACGCCTCATCCTTTGCCACCGAGATATGCAGCTTTTTTGATAACTGCGGCACCTGCGGCTGCCTCCACGTGAGCACCGGCGCATGCTGCGCCAATGTCAGCAATGCCTCCAGATCAACCGTCTGTACCAGTGCATCTGCCAGCCGCTCTGTATAGTCTCGCAGATCCTGCAGTTCCTGCGGCGTCACCAGTCCCAGATGACGGCTCGGCAGCTCCATATTTCCAAGTTTTGGCACATATCCGCACGCACGGACACCCAATGCCTCGACCTGTGGCCGGACTGCCTCATAGACAGACCGCGACATATGATTGAAGATCACTCCCCTGATATGGCACGGTTCACGAAACGTGAGAAATCCCTTCAGGACTGCTGCCGCTGACAGGCTCATGCCTGCCGCATCAATGATGAGCACGACCGGCGCATCCAGCGTCTCTGCCAGTTCACACGCAGAAGCCTGCATTGTATGCAGACCCGCGCCGTCATAATATCCCATCACACCTTCGATCAGCGATAATCCCTGCTCCGGTGCCGCAGCTCTCGCAAACAGTGCACGGGTCGTATCCGGATCGGTAAAATACCCGTCCAGATTGCGTGTCGGGATCCCCAGCACACGGCTGTGAAACATCGGATCGATATAATCCGGTCCACACTTAAATGCCGCCAAAGGCAAGCCCCAGCGCTTCCATGCGGCGAGCAGACCCATCGTAAGCATCGTCTTGCCGCTGCCGCTGTGTGTGGCTGCAAGGATCAGACGCGGCAGTTTCTGATTCATAGTATCATTCACAACATCATTCCTAGCATCGTTCATCGTGCCATTCATAGTATCATTCCCATCATTTCACCTGTTTTTCTGCTCTCATGCCTGTTTTTCATCCGATGCACCCGTAAACGAAAAAATATAGACTGGATTCATGCTCTCCATGAGCCGGTAACTGCCGAGCGCCCGTGCCTTTGCCACCGAAGCACAGATCACATCCACATCCCTGACCGGCAGCGTCTTCAGCAGTTCGTTCGCATCACCCACCGTCTCCAGCGTGATCGCATCGATCACAATCCGGATATCCGGATTCTGCCCCAGCAGCCACTCTACGATCTCCCTCAGCCGGCCGCCGCTGCCACCGATAAATGCATGCGTCGGCAGCTCATGCCCTGACAGGCACTCCGGTGCCATGCCCTGCACGATATCGATATTGCCAAGTCTCTGACGATCCGCATTGGCACGGATCAGCGCACACCCTTCTTCGCCGCGCTCGAACGCGATCACTCTGCCGCGCGGCAGATACCGGGCGATATCGCAGGTCATGCCGCCGGTGCCTGCCCCGATATCATAGCAGATGGCATCCTGCGTCAGACGAAGCTTCGCGAGCGCAAGGGAACGGATCTCTTCTTTTGTGAGAGGTACCTTGCCACGCTCATATGCCGCATCCGGCAGACTGCCTGTCGTGACTGCCTGCGCATGCTCATTTTCAAATAATACCACGCACAGCGTGCTGTTTCCCAGCTGTGCATCCTGTTCCAGAAACTGCTGTGCGCTTCCTGTCCGGATCTGTTCCGACTCATAGCCCAGATCACACCCGACTGATAAACGCACTTCAGACAATCCGGCCTTACACAATTGTCCTGCCACATCCCGCAGCTGTTTCGTACCGCCGAGCAGGGAGAATACCTTCTTCTCACGCCTGATCCGCCCGATCAGATCCGTCTGTCTGCCATGTACACTGCACAGGCTCATATCCTGCCAGGTAATGCCGAGCTTTGACGCAAAATAATTAACCGATGACAGACCTGCAATACGCGTGGTCTGCCACTGCCGGTTTCCACACTGAAACTGCTGTCCAAATCCGTCAGCGCCGCTGTAAAATCCGACATCACCGGAAAATACGACTGCTGCACGGGTGATCTGCGGATGTGCCTTCAGGTATGCCAGGATCTCTCCCTGCCGGTATTCACAGACCTTTTTTGCCGGGCTGAAAGCAGCTGCCTCCAACATCCGTTTTGCACCGAAGATCACCGGTACGGTATTCAATACCTCAAACGCCTCCTGCGTCATCTGCGCACGCGTTCCCATACCGATCCCGATGAGATACAGCTTTGCGGCTGTCTCCTGCCCATGATCTGTCGCATGCTGTGATTTTTCCTCTGTAAATGTCTCTTTCAGACCGATCAGCTCACACACCTGCTCATACGAGGAGCCCTGTTCTCCGGGTCTGCGTATCACGATACACTGCATTCCTCTCGCCAGTGCGGCCTGCAGCTTGTCCGCAAATCCACCCGGCTGTCCGGATTCCTTGGTCACGAGAATCTGTGCATCCGTGTGTTCATACATGGCCTGATTCAGCGCTTCCGAGAACGGCCCCTGCATACAGATAAGCTGTTTTCCGCTGATCCCCGCCTGCTCACAGATCTCCATGCTTTCGATCGATGGCAGGACACGCACATACAGGCGCGAACGGTCACTGATCGCCTGTACAAACACCGCCAGCTCCTTTGAGCCGGTTGTCAGGAAGATATTACCGGGCATCTGCTGTGCCAGTCCTGCGGCAGCTGTCATATCATCCACCAGATGAACAGCCGCATTTCCCGTCAGATCCGCCGCCTGTTCACGCAGCAGACGCACATATTCGATATGGAGTTCTCCACAGACGCTGCGCAGGGTCTGTGACACCAGCACTGCATACGGGTGCGTCGCATCGATCACTATCAGATGATCCGTATCCGGCTGCATCTGTTCCTGTCGGAAAAAATCATGCATCTCCTGTTCGTCCATCCGGCCGCAGTGTACCCGGATATTCGGATCATCCGGCAGCATCTGCTCTCCGTATTCGGTTGCCACGCAGACGATGACTTTTTTCCCTTCTGCTGCACAGTGCAGCGCCAGTCTGCGGCCTTCACTCGTTCCTGCAAATAATATGATTGTCTGTGAATTACCCTTCATCTGTCTTCCCTCATACGTAACTGCTTCGTACCTTCACAGTTACGATCCTCTGACCATATCTACAGTTCATAACCTCTCGGCGTGATCATCTTACCATTCATCTCACGCGTCTGCGAATTACCGATAAATACCGTCGTAAACATATTGACCTGCGTATTCCTCAGTTGCTCTAAGGTGAGCACCTGTGAACGCTCGCCCTCGCGTCCGATCTGTTCTACCAGCCCGCATACCGTATCCGGTGACTGATGCCGTAAGATCAGATCGCATGCCTTCTGAAGATAATCATGTCTCTTTTTGCTGGACGGATTATATAAAACGATCACAAAATCCGCATCCGCTGCCAGCAGCAGACGTTTTTCGATCTTTTCCCACGGTGTCAGCAGATCACTGAGGCTGATCAGCGCGAAATCGTGGATCAGCGGAGCACCGAGCACCGCCGCTCCCGCGAGCGCGGCCGTCACACCCGCTACGACCTGTATCTCAACATCCGGATACTCCTCCTGCAGCTGGTACACCAGCCCGCTCATGCCGTAGACTCCCGCATCTCCGCTGCAGACAAGCGAGATCGTCCGTCCCTCGGCCGCAAATGCCAGTGCCTGTCTGCACCGGTCTACCTCTTTGGTCATCGGTGTCGTATAGTATTCTTTATCGGGATATTCCTCCTGTACGAGCTGTGTATACACATGATACCCGACAATACAGTCACTCTCCTGCAGTGCCTGTGCGGCTTCGCGTGTCATCCCTTCCCTGCCGCCAGGGCCGATCCCTACGATATATAGCTTTCCTGTCGTCTGTTTCATTTGTCTGCCTCCCGGTATTCTGTCGTAAATGACGGATCATACAGCTTTGAACGCGCATAGCTGCTGTGCGATACGACATCCCCGACGATGATCAGCGCCGTCTTGGTGATCCCATGCGCCTGTGCAGTCTGTGCCAGTGTCTCTACCGTACATACATAGGACTCTTCCTCTTTCCACGATGCCTTATAGACGATCGCGGCGGGTGTCGATCTCTGATAACCGCCTGCGAGGAGACGTTCTGATAATTGCTCCAGCATCCCTGTACTCAGAAAAATGACCATCGTTGCGCCGTGCACGGCAAATGATTCGATCTGTTCCTTTTCCGGAACCGGAGTACGCCCTTCCATCCGGGTAATGATCACGCTCTGTGATACTTCCGGCAGGGTGTATTCCAGATTCAGCGCTGCGGCTGCCGCCTGAAAAGAACTGACTCCGGGTGTATCATCGTAGGCAATGCCACGCGCATCGAGCGCATCCATCTGCTCACGGATCGCGCCATACAGACACGGGTCACCGGTATGCAGGCGCAGGGTGTCTTTTCCGTCACGCTCGGCCTGTTCCATGACTGCAAGCACCTGTTCGAGTGTCATTGTTGCACTGTTGTAGACGACAGCATCCTCTTTTTTATAGGTTAAAAGTTCCGGATTCACGAGCGAGCCCGCGTAGATGATCACATCTGCCTGCCCGAGCAGCCGCATTCCGCGCAATGTAATCAGATCCGGTGCGCCACTTCCGGCGCCGACGAAATGTACCATTTATGTTCTCTCCTTTACGATAATAAGTGAATAATATCCGCTGTCATCCGGAATCGCATCCACGCCATGGAGGATACGTTCTCCCTCCATCCCGCAGTTTTCTATCATATAGACGTCTGCCCTGGTCTGTCTGACAGCTTCTTTGACCCTGCCAAGCTGCTTTCCTGCCTTCATGAGCACCTTCGTTCCGGGCAGTTCCAACGCCTGGTCTACGCCATAAGTGGACGGTACGATATGAAGCTGCTCGCTGCGTTCCACCAGTCCGATATCAAATGCGGCGGCCGCCGCCAGAAATGAAGCGACACCGCTTATGATCTGTGTCCCGTATCCGGCCTGCTGTACGCGCCGCTGCAGGTACAGATAGGTCGAATAGATCGTCGGATCACCCAGCGTCAGAAATGCGACGCTTTTTCCGGCTGCGAGCTGATCACAGATCTGCTGCGCACCCGCTGCATGACTTGCGCCCAGTTTCTGCTTATCCTTAGTCATCGGCATCGGCATGCACAGACATTCTTTATCCGCTACACCCGGATCTGCCTGGCAGGCGATCTGATAAGCTACGGATGCTTCTTTTTTCTCTCCCGGCACTGCCAGGACATCTGCTTCTCTCATGATCCGGAGTGCTTTGCATGTGAGCAGTTCCGGATCACCGGGGCCGACGCCCACGCCATAAAATATTGGGTTCATCTGTTGTTCTCCTCGTATTCTCTCCACTTTAAATGTATCTCACACAGACGCAGCTCCCGCAAGCAGAATATATTTTGACGCTGATCTGCAGTGCTAGTCTGGCAAATGCGGTTGCAGCAGTATCTTGATCAGATTGCTCCGATTGTCTGGCGGTGCCTCGCTGTCTCTTCAGCTTGGGCTCGATGTTGCCATGCATCCGTGGCGAACTGCCAGTGGCAGTTCGGTAGGTGTCCTTCGGTTCCCTCGCACACATAGCCTGCAGCTTCCAGCTATGACATGCGAATCATCATCAAATCGCTCGCACTTCGCCGGACAAATGTCGCAACTGACAAAATCTGCTGCAAACACATCCGCCAGCCCTGCGTTACATATTGGCTGCATATCATTTTCAGTGCGCATATGACGACATGTCAACACGTACATATTCCACAAAACAGCAGCGCGAGCAAGTCATGTCTGATTTTGCTGCCTTTGCACGATGGAGATGAGACTTGTGAATCGTGGAAGCCTTTGCTGAACACGATTCAGTTTTTTCCAAGGCTCATCGGAATGAACCGTGCAATAAAGCAAAAGTCAGATCTGCTTGCGGGAGCTGCGTCAGGATAAATCACGTAAACACAATCGGAGCAGTCTGATGAGATGCTGGTGTAATCACAGGCGGCAGCTTTTGTCACTATTTTGCAGTGCTCACAGCTCTCCGTAGCGGTTCGAAAACAGCACCACCTGCGTCTGCATGCGATCCCCCGCACGCTGCTGCAGATAATATGCAGCCCGCTCCTTTACGACCTCCATCACAGCCGTCAGTACCTGATGCTCCTCTAAGATCTGCAGCGCATCCTCGGTCGTGACCGCATCGAATAGTCTTTGTAATACGTTGATTGGCACACCGGCACGCACTCCGGCTGACACGATCAGATCGATTCTGGCATCTGCCTGTCTCGAGTGCGTCTGAAAGATCCCTCCGGACAGCTTGACCAGCTTTCCGATATGACCAACGAGCAATAGCTGTGTAAATCCCAGTGCTCCCGCCATGTCTACGGCATCCCCGATATAATTCGAACATTTCACAGCCGTCCCGGCATCTATTTTATATGATTCGCGCAAAAAGTCCAGTCCATAGTTACCCGGCACTAACACGATCCTCGTCTCTCCTTCTGCCCGCCGCATCGACAGTTCCGCCCGGATCGTACGTTTCAGCGCATCTTCACTCATCGGCTCCACGATACCGCTCGTTCCCAGCACTGACAATCCTCCCTCTATTCCCAGTCTTGGATTAAATGTCTTCGCTGCCAGCGCTACACCGTCCGGTATCTCGACTGTAATCCGGATTCCGGTATCTGTACTGCTCATCTGATTGGAGCCAAGGACACGCTCCACCTCCCGCGTGATCATCTCGCGCGGCACATGATTGATCGCAGCTTCGCCAACCGGCTGATCCAGACCCGGACGGGTCACCGTGCCGACACCGATACCGCCT
>JBNMHW010000091.1:0-11687 GCA_050872965.1 bacterium | reverse complement strand
ACGAAAATCAAAGTCCTAGACACTGTATGCAGCTACGAACTCACGGATGGAACAAAAACCGCAGTCGCTGCTGACCATACCTTTCTGATGCCGTCAGCTAAGGTCAAACTCCTAAAGCATAGCCCGGATGCATCGGGCACCTGTCCGCACTGTGGCAAGACAGATCTGGCAACGGCATACAAAAATGGAAAGCTTCAGATTAACGGTCTGACCGGACGTACCTACGATAGCTGGCCGCAGACTCTGACCGGCATCACCCTGACAGACGCCGACGGCAGTACGAAAACACTGACAGGACCGTCCTATACATCCGGCAAAGAGCTGGCACAGGATTCTACAGTTGCAGCGAATGCAGGCCTGACAGGTGCAGACTATGCGTTGGTTTATTCGAATAATATCAACGCCTATGACAAGAAACTGGGCGATAGTGGCTTTGATGAGGCGAAAGCTCCTAAGGTGACCATTACCGGACAGGGAAACTATACCGGAACGATAGAATATTACTTCACTATCGGACAGGGAAAGCTGCTGACGAAGGATTTCAAGGTGTATGACAGTCTCACTTATACCGGAAAGCAGCAAAAAGTCCTCCAATATGGTACGCTGGCATACGAACCGGATGGGACGGATGCAAATACACCTATTAAACAGGCGGGAATGTCCGGAACAGATACTTCTATTTCGGTGTGTACCGGTAAAACCATAGATACTGACGGCTATGCCAGCGTGGCTGCCCCGAAGATCGCATACAGCACGGACAGCGGCAGCACCTGGACGGAAATCGATGAGAGTGCCACAGACGAATCCGGGCAGAATTACTGGATTACCAATGCAGGCACCCATAAGTTCCAAATTCGGGTGACCGATGGGGACAATGCTGTTTCGGCAGTGCAGTCTCTGACCGCAATGATTCAGCCAAAAAGCCTTAAGTCCAGTGACGTGAAATTGGATGATTCCCAGAAGATGACTGTTTATTATACGGGGAAACCTATTGTCCCTACCGGTAAGGACAATTCCATTACGGAGAATAATGGTATAAACACTTTAGAGAAGGGTAAAGATTTCACCACATCTGCTAAAAACAATACAAATGTGTCGGATGATGCGGAGCTGCTTATTACCGGAATCGGGAACTATACCGATACCCTGACGCAGAAATTCTCCATCGTCTATGCCTTTGAACTGGAACAGACCACGGCATCCAAGAATCACTGGTATACCACCGATGTACCGGCAGTCTTTGGCGTGAATGATACCACAGGCGATACAGCGGGTGCTCTGAATCAGATTATATACAGAAGCGTTACGAGAGCTGACAACACATTTGACCCATATAATCCGGAGTTAAGCGGCGTTGTAAAGCTGTACCCCACATTAGAGGATGCCCTCGCTGACACCAACGCAGGATATACCTTTACCGGGGAAGGAAAGCAGACGGTAACCCTTTATGGCAGGGACACGGCGAGAGGCTACATCGCGAATCCAGTGAAGGTAACGGTTCAGATCGATCAGACCGCACCTACCTGGGCAGATCAGGATGGCAAGCCCGATGGTTATGGAATCGGTATCAAGGAGAACTGGTGGAGAACGCTGGTTAATAAGATTAGCTTTGGACATTTTTATAAAGATAGCACTCTGGATCTGACACTGCAGGCGAATGACCGGAAGAGCGGTGTCAAGGAAGTCAGCGGAATCGACAAGTATTATTATTACGTGGACACGATTACAGATGCGACGGATGGCATGGCGGCAAAGACAACAGACGAGCTGAATGCACTGGCAGAAGCCGGTGAGTTTACAGAAGTAGCAGCGGGAAGTGAAATGACAGCCTCAGGAGCCGATGGTGCGGTCGTTACAGGTCTGTTATCCGGTGATGGCAGCTATGTGGTCTATGCCTATGCAGTGGATCGCGCAGGCAACAAGAGTGCTTATATCAGTACCGACGGACTGGTGAAGGACACTACCGCGCCGAAGATCACGGTAGTTGCTGCACCTTCTAAGGCAGATGCAACGCTGACAGATACGACTGCGAAGATCTCATTTACCGGCAGCGAGGCAGGAACCTATTACTATATCCTAAAAAAAGCAGGGGAGACTGCACCTTCTGCACTGGAGGATCTTGCAGTAAAGAGCGAGGATCAGAACTCCGGCAGAACGAACTGGACGGCAAAGGAGGGTGTGCAGACCGGAACACTGGTTGCGGATAATAGCAATCAGATTCCGCTGACGGGCCTTACAGCAGCTACATCCTATGTGCTGTACATGGCAGCAGCGGATCATGCAGGAAATGCAGGTGCTGTCGTATCGCAGAGCTTTACGACATTAAGGACACTTCCGTATATACAGACACCGCCGAGTGTTTCCGGTACTTACGGAGAGACATTGTCGCAGATGAAGATCAATGCTGACAATGCGCGTGTAACCGCGGCGAAGGGCAGTACCACGGTTGTATCCGGTTCATGGTCTGTAGATAGTACGGATGCATCCGAGCAGCCTGCAGTTGGCACGGATCAGCAATACACGCTCATATTCACTCCGACAGGATCAGATGAAGGCATGTATGAGCCGGTCAACTGTGAAGTCGTTCCGGTTGTGTCCAAGGCGACTCCGGTACCGGTAGTTGGCACGATACAGGCAGATGCGATCACTTATGGTGACTCACTGGCTCATTCACAGATCACAGGAACCATGCATCGCAGTGCATCCGATACGACAGAAGTCCCGGGAACATTTGCCTGGAAGAATGACAATCTGCGTCCGGCCGTTGCAGACAGTAATAAGACGGTGTATGAGGCAACATTTACACCGACAGATCAGAATAATTATGCATCTGTCGAATGTATACCGGTAACATTGACAGTAAACGAAGCGCTGAACGCGCCGAATATGCCGGGTACAGAGATCAGTGCTGCCAACAGCGCGACAAAGGTATCAGATGTCAGACTGTCATCCGACTGGAAGTGGAGAACCACAGATCAGGATCAGCAGCTGGAGGTAGGTACTCCGGTTACTGCGACCGCGGAATACACCGGCAAGGATCTGGGCAATTATGTGAATGAGACAGTGTCGATCACGATCACCCGCTCCGAGTGTGATCATACGGCAGGCGAGATCCTCTACACCGGAACCGGTGAGCATGCACCGACCTGTAAAGACAGTAACGGACAGATGGCAGATGGTCTCGGACACCGCGAGTGTACGAAATGTCGTGAGGTGATCGAATCCGGCATCATCGTAAAGGCGGCACACAGCTACAGCAGTGACTGGACGATCGATGTGGCAGCGACCACGACGAGTGAGGGCAGCAAGAGTCACCATTGTACGGTCTGCGGAGATCGGACTGATATCACAGTGATACCGAAGCTGACGAATAGCGGTGGTGGCAGTGGATCAGGCAGCGGATCAGGCAGCGGATCAGGCAGCGGTGCAGGCGGCGGTGCTGTGACACCGGGACAGGTAGATGACACTGACCACACAAATGTACCGGAGCAGACAGATGTGACACCGGCAAAGCTGCGGCTGAAGACCGGCAGATCGACGGCAACGAGCCAGAAGCTTTCATGGAAAAAGGTGAAGGGTGCAGACGGTTATGAGATCTATATGGCACCGTGCAATACATCCAAAAAGAAATATAAGTTAAAGCTGAAGCGTACCGTGAAGCGCGGCAAGACATCCTATACCGTCAAAGGGCTCAGACGCGCTACCGCATACCGTTATGTCATCAAGGCATACCGGATCGTGGATGGCAAGAAGGTATATATCGCCAAATCAGAGACGATCCGCGCGACGACCAAAGGAAAAAAGTAAATACAGTGCAGCGAGTCATAGAGACCCCGGCAGGCGTTCCCTGCCGGGGCTTTTTGCGCGATCGTAAAAATATAAAAAAGTTGAAGACATCTCTGATATAGATGCGTTATAGTAGTTAGCAGACAGAAAACAAAGGGGGTGAGAGGCATCGACAGGACAGTAGACATGGATATCGACCAGTATTTTTCATATCTGCTAAAGCAGTATGAAAAGCTGGTATACAGTATCTGTTACAAGACCTGCGGCAATCCGTTCGATGCACAGGATCTCACTCAGGATACATTTTTAGCGGTGTATAAGCATCTGGGAACATTCGACCGGATGTATGAGCGGGCGTGGATCTGCCGGATCGCGAGCAACAAGGCGATCGATTATATCAAGAGCAGAAAGCGCTTGGAGGAATGCCACGAGGATGAGTATTTCCGGGAAGTGGCAGACCCCGGAGACGGCCCGGAGGATATATACATACAAAAAGAGGCAAAGGAGCTGGTATTATCTGTCTGCAATCAGCTGCAGAGCCCCTACCGGGAAGCCGCATATGAACATTTTTATCTGGAAAAACCGATGCCGCAGATCGCGCGTGAGAAAGACACGAATCTAAAGACCGTACAGACGCGGGTATACCGTGCAAAGGCACAGATACGCAGGCTGCTGGAACAGCAGACAATTTCTGAACACAGAAAATCTGGAAAAGGAGGAGACAGCTCATGACAACCGGATTACAACAGACTCATCTGACAGAACATGATTTTGAAAAATGGGAGCAGGGCGTGCTCACTCCTGCACAGACGGAGCACTTCCTGACGCATACGGCGAACTGCCCGTATTGCGGCGATGCGTGGATGGCATATATGGAGCACCACAGCGAGGCGCTTGAACAGCCACCGGCGTATCTTGCAGACGAGATCAAAGAGCGTGTGCACCAGCCGGATGTAGTCATCGCGCAGAAGGCACATACTACCTCGAAGCGGATGCAGCTGCTTTTGTACAGTCTCAAGGTCGGTGTGGCGCTGGCGGCTTCGATCTATATGATATTTGCGATGGATGCACAGACAATGGATCTTTTGATCCGGCTGTTTGCAAAATGATGACAGATTATTGACGGAAACGAATAAGAATGATATTAGGAGGAAGAGATTATGACCAGAAAAAAAAGAGGCTTTTGGACATTTATTTTTTCACTGATGCCCGGTGCGGGAGAGATGTATCTGGGCTTTATGAAACGAGGGGTCAGCACGATGCTCGTATTTTTAGGATGGTGTGCGTTCGTTGGGTTGACAGGCTTTGAGGCAGGGCTGCTGCTCATACCGGTTGTGTGGTTTTACAGCTTTTTTACGGTGCACAATCTGGTATCGCTGCCTGATGAGGAATTCTATCAGCAGGAGGATGACTATATCCTGCTCCACATGGATCATATCGTCGGCATTGACAAGTGGGAGCGCGGAAAAACCAAATTCCTGGCTGCCGCACTGATCATCATCGGAGGATTCACAGCGATCAATACGTTGTGGGATATGTTCTGGGATATTCTGCCGGATTGGATCTCAGACGAGATCCGGGCATTCTATTACGGTGTTCCGAAGCTGGCGATCTCGGTGCTGTTGATCGTGCTGGGTATCTACCTGATCCGTGGCAAGAAAAAGAAACTCGACCAGCAGCCGGAAGTCGTCTACGATATGGATATGGAACAGGATCAGATGTCTGAGCCGGGCGCACAGACGGGAGCGGCACCCGAGGTGATTGTACTGCCCGATACGACAAAGGAGAGTGAATCATGAAACGGACGAGACGAGTAGGAAGCCTGACCTGTGGACTGGCGATGATCGGATTTGGTGTACTGTTTTTGCTCAATACAATGTTTCATCTCGTGTCATATACGGAGATCTTTCGTCTGTGGCCGCTGCTGCTGATTTGTCTGGGAGCTGAGATGCTCTTTGCCAATATGAAATACAGCGATACGGAACAGTTTACGCTGGTCTATGACAAGGGTGCGATCGTGCTGGTGATCCTCGTGACGATCTTTGCGGTCAGTATGGGCGGTGTGGATTATTGTATGAATCTGGCACAGCAGTATGGAAACCATGTATTTTGAGAACAGGACTTGATTTTTTGTAAAAATTGCGCTAACTTTTTTGGTAGTACACATATGAAGGGGACGTTGGCATGAGTCATACAGATAAAAGATATGAGATAGATATGGTGAACGGTCCCATCTTAAAAAAGATGCTGCTGTTCACCATTCCTTTAATGTTTTCCAGTATTTTACAGCTGCTGTTCAATGCGGCTGATATCGTAGTGGTCGGACGTTTTGCGGGAGACAATTCGCTCGCGGCAGTCGGATGCAACGGCGCGTTGATCAACTTGATGACCAATGTATTTTTAGGCTTATCAGTCGGCGGCAATGTGCTCGCGGCGCGTGATTACGGCGCAGGCAATGAGCGGGAGCTGAGCAAGACTGTGCATACGGCGATGCTGCTCGGCATCATCAGCGGACTGGTGCTGACGGTAGCAGGCGTGATCTTTGCACCGCAGTTGTTGGAACTCATGCAGACACCGGAAAATGTGCTGCCGCTGGCGGCGCTGTATCTGCGGATCTATTTTTTAGGCATGACAGCAATGATGGTGTATAATTTCGGCAGTGCACTGCTGCGTTCGATCGGCGATACGAAACGACCGCTGTATTACCTTGTGGCAGCGGGTGTGATCAATGTGATTCTTAACCTGATCTTTGTCATTGTATTCCGGATGGATGTGGCAGGTGTCGGCCTGGCGACAGTGATCTCGCAGTGCGTCTCCGCACTGCTCGTCGTGCGATGTATGATGCGGGAACAGGGCGGTATCCGGCTCATTCCGCGGGAACTGCATATATATAAGGATAAATTAGTCCAGATCGTGCAGGTCGGACTGCCGGCGGGATTTCAGGGCGCGGTATTCTCGCTGTCCAATGTCGTGATCCAGTCATCGGTCAATCTGTTCGGTGAGACGGTCGTAGCGGGTAATTCTGCGGCGATGAATCTCGAAGGATTTGTCTATGTGTCCATGAATGCATTTCATCAGGCGGCGATCTCATTTACGAGCCAGAATGTGGGCGCGGGCAGACAGGACCGGATCAAAAAGATCCTGTGGACGGGCGAAGGCTGCGTGATCGTGACCGGCGTGCTGTTCGGATGGACGATGTATGCGTTCGGACGGCCGTTATTACACATCTATTCGAGCAGTGAAGCGGTGGCTGATGCCGGAATGGTGCGTATGCAGATCATTCTGCTGACCTATGCGCTGTGCGGTATGATGGATGTCGTCGTTGGCGTGCTGCGTGGCATGGGTTATTCGGTCGGACCGATGATCATGTCGCTGATCGGCGCGTGTGGGTTGCGTCTCGTGTGGATTGCAACGGTATTTCAGATCCCGCAGTTTCACCGGATCTCGACAGTGTATCTGTCGTATCCGATCACATGGATCATCACGCTGATCGCACAGTTTGTGCTGTATCTGTATGCATCGAAAAAAATGAGGGGAACAGTCTATGCGAACCATTGATGAGGATATTAAAAACGGAACATTTAAGACCGTCTATCTGCTCTACGGCGAGGAGGCTTATCTGAAAAAACAGTATAAGGATAAGCTCAGGTCTGCGCTGTGGCAGGAGGGAGATACGATGAATGCCGCCTTTTATCAGGGGAAGGATACTAATCCGAAGGAACTGATCGATCTGGCGGAGACGATGCCTTTTTTTGCCGATCACAGGCTCATTCTCGTGGAAGATTCCGGATTTTTCAAGAGCGGAGCGGAAGAACTGGCAGAGTATATGGAGCATATTCCGGAGACAACGACATTTGTATTTTGCGAGTCGGATGTGGACAAGCGCAGCCGGATGTACAAGGCGGTGAAAAACAGCGGTAAGATCGTGGAATTTGCCGCACAGAATCAGGAACTGCTGACGCGCTGGCTGCTCGGACGGCTCAAACGGGAAAATAAAAACATCACAAAAGCCGCCATGCAGGAGTTTTTTGACCGCGTCGGTACAGATATGGGGACACTCGACCGGGAGATGGAGAAGCTGATCTGCTATTGTATGGACCGGGATGTTATCGAATTGCCGGATGTGGAGGCAATCTGTCCGCAGGCGGTCACGAACCGGATCTTTGACATGGTCAGTGCGATCGTGGAGTGCCGCAGAAAGGATGCTTTGGAGATGTATTATGATCTGCTGGCGCTCAAAGAGCCGCCGCTGCGCATCCTGTTTCTGATCACGAGGCAGTACAATATCCTGATGCAGCTCAAGGATCTGCGGCGCAAGGGCATGAACAACAGCGCGATGGCAAAGGCAGCGGGTATACCGCCGTTTGCAGTCAGCCGGTCACTCGGACAGGCATCGAGACTGTCGATCGACAGCATCAAAAAAATACTCGCATACAGTGTGGAGATGGAGGAAGCAGTCAAGACGGGACAGATGAATGAACAGATCGCGGTCGAGATGGTCATCATGGAGGCAAGCCGCGAGAGGGAATATAAATAAAAAATGCATTTTTGTGTAACAAAAAAGTCCGGTGAGGGTGAACTCATACCGGACTTATATTTGTGGGTTAATGTATATATTATCTAATTACTGTTCGACTGATTAAGCCAGCTTGTTAACAGCTTTTGTCAGACGAGAGATCTTTCTTGAAGAAGTATTTTTGTGATATACTCCCTTGGAAGTAGCCTTGCTGATCTCACCGATTGCAGCCTTTAAAGCCTCGGTAGCAGCAGCCTGATCCTTAGCAGCGATCGCAGCGTCTACTTTCTTGATAGATGTCTTTACTTTAGATCTGATTGCTTTATTTCTTGCAGCCTTACGCTCTGTTACAAGAATTCTCTTCTTAGCAGATTTGATGTTTGCCAAAACCGTACACCTCCGTTTTTTGATATTTTTTAAATATTTGTAGTCTCATGCTGCATCAGAGCCGGACACGGACGTATCTGATGTACGCACACTAGATTATAATAACGATTTCACCCCCATCTGTCAATACATAAAATGCGATTTTTTGCGAATGATAATAAAAAATATGCAGACGGAGGAAATGCAGTATGTATGAGATCAGAACGGACCTTGCACTGGAGGCGCGGGAAAAGTATGAACAGGATCATGTTGAGATCAAAGGGGTCCGGCTGGACAAGCAAAAGATCGCGGACGATATCCGGGTCACGACCATGGTGATCGAGACGGAGAACGGTGCGCGCAGTATGGGACGGCCGAAGGGCAGCTATATCACGATTGAGGCGGCCAGTATGGATGATGAGGACGAACACTATCACCGGATCATCAGTGAGCAGCTCGCACGGCTGATCCGACAGCTATCACCGGAGGGCGAGCGGCTGTCTGCACTGGTCGTAGGGCTGGGCAACCGGGAAGTGACTTCGGACTCACTGGGGCCGAAGGTCGTAGACCGGCTGTTTGTCACCCGTCATATGATGCGTGAATTTGGCACAGATATCTTTGGAAAACAGCAAAAACAGGTGAGTGCGATCGTGCCCGGTGTCATGGCACAGACCGGCATGGAGAGCAGTGAGATCATCCGGGGGATTCTGGCAGAGACACAGCCGGATTTTGTGATCGCGGTAGATGCGCTGGCGGCGCGCAGCACCAGGAGGCTCAACCGCACGATCCAGATCACGGACACAGGGATTCATCCCGGTTCTGGTGTGGGCAATCACAGGCATCCGCTGACCAGAGAGGCATTGGGGATCCCGGTGCTGGCAATCGGCGTACCGACCGTGGTCGATGCGGCGACGATCGTCAATGATACGATGAGCAATCTGCTGGAGGCATTGGCGGAGCATGCACCGTATGCACAGATGAAGCGTTCCTATCGGACTCTCGACGAGGTGGAGCAGTACGAGTTGGTGCGCGAATTGCTGGCGCCGCATCTGAACACGCTCTATGTCACGGCAAAGGATATCGATGCGTCTGTGGACCGGCTAAGTGTGACGGTATCGGATGCGATCAATCTGGCATTAAAAGAAGAATCATAGATTTTAGTCATAAATAGGGTCTTGTCCGCATATGGTATATAACATGGAGGTAAGTGATCGGTGTGGACAAGAACGAGAAAATGTGAAAAAACGAGAAGGATAAGTGCCATAATTATCCTTCTTTTTTGCATATGTACTGCGTTTGTGATGCAATTCGGAAAGCGGTGGCAGCATGATGCGGATCGGTCATCGGGCTTTGCTGCATATGCCGGTGTGCGCATGCAGGAGAGCCTGTATCAGAATGTGTTGGACTATTATCTGCCTGTGATCAGCACGCAGCCGCAGGAGCAGCGCTCACTGTCACAGGTTCTGGCGGATAGCGTCACCGGATGTTTTCCGGTGTATACATATGCGGCACAGGCCGGCAATGAGGCGGATGATTCACAGGCATTCGAAGCGGAACTCGAACAGCAGCTTGCACTGCAGCTACAGGAGGAAAATGCGGCATGGTATACGCAGGAGAGCACCACGGATGCACCGGATCGGGAGCAACATAATGATGCATTTGAACAGTCCTTTGTACAGCAGATGCAGGGAAATGATCTGGCGGGCAGCCGCGAGCGCTCGATGTTTTCCTATGCGACAAAAAAGAGCAGGCAGATCGACCTCACAGAGCTACAGGACTACCAGACACTTGTAAAAAAGCATTATTGCATTGATGGAACGACGTCGAGCAACGCATCGCAGTTGAATATAAAGAAGCTGTTAAAACAGGATATGACACTTGCGGATAAAGCGGATGGACCGCAGATACTGATCTATCACACGCACTCTCTGGAAGGTTACCGGGATTCGAAGTCAGGAGATCTGAGTGAATCGGTCGTCGGGCTTGGTGACTATCTGACGGAACTTCTGACTGAGCGGTACGGATACCGTGTACTGCATGACCGCAGCACCTATGATACGGATCGTGACCGTGCGTACGGAGTCGCAGGACCGGCGCTCGAACAGATCCTGAGGGAAAATCCCTCGATCGAGATCGTGATCGATCTGCACCGGGACGGTGTGCCTGAGGATGTCTATCTGCAGACAGAAGTAAATGATACGGTCATGGCGCCGGTGATGTTCTTCAACGGACTCGGCTATACGAACACCAGCGGACCGGTGACGGCACTCAGCAATCCAAATCTGTCCGCCAATCTGGCATTTTCCCTGCAGATGGAACTGATCGCGAGTGAGTATTATCCGGGCTTTTCACGTGGCATCTATCTCAAAGGACTGCGCTATAACATGCACTATTGTCCGAAATCACTGCTCGTGGAAGTCGGCGCACAGACCAATACGCTGCAGGAAGGCATGAACGCCATGCCGCCGCTCGCGGATGTGCTCAACCGGGTGCTCAGCGGGGAGAAACCGTGAGTGAGTAATTATGCTTTTAAGGCATAGAACATAGTTGAAAAACAGGTATTCGACATAATTGTCAGATGAATTTATAATAAGCATATCGAAAGAAAATTTCGGTGTGCTTATTGTTTTACGGAGTGAAATTGCTTCGGATCACTATGAAAGGACTGGACAATTATGATTTTTGAAGAGACTTATACGTTAGCAAATGGAGTAAAAATACCGAAACTGGGTCTGGGAACATGGTTCATCCCGGATGATTCTGCCGCACAGGCGGTATGTGAAGCTGTAAAAGCCGGTTACAGACATTTTGATACGGCGCAGGCTTACGGAAATGAAGTGATATGTTGTGAAGTGTAGATGTCAGATTTCCAAAAACAGTGTTGTTTAGCGGAAACCTCCATCTGCTAGTCAAATGCAAGCATTTGACTCTCGCGACATTCGCCAAATTGACACGCCAGCGTGTCAGCTTGGCTCATTGTTCGCGGATATAACACAACATAGGCGGCTGGCTCATTTGT
>JBNMHW010000090.1:0-11797 GCA_050872965.1 bacterium | reverse complement strand
TCTATGCAACGGATCAGATCATCGACCTGATCGCCAATGGCATTACGCATATTCATGTGTATTCCATGAATAACGCGAAGATCGCACAGGGCATCTGTGACAATTTGTCGGCGATTCTAGGGAAATAGTTGTAACAGCTCAGCCCGCGCCATTCGCAAAGACGCCTATCGGCGTTTTCTCACTGCTATGCAGTTAACTTTGCTCATAAGATGGCGCTCACCTCATCACCTGTGAAATGCGCTCATTTATGCAAGCATGACTCACGCATTTTCCCGGTGATGGCTGAACTGTTACAAATAATTATTAAAAATCTATAAAATCTATTTACAAACGAAAAGGATATGCTATGATTAGCATATCTTTTTTCGTATATATATTTTCTTCTGCCACTCGGCAGAATTTTCCAAAAACGTAAGACAACCATCTGACGGAGGTATTTGATTGTCTGAAAAGAAAATAATCGGTCTGTTTGGCACCGGGCAGACAGACATATGTATCTATGTGGCTTCAATCCTGCAGAATCTGGGATGCCGCGTGTGTGTAGTAGACAATTCCTATGAGCAGGCGATGTACTACTGCATTCCGCACCCGATAGAGAAGCTGCACACGGTCACTTATCGGAAGGTAGACTATGAGCGGCTGGTTCCACCGGATTGCTGGGAGGAAAAGGAGTACGATTATCTGCTGGTGGATCTGGGCGTGTGGCCGATGGAGGAGGCCTTGAAGATCTGCACGGAGATCTATCTGGTGATGGACTGCGCGGTAGCACAGGTTGCACGCTACCGGGAACTGATGAAACGGGTGGAATTGCCGATGAATGTCATCCTGCGTGATGTCTGCCCGGAGGCGGTCAGCGCCAGACACATTTTTGCCATGCTTTGTGAGGAAAACTGTTTTTTGGTAGATTCGTATGTGCTGCCATTGGCAGAGGAGGATATCGCGATCCGTTTCGCCATGCAGTATCAGGGATATCGCAATTTTGCACATCTGTCGCTGCCGTTTGAGAAACTGCTGGTCCGTATGTGCAGACAGCTCGCAGAGTGCGAGATATCGGTGATCTGGCGCAGTTACAGGCGTGCCAGAAAGGGGGAATGCGCATGAAGGTCGTATTCTGGGGTGGCAGTCATCGCTGCGGGACGACCAGCAGCATGGCAGCAGTGGCGAGCTACCTGAGTCTTCATTCGTCCCGGCGCAGTATCTGTGTCCAGCCGAAAGAAGGCGGAACGGATCTGGAACTGTTTTTCCGCCCGTGGGAGTCACGTACCATGCTGCAGGAAGAGAGTACCTACTATGCGTTGGAAGGGATGGATTACCTGATCTGGCAGGAACAGCACCACAGGTTGGATCAGGCAACGATTCAGGAGACGCTGGTGCCTCTTCTCGGTGGCAGACTGAGCTTTCTGCCGAGTGGTGCGAGAGAAAAACCGGGACTTTATCCGGCACAGACCGGTGAACTGCAAAGAAGAATTCTGACCCGGCTGGAGACGATGGCGGATCTGGTGTTCATAGACCTTGGCACGGCAAAGGATGGATTGGCGGATCGTATGATGGAGCTGGCAGATGTGGTAGTTGTGAATTTTTGCGGACAACAGCGGGAACTGGAAAATTTTTTTGGACAGCCGTCGGCAGTTCGGAAAAATGTGTTGTATCTGCTGCCGAATTATGTGGAGGATCAGGTATACAACAGGAATAACCTGCAGCGGATCTATCGTGTGGATCCGCGCAAGATCTGCAATCTGCCGTCAAATGTCAATTTTGCGCATGCATGTATGCACGGCAGAGTGGATCGCTTTATTCAAAAAAGCGGACCGGCGCAGGGCGTTCGCAGGAACGGGTTATTTTTTGAACAACTCAGATATTTGTCCAATCTCATTCTGGAGGTAGGCGGATATGAGGGGTAAGAAAAATAAAAAAGATAAGAAGCATGAGCATGCCGATGGGAGCATGACGGAGCATATCTGGACGCTGGATGAGATGGTACAGCGGATGGGTGAGCATGTGAATCGTATTTTGCGTGAGAATCTGTATGAGCTGCGGCTGAATGAAAGACAGTTGCGCCGGCTGGAACGGCAGAAAAAAGAGCTGCGCGAGAATCTGATGCGCTGTGGAGTCGGAGATGCACTGGCAAAGTCTTATGTGCTCGAGTTCATGCAGGAGAGCCTGCTGAAGCTGTTTCACCTGAATGAGCAGAATATTGACCGTGTATTTTATTTTCGCCATTATACGCATGCCAATCCGGAATATCTGTTTGACCGGCTGCTCTATCAGTATAAAAAAGAATATGGAAAGGAAGCCATGAGCTATCTGATTGCCGAGAACGATCTGCTGCATCAGACCCCGAATGAGATCACAGATGAACAGATTACAGAGGTGTACAGAAGACGTGGCAGAGTGTTGTCATTTGTGGAAAAAACGGAGCTTCTGACCTGGAAGGTGTACAGTGCCTATAAGGGGCTGGGAATTATCGATGAACTGCGGGACATGTATATCGATGGCGTGTCGGGAGGTGTATCGGGTGCAGCAGGAGACTATCACAGTGTATGGATCTTTTATCATGGACGAAGTGTGCATCTGTCTTTTCTGGATTTTGGGACGGAGGCTGAGCTGGAGCGGATCTGCCGTAATATCTGCCGTTACGAACAGCCCGGCGAATTGTCACGTGCGAGAGGATATCTGGTGCATGAGATGGCAGATCATTCGCGAGTGGTTGTTGCCCGACCGGATTTTGCGGAGAACTGGATGTTTTTCGTCCGGAAACTGGATGCGGGTGGCAGGAGGAGTCTGCGTGAATTATTTGATCAGCCGGGGGCAGAGCTTGTCATTGTATTATTGCAGTGGTTGATGAAGGGGTGTGTCGTTGTCGGTATTACGGGCATGCAGGGATGCGGAAAAACGACACTGCTCATGGCTCTCGTGGAGAGCATTCCGCCGGAATATACCCTGCGCGTGCTGGAACTGGCGTTTGAACTGCATCTGAGACGCTGGTATCCGAAACGCAATATCGTGACGTTTCGTGAGACGGCTACGGTTGACGGATGGGCGGGGCTGGAATTGCAGAAAAAAACGGATGGGGCAGTCAGTATCATCGGAGAGGTTGCATCTGCGCGTGTGGCAGCATGGATGGTCGAGAGTGGGCAGGTCGGATCCTTGTTTACACTGTTTACGCATCATGCGAAGACGACCCGGGCACTTATTCTGTCGCTTCGCAACAGCCTGCTCGGGGCAGGTGTTTTTTCGGATGAGCATGTTGCGATGCAGCAGGTCGTAAATGTGGTCAATTTTGATGTGCATCTGCATCTGGATCGTGAGGGCAGACGGTATGTAGAGCGGATTACCCAGATCAGGGAGCGCCCGGATCTGCCGGAGGGTTATGAGCTGATCGATCTGATCGTATATGAGGATGGCACATACAGACAGCTTCACCGGCTGGATGCTGTGACCAAGCAGCAGATGGAGCGCTGGATGAGTGAGACGGAGAGAAAGGAGTTTCGACTTGCTGAAGTGTAATTGGATCCTGGTGGTCATAATGGCGGTGTTCTGGCTGGCTGTAGCGGTAAAGAGGCGCAGCGACCGTGCACAGGAGACATTGTTAGGACAGCTCGAACGCTTTTTGCTCGAACTGGCAGATCAATATGCGAGATGTGCGGATCTGGGGGATGCACTCGGGCAGAGTGCCCTTAGCTGCGAGAGTGAATTGCGGGGTGAAGTGTTGAGACTGGCGGACGCATTGGAACGGGATCGCCCGGAAACATATCCCGGAGGGGGCAGACAGACCCAAAATGCATATCTGCTGCTTTTGTTTTCCCTTTGTTATACCATACGTGTGTATGGGGATCTGCAATTGGAAGGCGTTTCGTTATTTACATACAATATCCGCTATATTAAGGAAGAGGTACGGATAGAACTTCTTCGCCGACAGGAAGGGCGTTATGCATTTCTGGGACTGACGACACTGGCGGTATTGCCGTTTTTTGTATGTATTCCGATTCAGTTGTGGAGTCATTCCGTCAGTGCGTCGTTGGATCGGTTTTATATGGGAACATACGGATTTGTCACATTGATGGTCTGTTTTATACTCACGGTGATCTGCACAGCCACGGTACAGGAACTGCAGTACCCGGTCATGCCGGATGCATCAAAAAGGACGTTTGCACAGCAGATCCTTGGCAATCCGCTCGCCAGCAGGCTCATTGATTGCCGGATCGCAGCTCATTACAGCCGGTATCTGAGAAAAAACGAACAATTAAAGCTGCTGCAGGGCTATGGCAATATCCGTGAATTTCTGGTAAAAAAGCTCCTGTCTGCACTTTTGTGTGCATGTGGCATGGGCGGATTGTTCCTCGGGTACCAGATCGTGCGTCATAGTCAGAATATCACCGGAAGTGCAACGGCAGCGGGAATATCGGGCAGGTGTCTGCTCATTGTGTTGGCGGGAGTGATCGGCTATTTGCTGCCGGATGCACATGCTACGGTCCTTCGGGCACGGGTAGAATACCAGAAGATGGAGGAAACGCTGCGGTTTGAGACTTTGATTCTGATAGTCATGCATCACGGTGGGATTACAGTGGAGGAGCTGCTGCGCTGGATGGAGCGTTTTTCGATCGTGTTTTCACGTGCACTGCAGCGGGCGGTGGATGATTTTTCGTATCACAGGAGGGAGAGTCTGGAACGGCTGAAGGCAGATCTGGGCTATGAACCTGCAAAAAAACTGGTGGATGCGCTGCTGGTATGTGATGATATACCGATCGCACAGGCGTTTTTTGATATGGAAGGAGAGCGTGCCTATAATATGGAGGATTTTAAGCAGAAGGCACTTGATCTGCAACGCGAAAAAGCAGCTTTTGCACGAATCATTGCTTTTTTGCCGTTTATTGCCATTATGGTACTGCGTCTGATCGTACCGTTTGTGTTAGAAGGACTGACGCAGTTGAACCGGTACTGACTGATAGGATAGATGATTGTTAGATGGAGGAATGACAGATGGAAAATAGTTTGAAAGGTCTGATGCTCGCAGCGGGCATCATTATTACATGTATCATTATAAGCCTTGGATTTTATATTGCGCGGGAGGCATCGGATACTGCGAGCAGCGGCACGGGACAGATCCATGAGCTGCAGGCAGAATTCGCGGATACCTCGAAGACGATGTATGAGAATACGGAGGTTTCCGGAAGCGAGGTGATCAATGTGATCCGCAAATTCAGTGATGAGATGATGGGAATCAAGGTGCAGACGAAGAAGAATACGAGTTTTTATAATTATCAGTTCAGTGAAAGCGACGGCAGTCTGGGGGCTGTCTCAACGAATGATGTCAAGCGGGCACAGACTCCGTCGAATGTGAATTATATCAATCCGACCGGACGTTTTCTGGGAACTGTCGTGCGTGATGCGAACGGTACGATTACCGGGCTCGCATTCGTGCAGCAGTAGGAGCGATTTATGGAACAAGTGACGGAGGGATTGTATCAGGCGGCGTCGGCAGGACTGTTCGTGCTGGCAGTCAGTCTCATGCTATGGAGCGGACGCTGTGTGGATCAGATGTTTGCATCGCTGCAGGACGCGGATCTGTACAGCCGTGTATCCGTGACCGGAGAGGTGTCTGCGGATGAATGATATATTTGGAAAGGTAGTCAGCCTGTTTCTGGCTGCGATCATATTTTTCGGCATGCCGCTCGTATATATGAATGAGCGGGCAAAGACAGCGGAGCAGTTATATCTGCTCACGGAGGTGACTCATTTTGTGGACAGTGCCTGCAATACGGGATATGTCAGCGGACAGATGCTGCGGGAGCTGAATCTGTCCTTGTCAAACAGATCGTCCCTGTATCAGATCGGCATTTCACATGAACAGCCTGAGTATGTCTATGATGAGGAGCGTGAAAGCTATGTGCGCTGTGAGTCATATCGTGATGAGGAGGATATATGGAGTTGTGTGGAGCAGGGAGAAAACTATTATTTTCACAGGGGCGATTTCCTGACAGTGACAGTGAAAAAGCAGGCGGGATATGTATTATGGCCCGGACAGACGGATCCTACAGTCAGCATACGCTACGGAGGATGTGTAAAATATGAAGCTTACTGATTACTGCATACTGTTTGCGGCATTATTTGTATGTGTGTTTCTGGGACGGGATTTGAGGATTTTGCACCTGACAGAACAATATACGTCGCGGGTGGTCTATGAGCGCAGGATGGACCGGATTGCGGAGGATGCGCTGATGGATGTTGTGGAGACACAGAAAAATGACGGCTCTTTGGTCATACGCATGGATCAGATGCAGGAACAGTATGCAAAATTGCTGCGCCTGCAGTTCGATCTGACAGATGAAGACTGCGCGTTGCGTGCGTGGGAGGCGGTGACACTCTGGCAGTTTGGGCAGTATCCGTATGCCTGGACGGCGCAGGAACTGGATGATTTTCGGGATGGGCTGCAGCATCAGATGAACGAGGTAAAGCGGATCCGCCGGGAACAGGACAGACTGCGGCTGGAATTCCCTTATATCGCGTATGACGACTGGTACCAGATGCCACAGGGACCGCAGTTGTTTACCGGATTTGATCCGCGGGAATGGGACGGAGGGATTGACCGTGTTGTTTTCAGCGGCAGCAGGATCGTAAAGCTAAAAAAATCCATTGTGGAAAACAAAGAAGTATGATAGAATATTTGGAAAAGTTTTTTCGGGAGGCATATATGAACCAGGCAGACGCGGGTCAACTCGTCGTTTTAGTTGTGTTGTTGGTACTGTCCGCTTTTTTTTCGTCTGCGGAGACCGCATTTACGACAGTTAATAAAATATATATGCGTACATTGGCACAGGATCATAACGTACGCGCTGAGAAAGTGCTGAAGATCACGGAAAATTCCGGTAAGATGCTCAGTGCGATACTGATCGGGAATAATGTGGTTAATCTGTCGGCATCTTCACTGGCTACGTCCTTGGCGATCCGTGTATTCGGAAATGTAGCTGCCGGTATTGCGACGGGTATTCTGACATTGCTCATCCTGATCTTTGGTGAGATATCGCCCAAGACGATCGCGACGTTGCGCGCTGACAAGCTGGCGCTGGGATTTTGCAATATCATATGGGTACTCATGACCATACTGACACCGGTGATCTTTGTCGTGAATTGGTTGTCACAGTTGTTCCTGCGGCTGATCGGTGTCCGCCCCGGCGAAGAGATCCGGTCGATGACAGAGGAAGAACTGCGCACGATCGTGGATGTCGGGCAGGAGAGTGGTGTGATCGAGGACAAAGAGCGGGATATGATCCACAATTTGTTCGATTTTGGTGATGACCGTGCAAAAGAAGTCATGGTGCCGCGTATCGACATGTGTTTTATCGATGTGAACAGCACCTATGATGAGATGTTGGCGATCTACCGCGAAAGCTATTTTTCAAGACTGCCAGTGTACGAAGAGACAACCGATAATGTGATCGGCATTCTGAATATGAAGGATGTGCTGGCCTTCGAGGACAGCAAGGAGCATTTTTCTATCCGTAAGCTGATGCGGGAGCCGTTTTTTACCTACGAGTACAAGAACACGTATGAGCTGTTTATGGAGATGAAGAATAATGCGGTAAATCTGGCAATCGTGCTGGATGAATATGGCGTCACCGCGGGATTGATCACGATGGAGGATCTGCTCGAGGAGATCGTCGGGGAGATCCGTGACGAGTATGATGTCGATGAACAGGCGGAGTATGAGGTCATCAGCGAGGGAAAAGAATACCGGGTGAGCGGTTCCATGAATCTGGAGGATTTCTGTGATCTGATCGGTGTTCGCTACGAATCGGAGGACTCGGACACGCTGGGTGGATTTTTGCTGGAACTGTTAGAGCATTTTCCTGAGGTCGGGGAGTGTTATGAGACTGCGGAAGGAGTGCGTTTTCAGATCCTGTCGATGGATAAGAAGCGGATAGAGACGGTGCTTGTCACATTGCCTGATCCGGATAAAGACAAGGAAAAGTAATAGAAAGAGGTTTTCATGTTAGAGATTGTAATGGATACGCTGATTGACAGCGTGAAGCTGCTCCCGTTCCTGTTCCTGACATATCTGTGTATGGAATTGCTGGAGCACCGCGCGGGTGACCGGCTGCTGGGCAAAGTCGCTGCTGTGGAACACGCGGGACCGTTTGTGGGTGCGGTATTCGGAATCATACCGCAGTGCGGATTTTCGGCTGCTGCATCGAGTCTGTTTGCCGGTCGTGTCATCACGGTTGGCACATTGATAGCGATCTATCTGTCTACTTCAGATGAGATGCTGCCGATCCTGCTATCATCGGCTGTGCCTGTGACCACAATATTAAAGCTGCTCGCCTGCAAGCTGCTGATCGCCATGATCAGTGGATTTTTGGTAGAGCTGTGTCTGCACCGGCTGCTGCATCGCGCAGATGACGATATGAATATTCATACGGTCTGCGAGGAGGAGCATTGCCATTGTGAGGATGGCGTTTTTGTATCGGCATGCAAGCATACGTTGCGCATTTTTGTATATATCATCATTATCTCATTGATACTCAACACACTGATACATCTGGTGGGAGAGGATACACTTGCCGGTGTCTTTTCGAACCAGCCGCTGATCGGACAGATGATCGCGGCACTGGTCGGACTGATTCCGAACTGTGCATCTTCGGTTGTCATCACGAGTCTGTACGTGGATGGTGTGATCGGAGCAGGTATGATGATGACCGGACTTCTGGCGAATGCGGGTGTGGGTCTGCTCGTCTTGTTCCGCTTAAACAAAAATAGCAGACAGAATCTGATGATTGTCTGTCTGCTGTATGTATTGGCCGTGATCTGGGGACTGTTGATCAGTCTGCTCGGCATACAATTTTAAACGTGAATGATAATGCCCGGTCGTTATGTGACCGGGCATTTTTTCTAAGCATTTGTTTCTGTTGTGCTCTGTGAGGAGTTTTTCCACTCGTTGAACTTCTTCTCTACGAGATCGTAGGTATCTGAGCAAAGAGAAGGAAGATCGCCGCCCCATGCTTTGGTTGCCTGACTGTAGCCTTTTTTAAAGGCGTTTAACAGCTCATCGGCTTTATCCGGATCATCAGCGGCCAGTGCTTTGGCAAATGACAGAATGCGGTCGGATGTCTGCTCGGCACCCCAGTAGCCGTCCTCTGCGACATCTTTTTTTGCCTGAGCGATTGTCTCGGGATCCGCTTTGAGATTGCCTTTTGCCAGGAATGACCATATATCATCGGCAGTAGCCAGTGTCTGCCCCTGCTTGGCCATCATTTTCTGTACCAGACTCTGTAACTGAGCGGTACGGGCCTCGCTGTCAGCTTTTAACTGTGCAATGATCGCTGCATGTGAGGTGGCCTTATCCGTCTGAGAGGAAGCATGCTTTTCATAAACGACTGCGGTATCGCGGTCATTTTTTTCTGCCTGCGTGGTATCTTTGGCATTGGAAGCTGCTGCGGCAGTGTCAGTTTTTTCGGTTTGTTTCGTTGATTTTGTTGTCGGTGTCTGGAGTGTCTGCTGCGCATAAGCCGCTGCAGCCGTAGCTCCGATAGAATTTACGCTCATATGTCACCCTCCGTGGTATTCGGGCATTGCCCGTTTTGGAAATACGGGAATCCGTTCCGGTATTTCTGATTTTGATAGTTTTATTTACAGTTCTGTATCATATATCGTCCGCTGGATGGAAAAATATAAGTCATGGTTGACTTTTTTTTTGTAAAACTGTAACATAGATACGAAAGATTGTATACAAAATACAGTGGACAACATACAAGACAGAGGATGCAGATATGGCGAATGTAATTCATCTAAAGGCGCTGGCAAAAATTAATCTGGGTCTGGATGTGATCGGGGTACGCGAGGATGGCTATCATCTGGTGCGTATGATCATGCAGACGATAGATCTCTATGACTGGGTGACGGTGCGAAAAGCATCGCATGAGGGTATTACGCTGGCTACAAATCTTAATTTTTTGCCGTCAGATCATCATAATATAGCATATCAGGCAGCGGAATTGTTAAAACGTGATTATCCGCAGATCGGTGGCGTGGACCTGCGGATTCATAAGTGTATACCGGTCGCGGCAGGTATGGCGGGCGGCAGCACGGATGCCGCAGCAGTGCTCTATGGGATCAACAGGCTGTGGAAGCTGCAGATTCCGATGCGCCGGCTGATGGAGTATGGATTACAGATCGGAGCGGATGTACCATACTGCCTGCTGCGCGGTACGGCGTTAGCTGAGGGTATCGGGGAGAAGCTGACAGCACTGGCACCGATGCCGGAATGTTATATTCTGGTTGCCAAGCCTCCGGTGAGTGTGTCGACCAGACTGGTCTATCAGGCACTTGATGAACTGGAACAGCCGCCACATCCGCCGATCGATGCGCAGATACGGGATCTGGAGGCGCGGGATCTGGAGTCACTGGCGGCGCATATGGGAAATGTGCTGGAGGGTGTGACGGTTCCGATGCATCCGCAGATCACGCAGATCAAGGAGCTGATGACGACGCATGGTGCGCTTGCTGCGATGATGAGTGGCAGCGGACCGACGGTGTTTGGCATTTTTTCGGACAAGGCACAGGCGTATGCGGCAAAGGAACTGATCCGCGGTACTGGGCTTGCCAGACAGGTGTATGTGACGAAACCGTATAATAAGGAGATAAACAGATGAACGATCAATTAGAATTAAATATGGATGCTTATCTGCCACTGCGGGATGTGGTATTTAATACGTTGCGAGAAGCGATACTGCGTGGTGATCTGGTTCCGGGAGAGCGCCTGATGGAGCTGCAGCTTGCGGCGAAGCTCGGTGTGAGCCGTACACCGATCCGCGAGGCGATCCGGATGCTGGAGCAGGAGGGACTTGCGATCACGATTCCGAGAAAGGGAGCGATCGTGGCAGGAATGACCGAGAAAGATATGCAGGATGTACTGGAGATCCGAGAAGCGCTCGAAGAATTGTCTGTTCAGGTGGCATGTGACAAGATCACTGAGGAGGAGATTGCGAAACTGCGTGAAAATATGGAGAACTTCGAGGATTCGTTAAAGAGTGGTGATCTCAAACGGATGGCGGAGGCCGATGTGGAGTTTCATGATGTGATCTATCAGGCGACTGACAATCCGAAACTGATCAACATGTTGAATAATCTGCGGGAGCAGATGTATCGTTACCGTGTGGAGTATCTGAAGAATCCGAGCAATCACGAGCAGCTTCTGCGTGAGCATGAAGCGATCTACCGTGGCATTATGGAAAAGGATAAGGATGCGGTCACGGAGATGATCCGCAAGCATATCAGCAATCAGGTGGATGTGGTCAAGAATATTATCCGCGAGCAGGAAAAATAGGGTACATTGCACACATAATATCAGAAATGAAGCAGCATACTAAAAAGGATGAGACGATGTCTCATCCTTTTTAGTATGTGAGCACATATATCATGAAAATGCAGCTCCCGCAGGCAGTCTGTTTTGCTTTCGTTGCACGTTTCATTCCGATGAGCCTTTTAAAACCTGACTCGTGTTCAGCAAAGGCTTCCACGAGTCATAAGTCTCATCTCCATCGTGCAAAGGCAGCAAAATCAGACAATGCCTTGCTCGCGCTGCCCTTGTTTTGTGAACTGCATCTGTGCCCGCATGCCTCAATCTACGCATGGAAAGCCTTTGGCAAATAAATACGTAACGCAGGGCTGGCGGCTGCGATTACAGCGGATCACGTCAGTTGCGACGTTTGTCCGGCGAAGTGCGAGCGAATCCATGATGATACACATGTCATAGCTGAAAGCCGCAGGCTATGTGTGCGAAGGACACATCGAGCCAAGGCTG
>JBNMHW010000089.1:0-12013 GCA_050872965.1 bacterium | reverse complement strand
GCAATGTATACCTCTTTGCGTGTGCCGAGATAATTCTCCATCACGCCGAGCAGATGTGCGAGACTGATCGGTTTTGCGATATGATCATTCATGCCGACCCTTCGCGAAGATTCGACATCCTCCATAAAAGCGTTCGCACTCATCGCGATGATCGGAATATAATCCGCATCCGGTCTGCTGAGCTGTCGGATCGCACGTGTCGCCTGATAGCCGTCCATGACCGGCATCTGGATATCCATAAATATAATATCGTAGTAGCCCGGCTCATGCTGTTCAAACAGTTCCAGTGCCTCTCGTCCATTCCCGGCAGTTTCTATCTCAACACCGGTCATACCCAGGATCTCTATGGCAATCTCCATATTCAGTTCATTATCTTCTACCAACAGTACACGCTTGCCGGAATAATCCCTTTCGCTGTATTCCTCCAGTTCGCTGCTGACTGTCCGGATCCTGCCACCGGCCAGGACATTCCGGATCGTCAGATCGAGTTTTGAACGGAACAGCGGCCTCGTCATAAACGCATCAGCGCCGGCTGTCCGTCCCTGCGTCTCTATATCTGTGGTATCATAATCATATAATATGACCGCCGGCTGACCACAGCCTGTCTGCTTCCGGATCTCTGCCGTCAGTTCGACTCCGCTCATATCCTGCAGATTCTGATCGATCAGACAGATCCTGTAATCATCATTCTGTTCATGCGCTGTCCGTAGCATATCCAGCGTCTGATCTCCGGTGCATGCATAGCTGCTATGCATCCCAAACGACGCCAGCGCCTGCGCAGTCTCTTCGCAGAACTCAGGTGCACTGTTCACGACCAGTACCGGCACATTCCGAAGAGTATCGCTGTATACCGGCGACATGTTCTGACGTTTCAGGCAGAATGTGACCGTGAATTTGCTTCCGGAACCATACTCGGATTCCACCTTGATCGAACCATTCATCATACGGACCAGATTCTGTGTGATCGTCATACCCAGTCCTGTGCCCTGAACACCTTTCAGCCGTTCATCTTCCGCACGCTCAAACGGCCGGAACAGCTTGCTCACAAATTCCTGTGTCATACCGTATCCGTTGTCTTCGCAGGTAAAGATATACTTCGAATAATCGTCTGTATCCTCAGCATCTTCCCATAGTGCGACCCTGATTTGTCCACCGTCCGGTGTATATTTGATGGCATTCCCCACAATATTCATAAAGATCTGCTGCAGGCGCACCGGATCTCCGATCACATGCTCATGAATGACATCATGGATCTCTACCGATATCTCCTGATTTTTCTCCCGCACCTGGGGCATGATCATGTTGACCATATTTTCAAACTGGTCTGCCATGCAGAAATCTTCTTCTGCCAGCATCACGCGTCCGGCTTCGATGCGTGATACATCCAGCACATCATTGATCAGCGCGACGAGATGATTGCTCGCGAGCGTGATCTTGTCCAGACACTCCTTCACACGATCCGTATCATCCAGATGTGCCGCCGCGATCGCTGTCATACCGATGATACCGTTCATCGGCGTGCGGATATCATGTGAGATATTGTTCAAAAATGCAGTTTTGGAATGGTTTGCCTGCTCCGCAGCGACCAGCGCAGCCTCGAGTGCTTCACGCCGATGCTCGCGCTCACGGGCCTCCGCATCTATATTTTTAAATCCAACTACAAAATTTCTGTTTTCCCCGCCCTGTTCTGTCCTGGCAAAGCTGATCTGGTAATATTCCTCTCTTCCGTCACAATGCCGGATATAATCCACCTTATAGACCGGCATCTGTTCGATCTGTCTGCTGACATTCTCATAAGATACATTATATAAGAAGCTTCGCCGGTCTTCCTCACTGATATGCTTGTCCGCATAATAACGGAATCCCGTCTCATAGTCGTTGAGTTTTTCTCCGTAAGCGACAGTTTCTTCTATCACACTGTCCTTCGTATTCTCATACAACACCAGCGTCATCTCCGGCACATGCACCAGCCATACCGTTGAGTATTCACGCACCAATCCACCCATGATCTGTAACCGTTCTTCCATACACAATCTCCCCATTTACAAAAAACATGTTTACAATCAATGCCCTATACGTTCTATTATCATATGACTTTTTCAATCGGTCAATAGATTTTCATTTATATCCATCAATAATCATCCAGAAAAGAATGTCTGACTCCTTCCTTATCTTTATACGCAATGACCGTGCTCAGATTCACGTTGTGCACACTCTTGAATATATTCCCCTCGACATACGGATTGATCTGCTTCATCTGCGCGATGAGCTGTTTTGTCTCCATGCGCTTGGACGCCGAAGTGCCATCCTCCCTGCATGATGAACACGTATCTGTAAAATGGCACGCACACTGGATAAAATGCAGTCCGTTATAATCCCGCCACTGCATGATGTCCTCCTCACGCACGAGATACATCGGGCGGATCAGCTCCATGCCCTCAAAATTCGTGCTGTGCAGCTTCGGCATCATCGTCTGGATCTGTGCTCCGTAGAGCATGCCCATCAGTGTTGTCTCGATCACATCATCATAGTGATGTCCGAGTGCGATCTTATTGCAGCCAAGCTCCTTTGCCTTGCTGTACAGATAGCCTCTGCGCATGCGCGCGCACAGGTAACACGGTGATTTTTCGATCTCATACACAGCATCAAAGATCTGCGTCTCAAATACCGTGACCGGCACGCCGAGCATCTTCGCATTCTTCTCGATCATCATCCGGTTCAGCTCGCTGTAGCCGGGATCCATCACGAGAAATACCAGTTCAAACGGAAACTTGTTGTGCCGCTTCAGCTCCTGAAACAGCTTTGCCATCAGCATCGAATCCTTGCCACCAGAGATACAGACCGCGATCTTATCGCCCTCCTGTATCATATCGTACTGGTTGATGCCCTTTGCGAACGGCGTGAACAGCTTTTTGTGGAACTTCTTGCGGATGCTCTGCTCGACATCCGCCTGCTTTTCGGCATCCTCCTCCTGAAACGACGCCAGCAGCCATGATGCATAGCCACCCTTTAAACTGACTGCATCATAACCATAGCTTCTCAGCTCACCGACCGCGTCGATGCTCTGTGTGCCACGCATGCAGTAGAGAATATAGCTCGTCCCATGATCGAGCGTGCCCTCCTGTGCCTGCGTGCGGATATCAGACATCGGCACGGAATGTGGAATCGCGCCGTACTGATGCGAGATCTCATCCCGGATATCGCACAGGATATATTTTGACGGATGGATGTCCGCGAGTTGTTCGATTGTGATTTCTGCATCTGCATAATTTTCAAACATGTAATTGCCCTCTACTATACTTAATAAAGATAATTATACATGTTTTTTCGCCTCATGCATAGAAAAAATATGAGATCAAAATCTACTTTTCCGGCTGTAGGCAAAACCATCCACGTCACAGGGCAGTCATACGCATCTCTGTGCACAGCAAAAACCCCGCGTCCACAGGCTGTGTAAACACGGGGTTCCAAAATATAGTTCAAAAATATTGATCCGAATATAGATCAGATGAAAACAGTCACTGGTTAAGTCCGTATCCGATCTGGGTCGGGAGCTGTTTGTTAAATATCTCCACAAACTTCTCAAAGCAATCATTTTGAGGGACATAGAAATGTCCATCAAACCGGATGTCATTTTTCCAAATGTTGACACATCTACGCTCGCCATTTGTCGTATATATATAGACTCCTACCAAATCGCCATCGTTGTCGTTTGGTTTCACTTCCTCCAATTTCATAGAGTGCAACAAATCCAAGATTTCTTCTATTCCATCTTTTTTGTCAATCGTATATGATCCGTCGAGCCAATATACTTCTATCTGAGTGACATTTTCTGAAGTGAAGCAGTCAAATAGGCTGATATCTTCCTCTTCTATATTATTAGCGGATTGATCAGATATTTTTTCACCTGATAACCACCCAAAAAACCAACAACAAAAATGGCAAAAACAGATATGGCTACAAGTATTTTTTTTCTCATAAAATCCCCTCCATTCTTCTCCAATAAATCATATGCAAACAGAGCCGTGCATACACACGACTCCATTCACTCACAAATCTATATTACTTTTTTCAAAACAAGGGACGTAAATTAGTTTGTCTAATCTTAGTTTCTCTTTGACAGTACATCTGCCTCATAAGCCTTGATCTCATCGAACCAGCTCTTGTCACCCTTGACACCGCACTGCTCACAGTACTCTGCCCATACAGCGCCGAACGGAAGTGTCTTGGTCTCCTCCTGCATGACCATAAGCTCAGTAAAGTTGCCCTCATCCTGCAGCTTTTTCAGCTCTGCATTCGGCAGGCACAGTGCATTCAGCATAGCCTTCTGCCAGCTGCGGAAGCCAACGGTCCATGCAGATACACGGTTGATGCTGGCATCAAAGTAATCAAGTGCCATATATACACGATCGGTCGCATCGTTGCGGACGATCTCTTTTGCCATCTCCTTGGTCTCATCATCAAAGAGCACTACATGATCGGAATCCCAACGTACCGGTCTGGTGATATGTAATGCGATCTCCGGGAAGAAGCACAGCAGTGCAGGGATCTTGTCAGATACAACCTCTGTCGGATGATAATGTCCGTTGTCCATCAGCGGCATGCACTTATCAGAGTGTGCTGCTGCGAAGCTCAGAGTGAACTCTGCCGATCCTGCGGTATAAGACTCTACGCCGATACCGAATACCTTGGACTCTACGCAGGGCTTTACCAGATTGAAGTCATAGGGCTCAGATAAGATCGCCTCGATAGACTCCTTATAACGCATTCTCGGTCCCATACGGTCAGCCGGAACATCCTTGAATCCGTCACCGGTCCAGATGTTCATCACGCAGGGGATACCTGTCTCCTTTGCAAAATACTCAGAGATACGGATACAAGCCTTGCCATGCTCGATCCAGAAGTTGCGGATCTCGGGATCCGGGCTGGATAATGTCAGGCCATCCTTGATGTTCGGATGAGAGAAGAATGTAGGGTTAAAATCAATACCTACGTTATGCTTCTTTGCGAACTCTACCCACTTTGCAAAATGCTTCGGCTCAAGCTTATCACGGTCAACAAACTCGCCATCTTCAAAGATTGCATAGCTTGCATGCAGGTTCAGCTTTACTTTTCCGGGGCACAGGCTCATGACCTTTTCCATATCAGCCATTAATTCCTCGGGAGTACGTGCCTTTCCGGGATAGTTACCGGTTGTCTGGATACCACCGGTCAGAGGGCCGTCATGGTCAAATCCGATGACATCATCACCCTGCCAGCAGTGTAATGATACGGGAAGTTCTTTTAATTTTGCAATTGCAGCATCTGTATCAACGCCGAATTTTGCGTACTCTGCCTTTGCTGCTTCATAAAGCTGTGACATAATATTCCTCCTTTTGTTCAATAAAAATTATATTCCTATGATTTTAAGATACGTATTTCTTTACTCCAAATGAATTGTAGATACAGGTTCTGGCTTCCTCTACAGAAGCGAAATCTCCTGCCTTGATCATCTGGGCAACGATATTTCCGATCGCAGTAGCCTCACCCGGTCCGCAGTGTACCTCTTTGCCAGTCTCCTTTGCGGTCAGCTCATTTAAGTATACCGCGTTGGAACCGCCGCCGATGACATGGATACGGCTGTAGGTGCGTCCTGTGATCTCCTCGATCTCCTTTGCAGTCTGTGCATAGCACTGTGCCAGTGACTTGTAGATAACGACTGACAGCTCACCGGGAGTCTCCGGAACCGGCTGGTTCGTATCGCGGCAGTAACGCTGGATCTCCTTGATCATGCTCTTGGGAGCTAAGAAGCAGTCATCATTTGCTGCTACACGTGACGGGAAATCATCACATTTTGATGCCATGTCACACAGCTCTGCAAAACTGTACTTGTCGTCTAACTCGTGGCGCACGCTCTGAATCATCCACAGACCCATGATGTTTTTCAGATAGCGGTAACGCTTGTCATAGCCGCCCTCGTTTGTGAGGTTTGCCTTCTGGCTGGCTGCCGAGCAGTCTGCCTCTTTTTTCTCAATACCCATCAGTGACCATGTACCGGAACTGATGTACAGGAAATCATCGTCATTTGCAGGTACTGCAAGTACTGCGGACGCGGTATCATGCGATCCGCACAGTACGACTTCACAGTCAAATCCTACCTGATCCTGAATCTCTTTGGTGAAGTGTCCGACGCTCGTTCCGGGCATCTGTACCTTCTGGAAGATCTCCTTATTATATCCGAGCATATCGATCAGCTCATAATCCCAGTCGAATGTCTTCGGATTGATCAGCTGGCCTGTAGTAGCCATCGTATACTCCTGCATCTTCACACCTGTGAGCAGGAACTGGAAGTAATCCGGTGTGGTCAGCATCGCCTTTGCCTGCTCCATCTGCTCCGGATGCTCCTTCTTTACAGCCATTAACTGATAGATCGTATTAAAGATCGCATACTGGATACCGGTGCGCGCATACAGTTCCTTCTCGGGAATGATCTTGTATACTTCCTCATCCATGCCTTTGGTACGGCCGTCACGATAACCTACCGTATCGCCGAGCAGCTTGTCATTCTCATCGAGTAATGCGAAATCCACACCCCATGTATCGATAGACATGCTCGTCGGGATCTTTCCGATCTCCTTACACTTTTTGATACCGGCTAAGATCTCCTTGAATGTACGCTCATGATTCCAGCACAGGTGTCCGTTTTTCTCCACCATACCGTTCTCAAAACGATAGATCTCCTCCAGTACGATTTTTCCATCCTCAATGCTTCCTAAAATGTGTCTTCCGCTGGAAGCACCGATGTCGATTGCCAAATAGTAGTTTCCCATTTGCTCTCCTTTCTTGGATCTTGTCCTCATTATAATCATATATTTACCTAAAAATAAGGACTTTATTTTATAAAAAAACCGTCCTTATTTGCAGATTCTCATTCCTGTGGCAGCACATACTCGCTGTCACGGTATTTCTTCGGTGTCAAACCGAACTGCTGTTTAAATATGCGATGAAAATAACTGCTGTTGTCATAGCCCACCGCTGCGATGATATCCTCCACAGCCACTCTCGTGTTGGTCAGAAGATACGCCGCCTGATTCAGTCTCTTCTGCATCAGAAGCTGCTGGAACGTCTGTCCTGACTCGCGTTTGATAAAACGCGACAATCCGGATACCGGCTGAAACGTGAGCTCCGCCAGTTCTGTCAGCGTGCCCTCACGGTAATTGTCTTCAATATAGCGCAGTACCGTGAACATCAGTCTGCGGTCAAACTGATCCGGTCCGACGACGCGGATCTTCTCTGTGTGGCGTGAGAGCTGCTGGATCAGCAGCGCCATCGTCATCTGATTCGTTCCGCTCTTGCCGCCCGCTTCATATAATAATGACCACACCAGGTTCTCGACGAGGTTTTGTACCGGCAGCACATCTGCCACCTGAAAATGGATAAAATCCATACCCTGCTGTTTTTTCTGGAGTGTTCCGACAAGGAAATCCCTGACAACATTATCTTCCTCCACCATCTGGAACGCCTGATGGAAGAATTCCGGCAGCACGATAAAATTGATCGCTATATCTTCCCGCCCGGCAGGAAGGATCTCCTGTCTGGCATTGGAATTCAGAAATAACAGTTCTCCCGCATGCAGTTCCACACGCACACCGCCGTTGATGATGTGTGTTGTCATCCCCGCACACATGTAGATGATCTCTATATAATTATGCGTATGCTCCGGGAACCGCACGAATCTCGTATGCGGACGCATATCGATCAGGGTACCGCGGGCGAGCATCTTATCTTTATCGACCACAAAATTTTTACCCGATGTATACAGGCTCTTATTGACCCCGGACTGTCCGTTTAAGATCGCCTGTTCCTCTTCGGTGATCTGTTTTAATTGATCTAACAGTAAGTCGCGCACTTTTATCTAATCTCCCGTCGCCTCCCGCGCTATCCGCACGCAGGTGTCTGCTTGACAAACAGCCACCTGCGCGCTAGGATATTGCACAGGAGTGTGAAAAGTTATGAATCAGACTAATGAAAATGTAAATGCAACTATAAATAACACCCAGCCGCAGGATTACAGACGCACGATCGTCCACAATCTGCACCGTCTGCGCAGCGGTATCAAATGGATACTGATCGCTATCGTGACAGGTATCGTCGTCGGCGGTGTCGGCATCGCCTTTTCCTATGCCATGTCATGGGCCACTGCCTCACAGCGCACCTATCCGTGGCTTTTATTTTTTCTGCCCATCGCAGGTATCCTGATCGTATCATGGTATTATCTGTTCCACGATAAGCATGATCAGGGAACGAATCTCGTGATCGCCGCGATCCATTCCGGCGAGGAAGTTCCTCTGAAGATGGCACCGCTCATCTTTGTGGCCACTGTGCTGACACATCTGTGCGGCGGTTCTGCCGGCCGTGAGGGAGCAGCCCTCCAGCTCGGTGCCAGTATCGGTAACTGGATCGGAAAAGTCTGTCATTTTAACGAAAATGACAAACGCGTCATGATCATGTGTGGCATGAGTGCCTGTTTCTCAGCACTGTTTGGTACGCCGATGGCAGCCGCGATCTTTTCCATGGAAGTCGTCAGCGTCGGCGTCATGTACTACGCAGCGCTCGTTCCGTGTGTGATCGCATCCTTTGTGGCACATTCGCTGGCAGCGATGTGTGGTGTCGTATGGGAGACATTTCCCGTGATATCGCCTGCTTTTACGATCGGGAGTGCCTGCCTGACCGGTATTCTCGCGATCCTGTGTGCATGCCTGAGTGTTCTCTTCTGTGAGATCCTGCACCGCACCGCACACTTTTTCCGCGAACACATCAGCAATCATTATCTGCGGACGATCACGGGCGGTCTGCTCATCATCGGATTGACACTGCTCGTCGGCAGCCGCGATTACAACGGTGCCGGAATGCAGGTGATCGCCAGATGTTTTGAGACCGGCCAGATCTTCCCCGGTGCATTTCTGCTGAAGATGATCTTTACCGCGATCACACTGGGCTGCTGTTATAAAGGCGGCGAGATCGTTCCGACGTTCTATGTCGGTGCCACTTTTGGCTGTCTGTTCGCAATGATCACAGGCTTTGATGCGCCGTTATGTATCGCAGTCGGCATGGGCAGTCTCTTCTGCGGTGTGACCAATTCACCGATCGCCTCACTGCTCATCTGTTTTGAGCTGTTCGGCTATGACGGAATGCCGTTCTATCTGCTCGCGATCGCTCTGAGCTATATGCTCTCCGGCTACCACGGTCTCTACAGCAGCCAGAAGATCCTGTATTCCAAATTCAAAACAACCTATATTGACCGGAAGGCGCGCTGATGCGCCTTCTTTTTTGTGTGATGGTATTTTTCAAAAACTACTCTTCGTCTTCTTTTTTCTTGTGCTTTTGCAGCCAGTGTTCAAAGTTCTCCTGGTTTTCTTCCATCCACTGTCTGCGCAGTTCCTTCTGTTCTTCCTTGCGCAGCTCCCGCGGTGTCTTTTTGCCGTCCGTGGTCACGCGCTCGCCTTCTTCTGTAAAATAATCCAGATTCTTATATTCGTCTGTCGCGACCGGAAGCTGCCGCTGCTGCAGTCTATAGTTTACAAATGTCTCAAAAATATAGTAGATCACACCGAATACCGGCACACCGATCAGCATTCCGATAATGCCCCAGATCTTGCCGAAGAACATCACGGAAAATACGACCCAGAATGCCGACAGGCCGGTAGATTTGCCGAGGATCTTCGGTCCGATCACGTTGCCGTCAATCTGCTGCAGGATCACGATAAAGATCAGCACGATCACGCCTTTTTTGAAATCGACGAGCATGATCAGGATCGTACTCGGGATCATGCCGATATACGGGCCGAAAAACGGGATCACATTCGTGACACCGACGATCACGGACACCAGTGCGATATACGGCATATGAAGCAGTGTCAGACCGACAAAGCACAATACACCGACGATCAGCGAATCGATGATCTTGCCGGAGATAAATCCGCCAAAGATCTCATTGCTCTTGCGCAGTGTATCAAGGATCGCCTTGGCCTGCTTTCTCGAAAAGATCGCATACAGGATCTTCTTGCCCTGTCCGACAAACGTCTGTGTCGAGCACAGCACGTAGACCGATATGATCAGTCCGACCAATACGTTCGCCAGTGTCATGATGACATTCATCACGCCAGATGCTGCCATCGCCACATACGACTGGATATTCTGCAACACGTTGACATTGAGCCAGTTCGAGATATCTTCCGTTGCATTGGTCAGCACGTTATCTAAAAATGCCTGCAGTTGGCGGTTGGACTGGATCAGATCCGTAACCTCATCCACATAATGCGGGAAATTGCGGATCAGCGAAGAAATACTGATCACGACCTGCGGCAGGATCGTATATAACAGCACACATGCGACCAATACGGTGTTCAGCACGACCGTGATCGCGCAGAATCCGCGCAGGAGCGCATTGGTACGCGCCTCATTTTTCGGATTTTTGATCAGCCTGCGTAACTGTTTTTCCATGCCGTTCACGATCGGATTGAGCAGATACGCGATCGCCACACCTATGATGATCGACTTTAATCCGGACACGACATATGCCAGTTTTCCCGTCCATGTATTATAGCTGAATATGACAAAGAAAAACAAAATGGCACAAAGTATCACTACTAAAAAAGCGGATGCCTGTACCAATGTCTGTTTAAATATGTATTTGTTATGCTGCTTTTCTGAATCACCTGTATTCATAAGCACCGTATTCCCCCTGTGATACCCTTCTCACCATCTGTAAATGCATCGTCAGATGCCGCTCACGCCGGTGGTTCATCCGATGATTTCGTTGAGAGTACCGTACGCTTGCAGTTGGCGTCTTCTTCATTGTCCCACGGCAGCACATCCCCCGGCTCCCGCAGATATTCCAGTAATTGCCAGATTCCCTCTCCCGTATAGGAACTGACACGAAATACTTTCTCACATCCGGCCAGATGCAGCCAGCGCTCTGCCCGGTCCGGATCTCCGTCCGGCGCATCAATCTGTGTGACGATACCGATCGTCGGGCGGCAGTTGACAGCCGCACAGCAGGGCGGATACAGCGAATACGGCTCGTTGGCATTGAGCAGCAGTGCTGTCACATCAGCCTCATAGGAATACAGCGCGAGCGCACGGCCAAGCGTGCCGTTCTCCGCATATTCTCCCGGCGTATCGATGATCACATCGAAATGATTGACATATTGCGTTTTATGATAATGCAGGGTCTCCCCCTTTAATGCTTGACGGAGCGTAGTTTTCCCACACTCGCTCCGTCCGACTAAGATCATTTTTTTCATTTAAACTACCATCAGGTCCGTGTCACGTCACAGACTGTAAATCCAAGATATTCGATCAGATAATCACAGATCGCCTGTATTGCTTCCTCAACGGCTGATACCGATCCCGTGAAGATCAGTGTACCGCTGAAACGGTCAATAAATCCCAGCTCGATATCTGCTTTCTTAACTGCCAGATCACCTGCGATCACCGCGATCTCTGCCGGACTCATGCTGAGAATACCGATCGCTGTGCGCTGATAATCAATACTCGGGTCCAGACCCAGCTTCTTATATACGATCGGATCCGGGCTCGCTATGATATGTGCCAGTGTGACCTGCTTGCCGGGCACCAGCTCCTGAACGATGCGCATTTTTCCTTCCTGTGAAGGCGGTAATTGAAACTCCATGACCATCTCTCCCTCTTCTTTCAGATATTTATAGTGTACGACAAAAAACAACATAAATCAAGCATTATTTTTTGCGTTTTTGGCGTGAATTATTGTTGTTTTTATTTGTTTTTGTATTTAAAACCTTTTGTTTCTGTGACTTATTTCAGCAAATGACACCAGAAAAAGCTTGCTGTTTTCATACGGAACAGTTATAATATGCGTAACTGTTACTACTTATTTACTAAAACTTCCCACACCAATAAGGTGTGCTGAACCTTGAAAATTCAATATTTCAACCAACAAAAAAGGCATAAACCTGTTCCGTTTGGTATAATGGAGTTGACAAGAAACCATTTT
>JBNMHW010000088.1:0-12083 GCA_050872965.1 bacterium | reverse complement strand
TCCTTATGGCGGTTCGTCTGTGGCTGTTCATACCGGATATCGATCATCAACGTGATCCCGCAGCGGTCACAGATGATCTTTTCCAGAATATCGATCAGTTCTTCGCCGCGTTCCTGTGCCAATACGGTGCAAGGCATATGTATCATCAGATGTGTATCATCGGTAAACTCCATCGGTGCACAGCGGTACAGACTGTACAGCACCGCAGAATAATCCTTCAGTTCCAGACGGATACTGTCATCATACACATCCAGCAGTGATCTTGCCGTATATTGCGCAGACAGCTGGTAACGCTCCCTGATCTTCACTTTCAGATCCCTGCCTCCAAAGATCTGCTGATGAATGTCGCGCTCCAGCTGAAAAATATATTTTTTTGGAATTAATCTCGTACTGTACAGATAGATCCGGTAAATATCTTTTGCACGGTTGGTGCTGACCTTCTCGATCTGTACGGTACTGAGCAGCTGTCTGATGTCCGATGCTACATCCAGCGTCGGAAACACCTCAAAAAATGCCTTCGCCACTATTTACTCACCCCAATGATCCAGTTCCTCTTTTAAAGCACCGAGCAGTTCTGCTTCTGGTACCTTTCTTATGATCTCGCCGTGTTTAATGAGCAGTCCCTCACCGATACCGCCCGCGACACCCAGATCTGCTTCTTTTGCTTCTCCGGGGCCATTGACCACGCAGCCCATCACTGCCACCTTGATATCTAACGGATACTGCTCCACCAGATTCTCGACCTTTGTCGCCAATGAGATCAGGTCGATCTGCGTCCGTCCACAGGTCGGGCAGGAAACGACCTCTACACCACCATCGCGCAGTCCCAGCGTCTTTAAGATCAGCTTTGCACACTTGATCTCTTCCACCGGGGCTCCGGTCAGTGACACACGGATCGTATCACCGATCCCCTGTCCTAAGATCAGTCCAAGACCTACGGATGATTTGATCGTTCCACGTGTCAGCGTACCTGCTTCCGTGATGCCGACATGCAGCGGATGATCCGTCTGTGATGCGATCAGCTCATGTGCACGTACACACATCATGACATCTGAGGATTTGATACTGATGACCAGATTGTCATAGCCCATATCCTCAATGAGCTTCACCTTATCCAGTGCACTCTCCACCAGTCCCTCTGCGGTCACGCCACCGTATTTTTCCAACAATGTCTTCTCCAGAGATCCGCTGTTGACGCCCACGCGGATCGGGATCTGACGCTCCTTCGCGCAGTCTACGACTGCCTTCACACGCTCAGCACTGCCGATATTGCCCGGATTGATACGGATCTTATCTGCGCCGTGCTCCATCGCAGCGATCGCCAGCCGGTAATCAAAATGGATATCGGCTACCAGCGGAATATGGATCTGTTTTTTGATCCCGGCGAGTGCCTGCGCGGCATCCATATCCGGCACCGCACACCGGATGATCTCGCAGCCCGCACGCTCCAGTTCGAGGATCTGTGCGACTGTCGCGGTCACATCCTGTGTCTTTGTATTCGTCATCGACTGGATCAGGATCGGATGTCCGTCTCCGATGATACGATCCCCGATCTGTACCGCCTTTGTGCGCATTCTCTTTCTCTCATTGCCTGTCATTTCCATCTGTATTACCTCTTTATCTACATAAATAGCTTTCGTATGTCATTTCCCATCACGACAACCATCAGTACCATCAATACGATCAATCCAATATAATGAACCATTCCCTCTTTCTGCGGATCCAGCCGCTTACCGCGGATCGCCTCAATGATAAAAAATACCAGCCGGCCGCCATCCAATGCAGGCAGCGGAAGCAGGTTCATCACACCCAGATTGGCAGATAACAGGATCGCCATATTGATCATATTCAGGAACACATAGAGCATGCCGTCCGACTTGCTCTCAGTATAAGTATCTCCGATCGTCTTGACGATACCGACCGGACCTGACAGATCATTCATATGAAGCTGTCCGGTCACTAATTTTCCGAGACTCTGCAGAGTTGTCGTGATCCAGTATTTGACCTCGTAAAAGCTATAACGGAGCACACGCAGCGGGCCGCTCTTGACCCGGCCGACGCTTCCCTGGAATCCGAACAGATAACGTCCGCTCTCCTCATCATAGGCCGGTGTCACCGCAGCCGTATGACGCTCTCCGTCATGCTCCCATGTCACATCGATCGTCTCTCCGCTGTGGAAATAAGTATATACGCTGATCTCACGATAAAAATGGATCGGTTTGCGATCCAGCTTCACGATCGTATCACCCCCGGCGATCCCCGCCTCGGCTGCCGGAGAATCCGGGATCGTCTGCAGGATCGTCGGCTCATCAATACCTGCCACGCCTAATATAATGATCGATAACAGCCATGCCAGAATAAAGTTGAAAAAAGGGCCTGCAAATACGATCGAGAATCGCTGCCACACACTCTTTTTGCCAAATGCCCTGCCGGAATCGCTGTCCTCATCCTCGCCTTCCATCATGCAGGCTCCGCCAAACGGCAGCAATTTCAGGGAATAAAACGTCTCTCCCTTATGAAATCCGACGATCGTCGGTCCGAGCCCGAGACAGAATTCGTTGACCTGTACACCGTTGATCTTTGCCAGCAAAAAGTGTCCCAGCTCATGAAACAATATGATCAAGCTAAATAATATAATCGCAATAATAATATTCAAATTACCACCTGCTCTCTATACTTTCACGCACCTGCGCCTCTGTCGCTAGGATCTCATCCACATTCGGTGTATCGACAAACGTACTGTGCTTCATACAATCCTCTATGATCTCTGTGATCTGCAGATAAGAGATCTTCTTCTGTAAAAACAATGCTACTGCCGCCTCATTCGCTGCATTGAACACCGTCGGCATATTGCCGCCTGCCTTCATCGCCTCATAAGCGAGCGGAAGTCCCCGGAACGTATCCGTATCCGGCTGTTCAAATGTAATGGATCCGAGCGCTGCGAAGTCCAGCCGCCTGTCATCGAGTGGCCGGCGTCTCGGATAATACAGTGCATACTGGATCGGCAGACGCATATCGGGTGTACCGAGCTGTGCGATAATGCTGCCATCCTCGTACTGAACCATCGAATGGATCACACTCTGCGGCTGCACAACAACCTGAATCTGATCCAGATCCACGCCAAAGAGCCACTTTGCCTCCATGACTTCCAAACCTTTATTTACAAGTGTTGAGGAGTCAACCGTGATCTTTTTGCCCATTGCCCAGTTCGGATGCTTTAACGCATCCTCTAATGTGACATGTTCGAGCTGTTCGCGTGTCTTTCCACGGAACGGGCCGCCGGATGCGGTCAGCAGGATCTTCTCTATTTTATTGATCCGATCTCCGTTTAATGACTGGAAGATCGCTGAATGCTCACTGTCTACCGGAAGGATCTGCACATCGTACTCTTTTGCCATCGGCATGATGAGATGTCCCGCTGTGACCAGCGTCTCCTTATTCGCCAGAGCGATATTCTTGCCGGACTGGATCGCAGCGATCGTCGGACGCAGTCCCAACATTCCTACAATAGCTGTCACCAGTATCTCGCTGTCCGGATCTGCTGCGATCTCGATCAGGCCATCCATACCATAATGAACCTTCACTCCGAGATCAGCGACTCTTGTCCGCAGATCAAAGGCATCCTTTTCCTCCCATACAGCAACGTTCTTCGGTCTGAATTCACGGATCTGCTGTTCAAACAGATCGATATTATGTCCTGCCGCCATCGCCGTCACCTGCAGATCTCCCTGCGCACGGACGACCTCTAAGGTCTGTGTTCCGATGGATCCGGTAGAACCGAGAATAGCAATTTTCTTCATAATCGTTTCCTTCTTTGTTTTCCTTTTATCGATTTTCTACATCAGGGCATCATATAATATGCCAGAAAATAGATGACCGGTGCCGTAAAGATCACCGAATCAAACCGGTCGAGCACACCCCCGTGGCCGGGAATGAGCTTCCCATAGTCCTTCACATCATAGCATCTCTTGATCGCTGATGCCGTGAGATCTCCGACCATCGAGATCAATGCACCTGCCGCACTGATCATTGTCAGCACCCACACCTGTGCATATGTAATATCCATCTGTTCCGCAAAAATATACGCGTAAATATGTGTCAGCAGCATCGTGCCAATCACTCCGCCGACCGCGCCCTCGATCGATTTTTTCGGAGAAAGCACCGGAGACATCTTATGCTTTCCGAACAGCTTTCCGACACAATACGCACATGTATCACATCCCCAGGACGATAAAAAGATCAGCCACACGGTATACTTTCCGTTGGGCAGCATTCTCGTCTGATACAAAAATGAGAACATGATACCGACATATAAGATGCCAAACACCGCCTGCATGATCTGATTGCTGTTATATTTCGGATAAGTACACACCATGAGAAACAGACATGCCATCATAACGATCATCAGATACATCATCCAATTGATCGGCATACAAAAGACGGTATCTGCCACCAACAGTATGTAATAGAAGATCACCAGTATAAACCCAAGCACTCCCAGCATTGTCTTGTGGATCTGAAATACCCGGTATAACTCCATCAAACCGATCAATGATAATGCGAGCGATACTGCCCACAACACATAACCACCACTGATAATAAACACAAGTGCCAGAATCACTAACACAATTCCGCTGATCAATCTGGTACGAAACATAGATTATTCCTCCTTGATGCCTCCATAACGACGATCCCGGTTCTCATAGGCATCGATCGCTTTCTTTAATTCCTTTTCGTCAAAATCCGGCCACGGAACATCCGTAAAATAAAATTCACTGTACGCCAACTGCCAGAGCAGATAGTTCGATAAACGCTGTTCTCCACTCGTTCGGATCAAAAGATCCGGATCCGGCAGTTCTTTCGTGTCCAGATAACCTGCAAATCGTTCTTCGGTCAGTTCCTCCGGTGAGAGCTTCGCATCTTTGACATCTACACAGATACTTCGCATCGCACGGATCATCTCATCCCGGCTGCCGTAATTGATCGCGATCGTCAGATTCAGATCATCATATACGGCGGAAACCCGCTCTGCTTCCCTGATCTGCTTTTGGAATTTTTCTGACAGACGGCTGATATCCCCGATCACGCGGATATGCATTTTATTTTCATGTGCCGTCTGCACACATTTATCGAGATAGCCCGCCAGAAGCTTCATCAAGGCCTTCACCTCTGCCTCCGGTCTTGACCAGTTTTCTGTAGAAAATGCATACAGTGTCAGATATTTCACACCCATTTTTTTTGCAGCCAGACAAATGTTCTCCACATTCTTTGCACCTGCTGTGTGACCTGCGTTTCGCGGAAGTCCGCGTTTTTTTGCCCATCTTCCGTTGCCATCCATGATGATGGCTATATGCTGCGGAACACTCATGTTGTTTCTCCTTGTCCTGTTCATTCCTTAAAAAAGATAAAATTTTTCAAAAGATGTGAAAAATGAGGCATTGCAAATGCAAGCCCCATTTTCTGTTCCGTTTGATTATACGGTAAGAATCTCTTTTGTCTTCTCCTCAACAGCTTTGTCTACATTTGCAATATACTTGTCTGTGAGCTTCTGCAATGCATCCTCAAGATCCTTGATCTCATCCTCGGAGATATCCTCACTCTTTGCGAGCTTCTTAAATGCATCATTGCCATCACGACGGATATTACGGATCGCAACCTTTGCATTCTCACCCTTCTTCTTCACATCCTTGGCGAGCTCCTTACGTCTCTCCTCCGTCAGCTCCGGAAATACGAGACGAATGACTTTTCCGTCATTGGTAGGATTGATACCCAGATCAGATGTCAGGATCGCTTTTTCGATCTCCTTTACCATAGAAGCCTCCCAGGGCTGGATCTGGATCATACGAGGCTCCGGTACATTCACGTTCGCCACCTGCTGGATCGGTGTCGGTGTTCCGTAATAGTCCACACGCAGCTTGTCTAACACATGCGGGTTCGCGCGTCCGGCACGGATTCCGCCGTACTCCTCAGCCAGATTATTCATGGTCTTGTTCATCTTATCTTCATATACCTGTAATCTCTCATCCATGGAAAAATATCCTCCTCTTCATTTTCAGACGGTCACTACCGTTCCGTTGAACTTACCGTTCACAGCATTTACAATACTATTTTCCTCATTCAGCGCAAATACATACATCGGCATATGATTCTCCATACACATCACGGATGCCGTCATATCTACGACTGCCAGTTTCTTCTCGATGACTTCCTCTATGGAAATCGTATCGTATTTCTTCGCATCCGGATTTACCTTGGGATCGCTGTCATAGACGCCGTCGATCGCCTTGGCAAGATAGATACCGTCTGCCTCGATCTCGATCGCACGCAGCGTCGTACCGGTATCCGTTGAAAAGTACGGATGTCCGGTTCCACCGGCAAAGAACACGACCATTCCCTTGGCAAAATATTTATTGGCGCGATCCTTTGAGAACAGCTTGGTAAAGCTGCCGCACTCAAACGGTGTCAGTACGTTGGTCATCATGCCCTCTGAACGGAAGATCTCAGAGACATAGATGCAATTCATGACTGTTGCGAGCATACCGATCTGATCTGCCTTTGTGCGGTCGATCGTATTGCTCGTACGTCCACGCCAGAAATTACCTCCGCCGATCACGATACCGACCTCTACACCGGCATCCACGATCTGTTTTACCTGCTTTGCGACTCCGACTACCGTCGCCTCGTCAAAACCAAAGCCCTTGTTTCCGGAGATGGCCTCTCCGCTCAGTTTAAGTAGGATACGTTTCATCCAATCTGTCCCCCGTTTTTCTTATTTCTCGTTTCTGTTAGTTCTTTTTAGAGAAAAGGCTCTCTACATCAACATCTGAGTAGCACTGAGAGCAGAATCCTTCGATGACTGCTCCGTTATTGATCTGGACAGAACGTGACTTGATATTACCCATGATCACTGCTGAAGTATCTACTACAACAGGTCCCTGTACATCAATATCACCCTTTACCGCACCTGCGATCACTGCTGAGGTTGCTGTAATGTTTCCGATGATGACAGAACCGAGACCTACCTTTACAGTGCCTGAGCTGACAACCTCGCCCTCAATATGAGCGGAATCTGCGAAAAATTCTGAAGATGCGCTGTTTCCTACAACAGTTCCGATAACGGTCAGCTTGCCGTTACACTTAATATCACCCTCGATCGTTCCTTCGATCTCGAAAGATCCGGTTGCTTCCATATTACCCTTGATTCTGGTTCCGGCGGTGATCACAGATACCTCGTCAGAAACCTCTTCGTTTGTGGCTGCGGGTGCTTCCGGTGTCGTCACTGCTGCAGCTACCTCTTCCATTGTATGTTCGGTTGTCATTGTATCCATTTTATGTTCCTCCTTTATCATCTCTTTTTTCATCATTTCTAATTGTATTTCTGCGTTTTGCATGTCGGTATCCGGCTTTTCCTGCTCCGGCTGTTTCGTCACAGGCGCAGGTTCCGGCTCTGATCTGAATACAGGTTTTTCTACCGGTTCGGGTTCAGGTTCAACTTCCGGTTCTGCAACCGCCTCAGGTTCAGGTTCCGGTTCAACTTCAACTTTAAGTTCAGATTCTGCGATCACCTCAGGTTCTTCAGGCTCCGGTTCTGATGCGTTTTCAGGTTCTGCGGCCGTCTCAGGCTCCGGTTCAGCTTCCGGTTCTGTCTCCAGTTCATCCAGAGGCATCAGCTCCGGTTCCGGCAGCGGTGTCTGTTCCTCTGCGGGCTGCGCAGTCTTTTTCTCAACCTGCTCCAGCAGACCATCCAGTTTTGATAATTCCTGCTCTACATCCAATTCATTATCGAGCGTATTGATCTGTATATCATCCGCTTCCGTATAATCTTCGCCGGGCAGAAGTTCATTGAGTGCCTGAGAAAAATCATCTTTAAAATCTTTGAAAAATCCCATTTTTCTCCTCCGTCTTTTTTCTGTTAATTTAAATGATGATGGATCACAGGGGAATCCTTTGTGATCGGTAATACCTGCGCATCCATTTCTTCGAGCTTTTCTAAAATGATCTCCAGTGCTTCGACTGTAGAATCCTTTTCGGCAGCATCATGCATCAGCACAACGGAATTCTTGTATTTCACGACATCCGTCATCACATTCTGCACCAGCTCATCTGCCGTATATATCTGAGAAGTTGCATCCCCACATACAACATTCCAGTCATAGTAAGTCATTCCCTGCTCACCGAGATAATCGATGAACTCATTCATGTCCGTATTACTGACCTGATTCGAACTGCCTCCGGGGAAACGATACACCCAGCATTTCTCGCCGGTGATGTCCTCCAGCTTTTTCGACAGCTTTGTAAAATCATCCTTAAACGAATCCAGCGAATCATACAATACACTGTATTTATGTGAATAAGAATGCATACCCAGTGTATGGCCGTCAGCCACGATCTGACGATACCACTTCTCTGCCTCGTCACCCTCTTTTCCGGTAACGAAAAAGGTAGCCTTCACATGATGTTTTTTTAATATTTCCAGAATCTCGGGGGTGTTCTCGCTCGGTCCGTCATCAAATGTCAGATAGACATTCATCGGCTCGTCTGCCGACCGAAGATTGTCCTCATATGCCAGACATGCGCGCACATCCTCGTTTTTTTCCACAGCCTGTGAAGTATCCGTTTCCTCTTCCTGCGGCTTGGCATCATCTGTCTGCGTCGTATCTGCTGAATCCTGCTGTGCAGGCTCCGTCATCGTCTCAATCATCTTCTCTGCCAGAATGTCGATCTGGTTCTGCAGGGATGACACCCGTACCATCAGCACAACATCCAGCGTCATGCACACAACCAGCCAGATTACAAGAAACAGCATGATTCCAATCTTCATGCGTTTCACGCGTGCCCTGCGCTCGCGCTGTTCTTTCAATCCCTGCGGTGCATTTGCTTTTGTATTTGAATTACTCATAAATGTACATACTCCTAATCGAATACTTACATTCTACCATACTTTCCGGAAATATTGTGTTAGAATTTACAATAGAATTTTCGTTATTGTCAGACAATAATAGGGTATGCGCAAAACCGCATACCCTATCAAATAAAGAAATCATTAACCTTTAAAATCAATATGTCCGCCCAGTGCCAGCTCTGCGTCTGTTTTCACACCGTCACTCATTGCGGCATACGTCACGTTCTGAATCTTTTTAACCAGTTCTTCAATAGATCCCGCCGATACGACTTCGATATTTTCCTCTCCGTAGTCTGCATCCTCTTGTCCATCAATCCGGTTTTTCCGGAGCGTATCCATGCGTTCTTCCTGCGCCTGTTTTTCTGCTTTTTTCTTTTCAGTGCGCTTTTCCTCACGCTTCTTCTCTGTCTGCTTGGCTGCGTTCTTTTTCTCTGCGGCTTTTTTCTCTGCCGCCTTTGCCTGACGTTTTTTCTGCGCCGTGGCATTGGCTGCGGCATTTTTATCGATTGCCGCGAAAAATGATGCCGCACCGTTATCATTTACCTTGATGCCAAAGCCTTTGAGTCCCGGCGTATTGCCCATCTGCTTTGCCATCTGCTCGAGCTGCGCCTGTGCTCCGGATAAAATATTTTCATATTTTTTGCGATAGGATTCATCCGTTGCCATCTTCTCGATCTTTTCCTCATCGATCAGAACAACGGTGTGATCCTTGCTCGCATATTTTGCGGCATTTGCTTGTGCATTTTCCTTCTGATCCTTACTGACTAAGATAAACTCATAATTGCCGTATTTTGCCTTGAGCTGTTCATAATACTTTGCGCCCTTATCCGACAGCTTCGGCTCACCGATCGTTTTTCCCGTAATGTTGTTTTTCTTTTCTGTGGACTGTGTCTTTTCCGCTGCTGATGCCTGTGACGCATAGGCAGATGCAGTCAGCGCAGACGAATCCGCTCCGATTGTTGTACTCATATTACTCCTCCTTGAATGATATCGTGCACATGAATCCGTTCACATGCGAATGGCTGTTACATGATATATCGGGCAGATCTGTCCATCCCTTAACCGTCAAAAGACAGCAAAAAACCCTGAATCTTCCAATCAGATGGGAAAATTCAGGGTTTCACTTCATTTTATAGCTTTGATTAAGCGTTCATCTGTGCAGCTACTTCTGCAGCGAAGTCCTCATTCTTCTTCTCAAGTCCCTCACCGGTCTCGAAACGAACGAACTTCTTAACCTTTACAGGAGCTCCGGCAGCCTTTGACAGCTCGTCGATGTACTTCGCAACGGTCTGCTTTCCATCCTCAGCCTTTACATATACCTGATCTACCAGGCAGATCTCCTTTAACTCTTTGCTGATACGTCCCTCGATCATGCCGTTGATCACCTTCTCAGGCTTCTGTGACTCCTTGGGATCGTTCATGATCTGAGCCTTTAAGATCTCCTTCTCATGTGCGATGTAATCAGCGCTTACTTCGTCACGTGATACATACTTGGGCGCTAATGCAGCGATCTGCATTGCGATATTCTTTAAGCCTTCCTTGACTGCATCATTGACTACAGATGTCTCAGCGTCTACGATAACACCGATTCTTCCGCCACCGTGTACGTATGTTACAACACATCCGTTCGGCTCTGTAACCTTCTCGAAACGACGGATCTTTAAGTTCTCGCCGATCACTGCAACCTTCTCTACGAGGGCATCAGCTACAGTCTTAGACTCATCCTCATTCCACTTCTCAGCCATGAATGCATCCATGTCTGCTGCGTCTGAAGCAACTGCCTGCTTTGCAACTGCTGCTACAAATGCCTGGAACTTCTCGTTCTTTGCAACGAAGTCTGTCTCAGAGTTCACCTCAACAACTGCTGCGGTATTGTCTCCATCCATAACTACGGTACACAGACCCTCAGCTGCGATACGGCTGGCCTTCTTCTCTGCCTTAGCCTGTCCGTTCTTTCTCAAGAACTCAACAGCCTCGTCCATATTTCCGTTTGTCTCATTTAATGCCTTCTTGCAATCCATCATACCTGCGCCGGTCATCTCACGCAGTTCTTTTACCATTGCTGCTGTAATAGCCATTGATCTTTCCTCCAAATCAGTCGTGATGATCATAGAATATACGTTTTACGGACATTCCAGATCTTGAATTATGCCTCTGCCTCTTCCTCTGCGACATCCTCGCCTTCGTATACTGCGTCCTCAGATGCTCCCTGATTAGCCTCTACGACAGCGTCTGCCATCTTGGAAACGATCAGTTTTACGGCACGGATCGCATCGTCATTACCGGGGATCACATAGTCGAGTTCCTCAGGATCACAGTTGGTATCAGCGATACCGATCAGGGGAATACCTAATGTATGAGCCTCCTGTACGCAGATACGCTCCTTCTTGGGATCTACGATAAAGATTGCATCCGGGATCTTCTTCATATCCTTGATACCGCCAAGGTTCTTCTGAAGCTTCTCTAACTCTTTCTTCAGCGCGATAACTTCCTTCTTGGGAAGAACGTCAAATGTTCCGTCCTCTTCCATGCGCTCGATATCTTTTAATCTCTTGATACGGCTCTGGATGGTCTTGAAGTTGGTCAGCATACCGCCTAACCATCTCTCATTTACATAGTACATTCCGCAACGCTCTGCCTCTGTCTTGATTGCATCCTGAGCCTGCTTCTTGGTACCTACGAAAAGAATGGTTCCACCGTTAGCTGCGATATCTGCTACCGCATTGTAAGCATCGTCAACCATGCCTACAGACTTCTGTAAGTCGATGATGTAGATACCATTTCTCTCTGTGTAGATGTAGGGAGCCATTTTAGGGTTCCATCTTCTTGTCTGATGTCCGAAATGAACACCTGCTTCCAAAAGCTGTTTCATTGAAATAACGCTCATGATTTTTCTCCTTTTTGGTTAAATTCTTCCGCACAGATCACTTTCTATCCGGACCCAACCTCACACCGTAAGGGCACCATCCATCGGAATCTCTGTACGTGACTTTTTATTTGTGCATCTTCTGTGCACATTGCAACTTCTAGAGTATAGCATAAGAAAACCCTCCGTGTAAAGAGGGTTTTTGCAAATTTTTCCGCTATTTTTCCGGTTTTTGTATCCTGCCTGGATCGTATTTAAAAAAGGCTTTCTTTTCCGTTCTTTAACATTTCTACCTCTTCCAGGGTCAGTTCCCTT
>JBNMHW010000087.1:0-12302 GCA_050872965.1 bacterium | reverse complement strand
TGAGCTGTTACAACTATTTCCCTAGAATCGCCGACAAATTGTCACAGATGCCCTGTGCGATCTTCGCGTTATTCATGGAATACACATGAATATGCGTAATGCCATTGGCGATCAGGTCGATGATCTGATCCGTTGCATAGATGATGCCCGCCTGCTGCATCGCTGCCTTATCGCTGCCAAAATGATCTACAATGTTGATAAACCGCTCCGGCATATGGCAGCCGGACAATTCCACAGCGTTTTTCACCTGTGAGGCACGCGTGATCGGCATGATACCCGCTATGATTGGTACCCGGATCCCCGCCTCTCTCGCATGAAACAGAAAATTATAAAAGATATTATTATCAAAAAACATCTGTGTCACCAGAAAATCACAGCCTGCATCCACTTTCTTTTTCAGATTGCGGATATCCTCCTGCTTGTTTGCAGCATCCGGATGTCCCTCCGGATAACATGCACCACCGACACAGAATCCGCCAAATTCACGGATCGCCTCGACCAGTTCTGACGCATAATGATAATCTGTGAACGGCTCTCCCTCCATCCATGTGGGACGGTCTCCGCGCAGTGCCAGCACGTTTTCAACGCCTGCTGCCTGCATATCCGAGAGTGTTCTGTGCATGGTTTCCTTTGTCGCGCCGACACAGGTCAGATGAGCGACTGTCGGTACGCCATATGTCTTCTGTATTCCTTCTGCGATCGTGAACGTATTCTCCGCTGTGCTGCCGCCTGCGCCATAAGTCACACTCATATAGTTCGGCTGCAATGCCGCCACGCGATAGGCTGCATCCCTGACACTCTCAAAATCCGCATCGCTTTTCGGCGGAAATACCTCAAATGAGATGGTTATTTTTTCGTTCTCCAAAATATTCGATAATTTCATGTGTATCTGTCTCCTTATCTATGTGTATATTTTTCGGCAACTGCGAAACTATTTTTTATCTGACTGGCGGCTGTGGTCACAGCAGAACCCCATTCCGATCTTGACATGCGAGCACATGTTTCATGAACATGCAGCTCCCGCAAGCAGTCTGTTTTGCTTTCGTTGCACGGTTCATTCCGATGAGCCTTAGCAAACCTAACTCGTGTTCAGCAAAGGCTTCCACGAGTCATAAGTCTCATCTCCATCGTGCAAAGGCAGCAAAATCAGACAATGCCTTGCTCGCGCTGCTGATGTTTGGCGAACTGTGTTTGTGCTCGCATGCCCCATCTACACAGCGAATACGTTTCGCAAACAGTATGTAGATCGGGCTGGCGGCTACGATGGCAGCAGATCACATCAGTTGCGACGTTTGTCCGGCGAAGTGCGAGCGAATTGATAACGATGCCTATACCATAGCTGGAAGCCGCAGGCTATGTGTGCGAAGGACACATCGAGCCAAGGCTGAAGAAACAGCGAGACACCGCAGGGCAACCGGAGCAATCTGATTGTGATACTGCTATAACCGTAGCCAAGCAGCCCAAATTCAATTTAACCGATAAAGCAGATCTTCAATCCGATCAGGATCAGGATCACTCCGCCGAGTATCTGCGCACGCCCCGCCAGATGCAGCCCGAATTTCTTGCCGATCTTCACACCTGCCACGCAGATAAAAAATGTCACAACCGCAATGATCACCGAGGAAACGAATGCCTCAAAAAAATTGTAGTCCGCAGTTGTGAATCCGGTTGACAGAGCATCAATAGATGTCGCCACGCCCTGTAAAAACAGCATTTTTGCGTCAAGCTCACTGCTATTCTCTGCCTCAGAATCATCTCCGCGGATACCATCAAGCAGCATCTTTCCTCCGATAAGCGCCAGCAAAATCAATGCGATCCACGGAATGAATATCTCAAATTTGGAAAACAGTTCCTTGATCGTCGTAACGCAAAACCATCCAATCATCGGCATCGCAAACTGGAAGCCGCCGAAAGTCCCGGCGATCGTGCACAGCTTCCGCCTGCTCATCCCCGGATCGTTCAGTCCGTTCGCCATCGATACGGAAAATGCATCCATCGCCAGTGCCACACCAAGTGCGATACTCTGAATGATCAGCCCTAACCACATTGTCATATGTTTCCTCCCGCCGTTCAAGTCATTTTATTGAGAGATTTTATCAACAATCTGTTTTAAACTGTAAAAAAAGACCCATGTACAGTTTTCCTGTACATGAGTCTCATCATTCAAGACAGACCAGATCTTTCCGATCAGTATGTTGACCTGCCACATATCGCTATGCCGATTACTCCCTCAAAAGTAATGACATTGTATCAGATTCCGTGCGCAGATGCAAGCATTTATTTTTCGTACTCTTTCAGACAATCTCTCAGATCCTGTACGTCCTGCTCACTAAGCTGCTCTCCCCCGGAAAAAGCAGTCAGAAACTGCTTCATGGAATTGTCGAATGAGCTGCGAACCAGACCACGAATCCATTGATGAATATGCTGTTCTCTGGTATGAAGTGCGTAATACAAATACTTCTTCCCACTCGCAGCATTTCCGATCAGCTCCTTGTCCAGCAGAATCTTTAAAAAAGAACTCAGCGTCTGTTTCTTCCAGTTTTTCCCTTTTTCCTCATTGAAATACTCCAGAAGCTGTTTGAAACTCTGCGGTTCATCTGCATTCCAGAAAAAATCCATCAACTCATATTCGGTCTCTGATAGTCCGTATCTTCTGCTCATCCTTGGTTACTCCAACTCTCTGATCATGAATCGTGTGTACATACCTTACATGTAAGTGTCTGGTATAAATCTCCGGTTACCAAATAGCCACACTTTTGGCATCGTTTTGCATGGTAATATTTTGTGGTACAGCCACCGTTGCTATCCTTCTTATGAACTGTTTTTGTTCCCTCAACAAACTGATGCGAGAAACATACCACACGCGCCGGCTGCTTTGGATCGGTAATTTCATAAATCTGACCATTTTCATCCACAAAATAATCATCATATAAAATGTCCTTAGCAACCGTATCTGAATCTGTGTAAAAATATTCATCCACATCAAAGTCTACTGAATATCCCGCGCCCTGATTTTCTTCTACACGTGGTTCATCATACGCCAATGCCACTCCGGTGCTCATGATGCAGCCGATCGTCCCCACAACGGCTGCTAAAGCTATATATTTTTTCTTTTTCCCCATAATTCGCTGAATTCTCCTTTTTATAATTCGTTTTCCACTGGAAACACCCAGCCCCATACTGGGTGTCTCCGTATAGTGACCTGCCGCCTGAATCATCATCTCACAATATCTGATCCGTTCCTCTCCTGTCAGATGAGCGACTGCTATTTCATCGCTATACTGCTCGTTTACCATTCGAATGAACGGCAATAATATGTAACAGCATGGATTGAACCAATGCAGTGCGACCGTGAACATTCCGACACAATAAAACAACAAGTCATGATGACTGATATGCGCCAGTTCGTGGTACAGCACGCCCTTCCATTCGCTCTCCGCTGCCTCCCCCTGAGGCAGCCAGACGATCGGCCGGAAGATACCTGTCACTACCGGAGATGATACATCCGACGACTGATACAGTTTTACCTCGCGTCTGATCCGCAGTTCCTTTTTAATGTGTGCAAATGTCTCCAGTGATCCACCGGAAGCACTATGTACTTCGTAGCCTTCTGTCTCTTTTTTCAACGTATGATATGCATGCAGCCTGCGCCAAATAAGCATCAGCGCTATCGCGATACTTATAATACAACATATGACCACCACGCGCTGCTTGTCCCCCAATACCATTCGATCCTGCGTATGGACGATCATATAATCTTCGTTTAATTTTCCTTCTAAAGAAATCTCCGGAAATATACTGTGTCCCAGAAATTCCTCGGTTCGCCATATAATTTCATACTTGTAGTTTGGAATCGGTAACACATAAAAAATTATCACGATCATTAACAGTGCCCGCTTCCATTTTGCTTTCATCCAGTTACCGCACAGAAAACATGCTACGCAGACAATGAACAGCATCATCGTTCCGGATGCCGACATTGCAATCAGAAGACTCCTAATTTTGTTCCCTCCTTTTCACTGCACTCTTTTGCATTGGTAAAACGACATTTGCCGCTTATAAGCGGCACTTTTGGTTGCAACAATTAATTTTTCAACAACACATCATTAAACTTCCGGAATGTTTAACAAGAGTATTATAACTCTCTCACTCTCAAAAATAAATTGATGAATTGCACAAAATGACCTACGCGAATTAGGTCATTTTGTCCTAATCGTGGTAGGTCATTTTTATATGATTGATTATTCTTCCGGTGCCACGATCGCGATACCCAGCTCTTCGAGCTGCTTCTCATCGACCGTGCCGGGTGCCTCACTCATGAGATCGGAAGCATCCTTCACCTTCGGGAATGCCATGACATCACGGATGGAATCCGCATGTACCATGTGCATGATCATACGATCCACACCGTAAGCCAGTCCTGCGTGCGGCGGTACACCGTAAGAGAATGCATCTAACAGGAAACCAAACTGCTCATGTGCGCGCTCCTTGGTGAAGCCGAGTACCTCGAACATCTTCTCCTGAATGTCGCTCTGATGGATACGGACAGAACCGCCTCCGAGCTCCGTGCCATTGAGCACGATATCATAGGCCTTGGCACGCACGCTGCCGGGATCGGAATCGATATTTGCCCAATCCTCCTCCATCGGCATCGTAAACGGATGGTGCATCGCCATAAAACGATTTTCCTCATCAGACCACTCCAGCAGAGGGAACTCTGTCACCCACAGGAAGTTGTACCGGTTCTCATCCATCAGTCCAAGCTCCTCGCCCAGCTGCAGACGGAGCGCACCGAGCACGTTCCATACGATCTTATTCTTGTCTGCGGCAAATAACAGCAGATCGCCGGGCTTACCATTCATCTTTGCAACAAGTGCTGAGAGTTCTTCCTCGGTCATGAACTTGGTAAAGGAGGACTTGTAGCTGCCATCCTCGTTGATACACAGATAAGCCAGTCCCTTCGCACCGCAGCCCTTCGCGTATTCTACTAGCTTGTCAATCTTCTTTCTGGGCATCGCTCCCTGTCCCTCGACATTAATACCACGGACAGACCCGCCTGCCTCCAGCGCTCCGGTAAATACACCGAAACCGCAATTTTTCACAACATCGGACACATCGCAAAGTTCCATGCCAAAACGCGTATCCGGCTTGTCACTTCCGAAGCGGTCCATCGCCTCCTGCCAGGGCATACGCGGCAGCGGCAGAGTGATATCTACACCGATTGCTTCCTTAAATACATATTTTAACAGACGCTCATTGACGTCTAATACATCATCGATATCGACAAATGACAGCTCCATATCGGCCTGTGTAAACTCCGGCTGACGATCCGCACGCAGATCCTCGTCACGGAAACATTTTGCGATCTGGAAATAACGGTCATAGCCACTCGCCATCAGAAGCTGTTTGAATAGCTGCGGTGACTGCGGCAGCGCATAAAAATGTCCCGGATGGATACGTGAAGGTACGAGATAATCACGTGCACCCTCCGGTGTGGATTTGCACAGGATCGGTGTCTCGATCTCTAAAAATCCCTCTTTTGCCATAAATTCACGCATCAGCATGAGCACACGGCTGCGCAGCATGAGATTGCGCTGGATATCCGGTCTGCGCAGATCCAGATAGCGGTATTTTAATCTCGTTTCCTCATTGGTCTTGCTGTTCTCCTCGATATGGAACGGCGGTGTCTCAGACTCTGATAATACGCGAAGCTCTGTCGCAATGACCTCGATGTCTCCGGTCTTCAGATTCTCATTGACGGCTGCAGTACGCTTCTGAACGGTTCCGACGACTGCGATGACATACTCGCTGCGCAGTGAGCCTGCCTTCTCAAATCCTTCCGCACCGATCTGCGGCTCGTCAAAGACGATCTGCAACAGTCCGCTTCTATCTCTCAGATCCACAAAGATCAGACTTCCTAAATTTCTACGCTTCTGCACCCATCCCATGACTGTCACGGTCTCACCGACATTCGCATTCGATACCTCCGTACATCTGTGGGTTCTGTGCAGACCCTGCATTGATTCACTCATAATGTTCCTCCCTATATTTATCTGTTGAAAAATTCCTCAAACTCCTCATAGCCTTCGGCGGTGAGTTTTTCTTTCTGGAATTTTTTATTCTTATTCATACGGACAACCAGTATCTGTTTGCCCTCGGCACGCTCTGCCTGTGCCTTGGCGATCACGTCTACCAGTTTGTCTGCCGGATAACCCTTCTCGATCAGATATGCCTTTTTGGCAGGCTGTGTCGGGATCTTAAAATGATTCTCCATAAGAAGCAGTACGATGCGCTCAAATCCGATGGAAAATCCGCACGCAGGCACATCATTGCCGGTGAAACGTCCGATCATCTTGTCATAACGACCGCCGCCGCCACATGCAGCACCGAGCTGGGGCATCACGATCTCAAAGATCGTACCGGTATAATAACCCATACCACGCACGAGCGTGGGATCAAAGACCAGATTAAACTTTGCTGTCTTAGTTGCCTCTACCGCAGAGATGATCTCCTGCAGATTTTCATATACGCCATCCTCCAGATAATCAGCCAGCGTGTCTGCCAGATATTTCAGTCCATCGTCAGCGGATGCCACACCGTCGAATAATCCGAGATATTTTTCGATCGCGGCGGTATCAAAGCCCTCTTTTTCCAGTTCTGCCGCTACACCATCCTTGCCGATCTTGTCCATCTTGTCCAGAATGATGCATACAGTATCAAATGCGTCCTCAGGAAATCCGCTGTAGAGTGCCATCGCCTTTAAGATCCGGCGCTCATTGATATGGATCTCAAAATCAGTAAAACCGATGCGTCCAATCGTCGTCGTCGTAGCTAAGATCAGCTCGATCTCAGCCAGATTGCTCGGCTCGCCCAATATATCGATATCGCACTGCATGAACTGACGGTAACGGCCTCTCTGCGGGCGGTCCGCACGCCATACGTTACCCATCTGCAATGCCTTAAACGGTGCGGGCAGATCATTGGCATTATTGGAATAAAAACGCGCCAGCGGAACCGTCAGGTCATAACGCATGCCAAAATCTACGACATCTGCCTCCTCCTTTGCCTGATCGAGTTTTAACTTTTCTCCGCGCTTTAAGATCTTGAAGATCAGCTTCTCATTCTCGCCGCCCTGCTTGCTGGAGAGATTGCCAATGTTCTCCATGCACGGGGTCTCGATCGGAGTAAAGCCAAAGCTGCGGTAGGTGTCCTTGATCACACCCTGCACATAATCTCTGATCTGCATCTCTTCAGGCAGAATATCTTTCATGCCGTTTACCGGCTTTTTGCTCAGTGCCATTTGATTTCCTCCATATATCTGTCGTAACTGCTCATAAAACACACAGTCTTTCTATTCATACAGAGTCTATTATACGTTCCGGTTTCGCAAACGTCAAGGACTGAGCGTATTTTATAATGTTACGATCACATGCAGACGCTTCCCGTCCGGGCTGAATGCCCGGATGGTTCCTTTATGCGCGGTCACGATCGCCTGTGCCACCGCAAGTCCGATGCCGCTGCCGCCCGTTTTTGAATTCCGTGATGCGTCTGAACGATAAAAGCGCTCAAACAGTTCCGGCTTTTCCCCTTCAGTGAGACCATCTGCCTCATTACTGATCTCAAATACACTCTGCCGTCCCTTTTTATATAATTTTACACAGATACTGCTGCCATCCGTCGCATATTTGAACGCATTGTCGAGCAGAATGCCGACAAGCTGGCGTACCCGGCTCTCCTGTCCATGACAGATCACCGCGTCCGATAGCTGTAGCTGCAGCCGGAGCTCTCTCGTCTGAGCCACAGACTGATAGCCCTTGGCGGTATCATAGACCGCCTCCGTGAGATCAAAATCTTCTTTTTGCAGGCTGTCCCCCTCCTCATCCATCCGTGCCAGCGTCACGAGCTGGTTCGTCAGTCCGCTCAGCCGCCGGATCTGATTGTGGATGCTGTCGGTCCACTCATCCTCTCCATGCTCGAGCTCCAATATCTCCACATTGGCATCGATGATCGTGAGCGGTGTCTTCAGTTCATGGCTCGCATCGGTGATAAACTGTTTTTGTTTTTCATAGCTCTCACGAACCGGACGAAGCACGATTCCGGACGAAAGCAGTACAAGCACAAAAACAGCCGCATAACCGACGGCAGACATCAGCACGCTCACTGCCAACGTCGAACCAAATACATCTAATTCTGCTTCACAGTCAACAAATATGACCATCGTACCATCCGTTGTCTGCACAGTCCGGTAACGATAGGCTCTGTAAAATCCAGGATCTGTCCCACGTTCAGCAACCGCCTGTGCATAGGTGGATGCCTGCGATTCTGTCACAGATGCGATATGATCCAGATCAACGATCCGCGTATCATCATCTGTGACCAGTACTGAAAAATAACGTGTCGTATACGGTGTCTCCGCAGGCATTTTTCCATCCGGTTTTCCCGCCTTGTCCGTATGTCCGGATTCTCCCGGTCTGTCTTTTTTCTCCGGCTGATCCTGCGGCTTTTTCGTCTCAAAATGGCCGTCATGATCCGCGACCATATGCGTGAGCCGGTCGGCATCCGCAACCAGCCGATGATAATTGAGCAGATTCATCCCACCGATCATGATAAACAGCACCGCAAAGGTCGCTGCCATCGCTGCCGCGATAAACCTGCACCTGAGTCGGCGGATCATTCTGCCACCTCCAATACATAGCCCTGATTGCGGATACTTTTAATCTGTACATTTGCCGACAACCCCGCCAGCCGTTTGCGCAAGCTGGAAATATACACCCACACGACACCGGTCTCGGCATCACTGTCATATCCCCAGATCCGTTCGAGCAGACGCTCCGCGGAAATCACCTGCCCTGCATTGGCAAGCAACAGTTCCATCATCTGATACTCTTTATTCGGAAGTCTAATACTGCCGCTGTCCGTCTCCAGTTGAAAGTTCGCCTGATCCAGCGTCAGATTGCCGAGCCGCAGATGAACATCTTTTGTCTCTTTCTGTCTTCTGGTGATCGCACGGATACGCGCGAGCAGCTCCTTCATCGCAAACGGCTTGGTCAGATAATCGTCTGCTCCGCTGTCAAGTCCCAGCACACGGTCATCGATCTCCGCTTTTGCCGTCAATATCAGAACAGGGAGCGCAGACCCGCGCTCCCGTAATTTTTTTAAAACAGTGATGCCATCCATACCGGGCATCATCACATCGAGGATCGCGCCATCATAATTATCTGCCTGCAGATAATCCCACGCGTCCACGCCGTTATCAACCACATCTACCGCATAATGATTATGCTCTAAGATCACCTTCAATGCGCTTGACAGCTCTTTTTCGTCCTCCGCCAGTAAAAGTCTCATAATATTTACGCTTCACTTTCTTTGCTCACCTTATAGTCAGACCATTTTGTAGTACTTGATGCACCGCTGAGATCCACCGTTGTCGAATAGCTCTTCACGGTAATCACCAGGCTGCTCGTACCCTTCACATAGACGGTGCCGTCTGTTCCCTTGATCGTCACGGTGGCACCGTTTTCATCTACGATTGTACCTGCATTGTACAGATTCGTCAATGTACTGTCTGCGGTCACGACCCACTTGGATGTCTGATCAATATACAGGCTGCAGTAACCGTCTCCGCCATTTCCAGCATTACTCTCATCATCTACGACTGCGCCGGTGAGTGTACTTCCCGAAGTCATATAAAAGTCCAGCTTGCTGATGCTATCCCAGATCACATCCCCTTCCATCTTCTGTTTGATACCGGTAAAGGAGCAGTCTGCGCCGTTCGCCCCGGCAGTTCCCCAGCCTCTCTGATTGCTGTTACCGGTACATTTCAGGAAAAAGTCATTGTCCTTTGCATAGGTAATGTCCACATTTTTCAAAATAAACGTAGATTCCGTATTCGTTGTGTAGAACATGCCACCGTTTTTCGCTGTCAGGCTGCCACCCTTCATCTCAAAGGTGCTGTTTCCGATCTGTGAATCACCCGACATGCTCTGGTATAAGATTACATTCCAGTCACAGTCGTTCTGGCTGTTTGTCGGTATATTTCCGGTCAGATCACAGTTGAACAGGCGGATGGAATTCAGTCCCTCGATGCAGGCAGCTTCCGAATTTGTGGCTTTCAGTGTCGCACCTTTTACCGCGATGTCCGCCGTACTGTAGATCGCCGGTGATCCGGTACCGTTTGACGTATATGTGCCGCCGTTTATGACCATCGTTCCGCCGCCGCGGTCACTGCGGATCGCTGCCGAAGACTGTCCGTTTGTCGTCGCTGTCACATTCCATGCGTACAATTTTCCGCCTCCGGCGACATGCAGACCACCGGAAGTATCCTGTTTGGTAGTGATCTTTGTATTCATCACATAGGATACGCCGTCTCCGTAAGAGAAGACACCTGCGCCACCCTTGGCATTTGTTACGATCTTGGAATTCTTTACCGTTGTCGTACCGTCTGTAGTCAGCACCGCCGCACCTACACCGTAAAAGCTTGACTGGTCGCCGCCTGTACTATTCGTCGAGCTGCGTTTGATCGTACTCTTATTGATCGTGACCTTGGCACCGTTCTGTACGAGCACCGCATTCTCATCTGTTCCGGTCGACGTGATCTTCTTTCCCTTAATTGTTTTGTTACTCGTATAAGTGTTTGCTGCGCTGTATTCTGTGACTGCACTGCTATTCGCACCATCCAGCGGATTGCCCGGCTGCTGGCTGCCATTTTCTCCCGGTGCGCTGCCTCCGTCCGGCGGTGTCGGCGGTGTACTGCCATCCGGTAATGCCGGTGGCGTCTGACTCGTCTGGCTGTCTGTCGTTGCGGCCTGCGCCTCGCTGCTGCTGTGTGATAAAACAGCATTTCCCGCTGCCGCGGATACCGCGATGCCCGCTGCCAGTACAACTGCTAATATTTTCTCTTTGTTTCTCAATTTACGAATAATCATAGTATATTTCCTGCCTTTCCGAACAAGTTCTGAATTCTGCGTCTTTTTTGTTCTGAACACAGCATACAATACCTACCTTAAATGAAGCTTAAGAAACTGAAACATCTTGAATTTGATGAAAAAAAAGCCTATAATGTGGCTGTCTATACAAAGGAGAACACATATGAACTACGATGAGAATTTATTTAAAGAAAAAGCGAACCGGAAAGTGCGGATCATCTGGATCGTATTTGCTGCATTACTGTCTGCCAACTATGGTACAGATGTTTCGCAGGGGCTGTATCCGACCTCCAGCTATCTGATCTTTTTAGTGCTGTGCTGGGTTCCGATCATTGCCGGAGAGATCCTGCTGCGGGTAAAGGGTTTCGCCGATGAACGTTATAAATATGATCTGGCGATCGGCTACAGCATCTTTTACCTGTTTCTCGTATGCACGAGCAACTCATTGATCGCGTTTACATATATTCTTCCGGTCACCAGTCTGTTGGTGATCTATAAAAACCGGAGTTTCATGATCAAATGCGGGATCGGCAACTGCGTGGGAATTGTCGCCTGCTGCATCTACCGCTATATGTCCGGCTTTCAGTCAGCCTCTGATGTCAAGGATTATCAGTTGGCGGCTTCCTGTCTCATTTTATGCTACATCTGCTATGTCATGTCTATCCGGCATCTGAATGAGGCAGACGGAGCCTTGAACGACAGCATCAAGGACGATCTGCACCGGGTCGTGACGACCGTAGAAAAGGTCAAGACCGCCAGCAACACCGTGATGGACGGCATCACAGTCGTTCAGGAGCTCGCAAACGAGAACAAGCATGGCTCAGATCTGGTCGTGATCGGCATGAACAAGCTCTCAGATAATAATGAAGCGCTTCAGAACCACACGAATTCATCCCTTGATATGACGACCGGCATTAACGATCAGGTACAGAACGTCAGCGCACTGATCGGTGATATGGTTTCTCTGGCGACCCAGTCCAGCGAGCATGCAAAAAGCAGTTCCTCAGATCTTGACAGCCTGATCACGACTGCACATACCATGTCCGATCTGTCCACGGAAGTCGAGCATGTACTGATCGATTTCAAGGCACAGTTTGAAACAGTAAAACAGGAGACCGGAACGATCGAGGAGATCTCCTCCCAGACCAATCTTCTGGCACTCAATGCCTCTATCGAAGCGGCACGCGCCGGAGATGCCGGCAAGGGCTTCGCCGTTGTCGCAGAGGAGATCCGCAAGCTGAGTACAGAGACCAAGGATTCCTCCGGTCAGATCAAGAAGGCACTGGTACAGCTCCAGAATACTTCAGAAAAAATGACAGAATCCATCGAACAGACACTGCAGTTGATCCAGCAGACACTCCAGAAGATCACCCAGAC
>JBNMHW010000086.1:0-12410 GCA_050872965.1 bacterium | reverse complement strand
TTTGTGCTGATTTAATTGTTTTCCCTGCACTTATTATACTACTTTTGACAAGAGAACTCCGTATTTTCAAGGGATTTAAGCTCATTTTTTGTTATTGAGCAGTCATTAAATAAGGACCCTTTGTCCAGTCTCTGTTCAAATTCAGGTTATAATCCCCCATTAAAATAGTATATGCTGTCAGATTGTTACCATATCTCCATGTATTTTCTTTGGCTAAGATATTCTTTACTAAAATCTCAAATTCGTTTCTACGCATAGCAACATCACTAAGCTGAATCGAATCATCTTCATGTTCATCCTTATCACCATTAGAAAACATTATATGAGTATTGATAATTCGAATTTCAAAATTTTCGTATTTTGGTTTAAATCGACCATAAAACGGATCTCTCACTAAATCTTTTTGGCCGCTCTTTCTGTCAATCCTATACTGTGTATATATTCTAGGATAATATATTCTCTCGCCAGAAGCCGTGATGCTTTTGGCAAGCATAATCCTGTCTGTATTCCATATGAAAGCATACCCTTCTGCTGCCTGTGCAGAGCGAGAATTTGGTTTTGCCCAAGCACCTTTCCATTGTCTGCCTAATCTTTGCAATATCATATTCATTGGTTTTTCGTCAAAAACCTCCTGCATTGCAACAATATCAAAATGCTCCTTACTAATAATGTTGGCAATCTTATCTAAATCCTTTTTGATTCTATCATCAGATCTGTATGCCTGGAACTTATACATATTAAAAGAACCTAATTTATATCCCATATATGTCTCCCATACTTTTTAATGAATGATGTATACCAGTTTTCATTATAGCCTCATTTTTTGTGACAAATTTTCATTTTCAAATATCGTCTCCACTTTCTCCCCTTAATTCCTCATCCAGATATCATGCCATCTCCGAACATTTCTACTGATATAGCATAAATGTTTTTTCTGCACTCACTGATTTGAAAATTATTCCATTTTCTCATAACACCATTTCAGATCACCCCAATCCATCATGTATCTTTCCCACACACATACTCCATTACTTGCATTCATACAAGCCGCTCCTTGTAGTCTCCCACCATCTCTCCCGACAAACTATACTCATCATTTACGCTCCTATACGGAGTAAGTATTTCATCTTCCTCCCATCGTGGTTCCCTTATTCCCGCTCCTACTTCTGGATTTCTTCCCGTTCCAAACACGAAATTTACCGTAGGTTCATCAGCCTGCTGACCAAATGATGTAAAATTTCCTGCACTGTTTCCAGCAGATGTATCGCTTTTTGCACGCTTAACTATTTTCTCTATTGCGATACTCACTCCCGCCCCTACAGCTGCTAATGCTGCTACAAATATTAGATTCCCTGCATCCACATTTCCTGCAATATTTTTGAATGATCTTAAAACATCCATAACCGAATTCTCCTATCAATCCATAGTTAAACTACAGTACCTTTCTACATATTTTTTCACCATTGATTCACGTATTTATCAATAACCGCTCACTTGATGACCTCCACATTCTCCCCCTGGCTCCTCAGCCACATATCCACGCCATCACCGAACACCTCTGCTGATACAGTGTAGACAGTTCGATTCGTCATCTCGTCCTGATCGACGCGCTCGATCTTGGCGGTGGGCAGCCTGTCGAGGATTGCTTCGATGGAGTATCCGGTGTAGCGGAAGCGGATCTTGCGCAGTCTGCCGCCGTACATGAACTGGATACGCTTGCGAAACTCGCCTTCCTCGAACCGGCTCGTATAGGGCACGCGGAATTGCTCATTTAAGACCCGCAGGTGTCTGATCCGGTCGATCCGGTAGATGGTCGGGTAGGCGTCGTTTGCTACGCTGAATTTCTCACGTACCTTTTCATCATCAATGAATGCCGCCAGATAAAAATAGTATTCTGAGAACATGATCGCCAGTGGCTGGAGTTTTCGCTTTTTGACATCCGTGTTTTTCATACCCTTGTACTCAATCTCAATGTACTGATGCCGCTGGATGGCTTGTCCGATCTCCCACATCTGATCGATGAACCGCGTCCTGTGCTGTGGCTCTATGTAGTGGTATTCTTCGTTGCTGATCAGCTCCCGAACGAGCTTCTGATTGGATTTTGGCACACAGCAGTCGAGCAGTTTGTCCAGCATGACAGTCATCTCTTTTTTCGTGAATGCGCGGCTGTCGAGCAGTATCTTACAGATCGCCAAAATCTCGCTGTTGCTGAACTGGAGCTGATAAAGTTTTTCAAGCCGGTAGCCCTGTTCGCTGCGATCATAGATCACTTCATTGACGACTCCGGAGTCTGCGACCTGCTGCTCCATGAAGTTCCGGATGCTGTCGATATCTCGCTGGATACTCCGCTCATTCACATGATAGCGCACTGCTTCTGTCGCCTTGTTCACGATCTCTCCGCCGATCAGTTTTGAATAAATACCCAGTACACGCTCGACCTTATCCACATTTGCTTTATCCGTATTCCCATTCCAGTCCTCTCTATCCATTCGTAACTCCTCCTGTCTGCCATCTATTTCTGTTCTTCCATACAGGCTCTCTATCCTGCCTTTTAAGGTCAGTATAGTTTTTTGCATAGACAGATTCTGTCACTCTCGATCATTCTTTTTTATTATTCATCCACTTTACCGTGATAAAGTAATTATACGACACACTATCTAAAAACGCAATGTAATTTCCAATTAATGTAAGATAATTATAGCTCAACTCTGCTTTTTGTTCAACAAAATATAGATAAATTATTATCTATACTCATTTTCACCACATCTCCATACAATAATATTGGAGGAGACTGCATCATGATTTCCTATGAACCTTTCTGGAATACAATTAAAGAAAAGAATATTACCATTTATCATCTGATTCATAAAAATGGTATTAATTCCAATACAATTAACAGAATTAAGAAAAACGCGAGTATCACAACATACACGCTCGATCATCTGTGCGAAGTCTTGGACTGTTCGATAGAGGACATCATCACCTATATGCCTGATGACGCTTCCGGTCAGTCATCATAGATTTCATCGCATCTTTATTTTAGCAGACTGATAGGACACATCCTGTCATTGTATATATTTTTAACGAAAAAACCGACCTTCTAAGTTAGATTAAAAATCTATCTTTTGAAGGTCGGTTCAATTTTTATCCCGCCAGAAGCACATTCACCATCCAGCCATGTCTCTACCGCTTAATATCATAATTCATATTCATCAGATTTTTGATTGCCTCTGCATCATCCGTGATATTAGCATCGCCCCGGATCGTATGCTTGAGCGCACTGCTTGCCACTGCAAAATTGACCATATCATCCGGCTCATAATCATGCATCATGGCATAGATCAGACCGGAGGCGAATGCATCTCCGCCGCCTACGCGATCCAGAATATTAAAGGTAAACATTTTACTCTCATATGTTTTTCCTTCATACCAGAGATATGCCTTCAGGCTGTTCTCGCTTCCGCTGTGTGCATAGCGCACATGACGGGCAATGTATCTGATATTCGGATACTGTTTTGCAAATGCAGAAAAGATCTCATCCTCCTGCTCATAACTCAGATGCATCGGTATGCCATCCTTCACATCTCCCTTTTCGGGATGTTCCGGATCCTTGTACAAATGATACGGCTCGATTCCGATGAGCACATCCACATACGGCAGACACTCCGTACAGAAATCTCTGGCTTCTTCCCATGTCCACAGGGTACTGCGGAAATTACCGTCAAAGCTGACCGTGATTCCCAGCTCCTTTGCCGTGATCAACGCATCCATCACCAGCTTTTTACAATTCGGTGCCAGCGCCGGTGTGATACCGCTCAGATGCAGCCACGTAAAACCTGACAACAGAGCCCGCAGATCTACCTTTGAAAAATCATATTCTGTAATCGCACTATGTTTTCTGTCATAGATGACCTGACTCGGTCGGATTCCAAATCCGGTCTCCAGATAATAGCTGCCAAGGCGGTGCGTCGGAGTCTCTTCCGGCGTCGACAGGATCACCGGTGTGCAATGGACATCGTAGGAACGCAGCATCCGGATCGCACTCTTTCCCAGACTGTTGTTTGGAACTACCGAAAAAAACGTAGCATCCACACCCAGATTAGCGAGTGCCAGTGCGATATTTGCCTCCGCACCTCCGTAACTCGCCTCGAATGACTGTGTCATGCGAATTTTGTCATAGTTCGGTGGTGTGAGACGAAGCATGATTTCGCCGATTGTAATAAACTTGTGTTCCATCACGATCCTCCTATTTTAATCCGAGCCCCTGAAGCACCTCATCCAGTGCCAGCGAATAGTCATCACGGTTGTCGATCGCATAGAGTTCACGGGCTTTCTCCTCAGTCACATTAAACTGATCCTGTAACTGCTGGGAAGCCTCCGTAACGAGTGCGTTCATCTGTGTAGTGACACCCCACTCCTCGGCTTCTGCCATATGCAGGTCTGCTCTGCCGATCGTACGCACCAGACAATCCAGTGCCAGATCGAATTTGCGCACTTCCATCATCGGATAATATGCATCCAGTTCCTCCTGCACACCGGCCAGCGTTTTCGCGCGCTCATACAGCTCCTGTTCGCTGTCGCCGATCTTCATTCCTGCCAGCGCCTCATAGCTGCCGACATAATCTCCGCTGTCAAAGCTCTGCTGTGCCACGCGAAGTGCATTTCCGTTTGTGAGCAGATGATTACCGATCATCACCAGTGCAAATACCGACAAGGCCAGCAGCCAGATCATAATGACCGGTCCGCGCGGGAGCGGTTTCTCCTTCGGTCCTTTTTCCTTTGGCTTTTTCGGTTTTTTCTCTTTCTTTGGCTTCGGCTCCTTCGGCTTCTTTTCTTTTTTCGGCTTGGGTTCCTTTTTCTTTTTCTCTTTTTTGGCTTTCTTCTTTTTTGTCTTTTTATCCGCCGGTGCCTCCATCATATCGCCGTTCATGGCGCGCAGGATCTCCAGATTTTCGTCTGAAATGCCTTCCAGACTGCCTGTTTCTTCTACATCTGTGTTATCCTGAGTTTCATCATCCTCACCAAACAGCAGATCCATGAGCTTTGCAAAAAATCCGTTCTTCTTTTTCTTCTCTTTCGGCTGTTTCTGTGCCTGAGACTGTTCTACCGCATCTGCCGCAAGTGACAGATTCTCCGGTTCTGCGCTCAGATCCTCCAACGAGATGGACTGATCATCTGCCTCCAGCATCTTGCCAATATCAGACAATGCTTCATCTTCACTCTCTCCGTTGAGCAGCTTTAAGATATCATCATCACTCAGATTGTCATCACCATCCTCTGACAGCAGCGGCTCCTCGTCCGAATCATCCGACAGCCCCAGATCGCCCAAACCACCCGACAGATCATCCTGATCATCATGAAACAGATCGCCCAGCGCCTCCATGCCCTCCGGCAATTTGGCATCGTCCTCCTGTACAGGATCTGAAAACGGATCTGCGTCCGGTGCATCGTCACTCAGCATCAGATCCGGTTCTGAAATCTGCTGATCATCCTCTTCGTCCGGCTGTTCGGAATCTGCCGGATCATCCATCTCAAACGCAGACAGATCCGAAAAATCGATCTCAGGCTCCGCATCTGCATCTTCCTGTGTTTCTTCTGCCGCTGCCGACTCAAACGGATCGTGATCGACCTGCGGCTCCGCCTGTGATTCATTCACCAGTTGCTCGATCTGATCCATGTACGCATCGTCATCATCTGCGCTCTGTGCTTCCTTCGTCCGTTCGAATTCCTGTGCTTCATCCTGCAGCTCTGACTCGAATTCCTCCAAAAACTGATCTGCATCCTCATGATCCAGTTCGTTCTCAAACTCACGCAAAAACTGGTTCTCACGCACGCTCTCCAGTGCCTTCATCGTCTTGGGCGGTAGGTTTTTCTTGGTCATATAAGGATCAGCCGCCTGTTTTTTCTGTTCAAAATCTTCATCGAACTCACTCAGCTTTTTTGTTACATTGTTGAGCAGGCTGTCCAGATAATCCTCATTATTCCGCAAAAGACTCCCTCCTTTTCTCACTTGCATTGCCATCTGCCGTTTCCGCCACCGCAGCTTCCGTCAGATGCATTTCACGAAAAGTGAGAGTGTCCGAAATGTATGCATTTCAGAACGCTCTCACCTGTTTTTCTTTTTCTATCTACTGTGATTACATATCCGCGCGGTCAATCAGTTGATCGATCGTGTCTACCAACTGTCCGATCTCAGGCTTGGTTAACTGCGCATCCGCGCCAAGCGCCTCACCTTTGCGCCGCATCTCTTCATTGACCAGTGATGAGAAAATAATCAATGGAATATTCTTTAACTCGCTGTCTGATTTTACTAACTTTGTCAGACGATGTCCGTCCATGATCGGCATCTCTATATCTGTGATGATACAATGAACATTGTCCTTCAATGTACCTTCTTTTTTGTATTGCTGCAGCTTATCCCATGCTTCTTTTCCGTTCGGGTTGACATTGATATTTGTGTAACCGGACTTTTTCAGGCAGTCGGTGATCAGCTTGCTCAAAAGCGGTGAATCCTCCGCCATCAGAATCGGCGAATCACATCTCTGACGCTCTCCGCGTGCCTCGATATCGCTCACCTTCAATCCGGTATCCGGACTGATGTCCGTAACGATCTTCTCGAAATCAAGGATAATGACCAGCTTATCTCCGAGTTTGATGACTCCTGTAGACACGCCGTCCTCTCCGGCATTGATCGTTGAATCAGGCTCTATAATATCTGCCCATGATACTCTGTGAATACCGATGACCTCATCTACATGGAACGCCAGATCCAGCTTGTTGAAGTTCGTAATGATGAACAGACCCTTCTGCTCTCCCTCAATCGCGAGTGACAGACATTTTTTCAGGTTGATAACCGTAATCATCGCATCACGCGGCATGAAAATACCTTCTACCTGAGGCTGTGCATTCGGAATCGGTGTTACCGGCTGGTAAGATAAAATTTCACGAATCTTCGCCACATTGATACCATAATGATTGTTGTTCAATGTGAACTCAAGAATCTCCAATTCATTTGTTCCGTTCTCCAACAAAATATTTGTGTCCATATAAATGTCTCCTCCCAAACCTGCAATGCCATGCACTGCTCATTACTTATATCCATTGTACCATAAATCAAAATATAATTGTACTTATTTTTTCGGTTTTTTACAAAAATACGACACGGGATGTCTGTTTTTCTGTCTGTACCTCCAGCTCCAACTGATCGACCTGCGTGACCGCGGTCTGATCCACCTGGAAAATAATGACTGTATCCTCTGATGCACCCGCTTTCAGATCCGTTTCCCATGTAGCCAGATTGTCCGGCAGGATCGTAAGCTCCGAGGTCGCCTCTGTCGTCTGATTGACCTTCACACGAAATGTCGGCAAAATTGAGAGTATATCACACTTTTGCGTCTTGTCCGTCGGATTCTGAAGGGTCACATGTAACATCAGCAGCTGTTTACCGCTCTCCGGTACAACCGTACCGGCATACTGATCCGTCAGCTCAGCTCCGGTATAGACCGCCTGTATTTCTTTCAATCCCAATGCCTCACTCAGCGTAGTTTCCGTATTCTGCTGCGTGCCATCAACTGTCTCCGTGCTATCCGGCATCTGCGCTGCGGCATCCTGTGTATCCGGATTCTCCTGCGCTGTCTCATCTGCCGTATCCTCTGACGCTTCATCCTCCGCAGTCTCATCGTCCTTGGGGATATATACATACTGATAACCTTCCGGCTGCTCTACATTATATTTTGCAACGATATGAGCCGCATAGTTTACGATGATCTCCTGTTCATTCTCCTGCAGTTCATAGGGTTCCTCCCCGCATCCGCACAATACACCCGCACATGCACCCAGCAATCCGCCGAGGAGTAGCTTCTTTTTTATGTCTCTCTTGAACCGTTCCATGGTTTCCTCCTGTGCTGCCTATGTTATCTATGGTATCATTCTTTATCGGTCGGTGCAACAGCATTTTTGTCCAATTCAAACCAAAATTCTACTCCGTCCGCCTGATTGCACACTCCACATGTCCTGTGATGCGAATCCATGATCGCTTTTACGATCGACAGACCGATGCCGCTGCCACCGTATTCTCTCGTCCTCGCCTTATCCACTTTATAAAATTTATCCCAGATATGTGCGATATCCTCCTCCGGTATATGACTACCCGTATTGAACACACTGACCCGCAGGACATCCTCCCTGACTGTATAAAAAATACGGATCAGCTTTTCCCCCGATGCATAATGCATCGCGTTGCTCAGATAGTTGGTCATGACTTCCTCGATCTGGAATTCATCGCCCCAGACATAGCTTTCGGTCTCATCAAATACCAGTCGTATCTCACTCTGCTGCAGCAGCAGTGAATTATTTTCGATCACTCCGCGGATCAGCTCCGTGATGTCAAACCGATCGATCGTGATCGGCTCATTGCCGAATTCCAGATGATTGAGTGTGAGCAGTTTCTGTACCATCCGGTTCATCTTGCCCGCCTCATCCATAATGACATCACAATAAAAACTGCGGCTCTCCGCATCGTCATTGATACACTCATTCAGTCCTTCCGCATAGCCTTGAATGAGTGCAAGCGGAGTCTTTAATTCATGGGACACATTTGATAAAAATTCCTTGCGCATCTCATCGATCTGCTCTTTTTTCGCTATATCACTCTTCAACTCGTTATTTGCCGTTTTCAGTTCACTGATCGCATGCTCCAGTGTCGATGACAGCCGGTTCATATAGATACCGAGCTGTTCGATCTCCTGACTGTCATTTCCGATCTCATATTTTGCGCTGAAATCCAGCTCGGACATCTGCCCGGCGATCTCCGTGAGCCGTTTGATCGGCCGTGTGATCCGCTGCGTCACTGCCATGACCACGAGCATGCTGACCAATACCCCGCATATACCGATATATGCTAGGAAGCGGTTAGCAATGTCGACGCTCTCCCTGATGCTCTCCAGTGCGGTACGCATCATCACCAGATTGCCGTCCTCTAACGTTCCCCACAATACCAGATATTCGGATGCCATCCGGTTATCCGTCACCTGCAGGATCTTGTAATTATCGGTGAGCGCCACTTCCCGGCGGCCGTTATCCGTAGCCGCACCAAACAAGACATCCATGAACTGCCGGATCAGGTTCAGGCTGTCATTGGAAGTCGAACGCACCACGGTTCCGTCGGATGTCACGACCAGTATCTCAATATTTCCGTTCGCACTGATACGGTCGAACTGTATGTCAAATTCATCATCGTTCAGTTTTTCATTTCTGGCCGCGCGGTCGATCTCGTTGTAGCCGCTCTCCAACTGCGCGATCTTCATCCTGCTGTAATAATGTCCCAGAAAGGTCGTATTTAAAAACCAGCACAGTAAAACTGTGCCGGTCACAAGTGCGATGATCACCATCCCGACCTGTGTTGAGATCGATCGTTTATGGGAACGTTTCATCTGCCGCTTCATATGTTTTATCATACTCCTATTCATTCACCTCAAATTTGTAACCCATGCCCCAGATCGTCTTGATATAATCTCCGTGGCTGCCCATCTTGCTCCTGAGCTTCTTCACATGTGTATCGATCGTTCTCGCATCGCCGAAATAATCATAATTCCACACGCTGTTCAATATTTTTTCCCGTGAAAGAGCAATACCTGCATTTTCTATAAAATAGGTAAGCAGTTCAAATTCCTTGTAGCTTAAATCTACCTGTCTGCCATCGATCGTAACAATGTGCGCCGACTGGTCGATCGTGATCGCTCCGGCAGTGAGAATCTGCGGTTCATCTGTATGATTGGTACGCCGCAGGATCGCCTCCACACGTGCGACCAGTATCTTCGGGCTGAACGGCTTGGATATATATTCATCCACACCCAGCTCGAATCCATTCAATTCATCACTTTCTCCGCCCTTTGCCGTCAGCATGATAATAGGAACTTTCGAATGCTCCCGGATCTCCCTGCACACTTCAAAACCGTTCATTTTCGGCATCATGACATCCAGAATGATGAGTGAGATCTCTTTATCCGCATAAAAGATGTCCAACGCTTCCTCGCCGTCACCGGCTTCCACGACATCATAACCCTTTTTTACCAGAAAATCCCTCACCAGCTTGCGCATGCGGCTCTCATCATCGACTACCAGTATCTTAATCGTTGTCCCCATCTATCATCCCTTCTTTCTCCCGGATGGCATTCTCGCGCTCATCTAACTGCTGCTCCCATTCGGAATATTTATCTATCAGTTTATTTTCATAATTGAGTATGGTCGGGCTGCTGCTGCTCGCCGCGATCGCAAACATCACTACGATCACCGCTACAGCGATACAGTTGATCGCAACAGACCAGCGGAAGGCTTTCCGGCTCTTTTCATTTTCTTTCCGCAACGCATCCGTCGTCCCGGACGCATCCACGACCCGGATCGTATCACCGACCGGTATCGGCGGTATCTGATCGTTTCTGATCTGCGGCATCGTGTGCAGATAATCCTGCAGTTCGCGCAGATATGCCCGCCCGACAGCCGTCTGAAACATCTGCTGTTCAATCATCTTCTGATAGATCTGCAATACCTTTTCCGGATGTTCCAGATCCATATGCGCCTTCATATAACGGACACCGTCCTGCTCCTTTTTGGCCTCTGCCAGCACATCCTCCGATTCAAAAGAAAATCCGTCTACCACACATTCCCGATTCATATCCAACCCACTCATCCTATTAAAATTATTATTGCTAAAATCATTATCGTATATTTTATTTGAATTGCAAGCAAAATCAATGATTTTCACAGTATCTTCATAAAATTATTTTACACGATTTCATCTATCATGTACAAATAATTCCGAAACATTTCTGAATCATCGTGCAAAACGCAAAAAATGTATTCCCCTTTTTCGCTGTATTATGCTATAATGTATATCAATATGTAGTTCGTTTAATACATTACTATTAGGAGGCAGCTATGAGCAAGCTAACACACACATCTTTTGCAAAAAAAGAAAAAACTGCGAAGAAGGAACAGGCAGTCAAAAAAGCTTCATCTAAGCCGATCAAGGCAGCCGGAAAAAAACAGAAGCCGAAAACCAAAGGAGCACATCACCCCACGAGAAGCATCAAGGTCAAGATCCTGATCCCGCTTCTTGCATTGACGCTGGTGATCATTGCATCCGGTCTTATAAATATCAGCAGCATGCAGAAAATGCAGGCCAGCATCACACAGTTAACAGATTCGAGCATGCCCACGCAGAATGCACTCCAGACTGCGATCGCCGATTTCGGTGACCTGCAGCGACTGATCTATGCGCACTGTCTCTCCGAGGACAAGCCTTATATGGAAAAATATCAGGCGCAGGCCGAAGAGTTATTTGCGGAGATCGAGGATGCCCTCGCGACCTACGAATCAGGCATTACCTCCGAGGAAGACAAGGCTTTGATCGAAGATTTCCGCAATAATTATGAGATGTACACCTATACATACCAGACAGCCGAACAGCTCAGCTACAGCATGATGAAAAAGCTCGCACAGTCCTACGTTCCGAACCTGATGCAGAGCAGCGCAGATACCATGCAGGAACAGCTCCAGACGATGAAGTCCAATATCCAGACGATGATTGATGCAGAGGTAGCCGCACAATACGCAAGCTATGAGCGTGCAGTCATCGTCACGATCGCCTCTACGATCGTCGGTATCGTGATCGCCGTACTCGCCTTACTGCTGATCAATGCCAGCGTTGTTCGTCCGATCAAGAAGACCACGCAGAGCTTAGACAAGATCGTATCCGATATTCAGGCCGGACAGGGTGATCTGACCGTGCGTGTCAATGTCAAATCCAAAGATGAGCTCGGCCGTCTCGCAGCAGGTATTAACGTATTTATCGAAACATTGCAGAACATTATGTCACAGATTGCTTCCAACGCCGATCACCTCGGCAGCGTTGTCAACACTGTATATGGCAGCGTAGGCACCGCCAGCGGCAATGCTTCCGATATTTCCTCACTTCTGGAGGAATTGTCAGCGACTATGGAGGAGATCTCTTCTACCACAACCAATGTAAACGACGAGGTATCCAATGTCAGCCAGCAGGTATCCGGCATTGCGGAAGAGACAGAATCCATGAATAACTATGCCGGTGAGATGGAATCCCGTGCAAAAGAACTCGAAGAAGCCGCCCAGCAGAGCAAAGACAGCACCGGTGATATCATCGGCGGCATCATCTCCGCACTGGAGCAGGCGATCGCAGACAGCAAGAGCGTATCAAAGGTCAATGACCTGACAGACGAGATCCTGAGCGTATCCAGCCAGACAAATCTGCTGGCACTGAATGCATCGATCGAGGCTGCCAGAGCAGGTGATGCCGGCAAGGGCTTCGCGGTAGTCGCAGACGAGATCCGCACACTGGCTGATTCCACCAGACAGACTGCCGGAAACATCCAGAA
>JBNMHW010000085.1:0-13127 GCA_050872965.1 bacterium | reverse complement strand
GCCCAATGCTTTAAACCGGGACTGTGTTCAAATTTTTCCTCAGAGGTGTCAATGAGCCTTTTGGAAGAAAAGTCTCTGGCAATAGGTTTTGATTTTCGAGGAAAAGGAACACGCTTTTGTGGCTGCACCAGACTCTTTGATTCGATACGTTCTTTAATACGCTCTTTGGTGTATTCCACCCCCAGAGATTTGACGCTGCCACGGACAAAACGTTCTCTGTCAAGAGGGCGGAAGGCAATATATTTTAAGTCAGATTCAGCAAAGGTTTCGCCTTTTATTTCATAACCTTTTGCCCGAATGAGTTCAAGAAAATCCTCATAAGAATCGGTTGCCCGTACAGCTTCATCAATGTCTGTTTTGAGCTTGGCTTTCCATGAAGAACCGTTGTTGTCAGAAAGCCATTCCCTGTATTTCTTTCCATGTTGCTCAGTGGGAGAAATGACTGATAACTGATGCTCGTTACATAGTTCATCATTTAACTTCCGGATATGGTAATAACTCTTTTTACAATCGTGATATTTTTCATGATTGATGTTATCTGCAGCACAGAAAATGAGGTGGTTATGGACGTGTTCTCTGTCAATATGGGTAGCCACAACATAAGAGTATTTTCCTTCCAAAAGTTTGTCAGCAAGCTCTATGCCGATTTGATGAGCTTCTTTATAGGATACCTCGCCGGGCATGAAAGATTGTATCAGATGAAAGGCTTTGTTTGGATCAGCCTGATTGGTTTTTGACAGGGTAAACTTGAAATCATAAGCTGCCGTTTCAGGACTGCATCCAAAGGAAGAAATGAGGATACTTTCATCGGTTTTTGCAGGGTTGCAAATATAAGCTACTGCTTTATGGACGGTTGCTTTGATAGCATGGATTTTTGTGATTGCCATACCTGTTTCATCAGCTCCTTTACTTCTTTGACATCGGCTTCATACACATTCCCGGTTGCGTTCATCCGCTTGGCAATCTGGTTTAAGTTATTGCCGATACGGGCGAGAAGTGTGTTGTATTCCCGCAAGTGTTCATAGTTTACGTCATAGACATATCCGTACAGAATCATATGCCGGATAAAGGCAGATTTGCTTTTCATGCCGGAGATTTTAAATTTCTGTTCGAGTATGTACTGCTCGTCATCGCTCAGATAGATTTTCAGTTCGTTTTGTCGTTCTCTTTGTGCCATTGCTTCATCCTTTCCCTTCCATATTTAAGATAGAAGATTTTGTAATATGCCGTTTCCGGCGGTGAGTATTTTTGTGTACTAAAATCAGAAATTCCGGTTTGGCAATTACTGATTTTGGAAGCATCAGGGGGTCAGGGGGATATGCCCATTGCAAGCCAGTTTTTCAAGTTTCTGAATGGCAGGAACTTGTGGAAATGGTGCCTGTGAGGGAACACAGGCAGTGCTTGCTATCTTTGGCAAACTGTCCGTAGGAAGTTTGCGTGTTGTACGAGCTTAGGCGAGTGTTCAACAACACATAAAGGCGTTACTGCCTATTATTCGGACTGGCTTTAGGCTGTCCGACTTCGTAGAGCTACTGGCATAAGCAATAAAAAAACTGCCACGGCTTATTGCAGGCAAGAGATGCCCGTGAAGCTCCATAGCAGTTTGAGTGTTTTTATAAATTTATGATTTTATCCATAAAAGGTTTTAGCAACAGAAAATAGCAAAGTCAATAAGAGAAAGCGGAGGAGATAGGAACTTTTGGATATGTAAAAGTAAGCCCTGATTGTATCGAAAGCGATTGGGAGAAAAAGCTTATCTGAATATGAAAGGTTTTTTCCGGTTCATTTTTTACAATGAGATAGGAGAATTTACAGAAAGGAGGTAAAGCATGAATACAGCAGGTCGCAGAGCTGAAATAATTAGTATTCTAATGGTTAGACGTCGCATCACGGCGAAAGAATTGGCAGAAGAATTTAATGTTACCGTTCGCACGATACAAAATGATATTCAGGCTTTATCTCTTGGTTTTCCAATCTATACAAGACAGGGAGGAGATGGTGGGATTTTTGTTGGGGATAATTACAAACCATATATGAATACATTAACACCACTTGAATTGAAAGTTTTGCATGAAATGTATGGGCTGGCAGATGGAATACATAAAAAAGTTTTATTTCAGCTTATCCGCAAGTATGGGCCGGATAAACTGGAACTCTAAACTTGTCATTCTTGTAAAGCACATAATTTTTACAACACCGTTCATAGCAGACGGAAGTGGTTTATGTGCTTTTTGGACTGATAAGTCCGGAGTTGATTTTATCCAAAATGCAGGCGGAAGCCTGTAAGTGTACCTTGACAATTTTATAGACAAATGCGTGCAGGACGTGTGGAATATGTGGAGCCACTATGCGGATACGCCAAGAGCTGTCTGCTTTCCTATACAAATAAGGAAGGTTCTTATATGAAGAAATGCTGAAATAGGGTATTGAAGTAAAGACAAGGAGCGATAAATGTCTGGCAAAAAGTGAAGCAGTTGCACAGGGCGATGATACATATTTTTAATAATGATACTTCCGGAGATTTCCGGTCAACAAGGATTGACGGTGCGATACCGATGTGGGCGGTGTAATGAGCTGCCACCTGTACTGTATTTTTAAAAAGATTTGTCTGCTGATGAGAGTTGGGAAAAGTTTTCGTGGTTGTCATGGGCAGATAAAGTCATGCAGAGAATTAGTGAAATGGAGGTGTTGGCGATAAATACAAATATAACAGCAGGCAAAATGTCTGTGCCGATATGGGAAAAGTATATGCTGACTGTAGATGAAGCAGTACAGTATTTTGGGATTGGAGAAAAGAAGATAAGATCATTGATTGCAGAGAATATGGATACGGAATATTGTTTTACGGTTCAGGTGGGGAATAAATCATTGATAAATAGACAAAAATTTGAAACTTTTCTTAATCAGATTACATCCCTTTGATTGAAAAAACAAAGATAATTTAATACTTTAAAGTGGAAAAAGAAAGCCTGGTATGATATAATTGTCCTATCGTGCTAGGGTTTCTTCGTGGAAAGGAGCGAAGGCGTTTGAACGAAAGAAAACGTGACCAGAAAAGACGAGATAAAAAGGGTCGTATTTTGCGTAACGGAGAAAGCCAAAGAGCAGACGGAAGATATGCGTTTGTATATACAGATTGTTATGGAAAGCAGAAATTCTTGTATAGCTGGAAACTGGAGCCGACAGATTCCTTGCCAGTCGGACGTAGACCTTGTCAGTCACTTCGAGAAAAAGAAAAAATTGTCCTAAGAGAAATAGAGGATGGCATTACTCCTTATGGGGGCAATTTGACAGTCCTTGAACTGGTAAAAAAGTACATTAGACAAAAGACAGGGGTTCGCCATAATACACAAGCTAATTACAATTTTGTAATCAATATTATTGCGAAAGAGGATTTTGGGCAGAAGCGTATTGATACCATTAAATTGTCTGATGCGAAAGAATGGTTGATTAAGTTACAGGCAGATGGCAGAGGATACAGTTCTATTCACAGCATACGGGGAGTTGTCAGACCAGCTTTTCAAATGGCAGTAGATGATGAACTTTTACGCAAGAATCCGTTTGAATTTCAACTATCAACAGTTGTTGTTAATGACAGTGTTACCAGAGAAGCAATAACCAGAAAACAGGAGAGAGCTTTACTTGAGTTTGTCAAGAATGATAAACATTTCAGCAGATATTATGAGGGCATTTATATTCTTTTCAAAACTGGACTGCGTATTTCAGAATTTGTTGGTCTGCAAAAGTCAGATATTGATTTTGAAAGTGGTACAATAAGGGTGGATCATCAGTTACAGAGAAAAAGAGATATGGAGTACATTATTGAAGACACCAAAACTCCAGATGGCGTAAGATTTCTGCCAATGACAAAGGAAGTAAGAGAGTGCTTCGAATGTATTATTGCCAAGAAAAAAAGACCAAAGATAGAGCCTACGGTCAGGGATAAGAACGGAAAGCTGTATCATGGATTCCTTTATCTGGATAAAAATGATATGCCAATGGTAGCTCTGCATTGGGAAAAATATTTTGAACATATTATAACTAAATACAACAGCATTTATAAAGAGGAATTGCCCAAAGTAACACCTCATGTATGTAGGCATACTTACTGCAGCAATATGGTTAAGTCTGGAATGAACCCTAAGACACTTCAATACCTGATGGGACATGCAGATATAGGCGTAACATTGAATACATACACTCATGTAGGTCTTGATGATGTAAAAAACGAAATTGACCGAGTTACTGCATTATCGTGTGTGGAAGCATAGGAAATGTGTACAATTAAGCAAAATCCTAAGTGGAAAAGTCTTTAGTAAAATGAGAAAATCGAGATGTTTTACTAAGATTTTTACTAAATTTGGATGAGAAAATATACCAATTTATGCCACTATATGCGAAGAAAAAGCGGAATACGTTCTGCCGGAGAATATCATAGAAGTGGCGTAAATACAGCGTTTTAAGGAGTTTTAGAGCATTGATTAGAGTATTATTTATCTGCCACGGCAATATCTGCCGTTCCACCATGGCAGAATCCGTATTTACATATATGGTAAATCGTGCTAATCTGGAATCTCTGTTTGAGATCGATTCGGCGGCGACGAGCCGCGAGGAGATCGGCAAAGGCCCGCACTATGGGACTGTGCGCAGACTCGGACAGGCAGGGATACCGGTCATACCGCATCGGGCGAGACAGATGACGCGGGATGATTATCTGTATTACGACTATCTGATCGGCATGGACAGCGCCAATATTCGCAATATGATCCGGATCGCGGGTGGCTCGGATGAGGAAGGCAAGATCTATAAGATGCTGTCGTTTGCGGATTATGAGAAGCGGCACCGCCTGAGCGAAGCGCGGGATGTCGCGGATCCGTGGTATACCGGGGACTTTGAGGCAACGTATCAGGATATCGTGAGAGGCTGTGAAGGCTTTCTCGCATATGTGTTAGATGTTGCCGAGGGATCAGAACAAAAGAATTAGGAGAAAAAGCGATGAGTATATTAAATGTCGAGCATTTATCACACGGCTTTGGTGATCGTGCGATATTTGAAGACGTATCATTCCGCCTGTTGAAGGGTGAGCATATTGGACTGGTGGGAGCCAACGGAGAGGGAAAATCCACATTTATGAATATCATCACCGGCAAACTGATGCCGGATGAAGGCAGGATCGAGTGGGCGAAAAATGTCCGTGTCGGTTATCTGGATCAGCATACGGCGCTCACGAAAGGAATGACGATCGAATCTGTGTTAAAATCAGCGTTTGATTACCTGTTTGAGATGGAAGCAAACATGAATCAGATCTATGAAAAGCTCGGCGAGGCGTCACCGGAAGAGATGGATGAGATGATGGCTGAGGCGGGCACGATTCAGGATCTGCTGACGATGCATGATTTTTATATGATCGATGCCAAGGTGGAAGAAGTCGCCCGGGCACTCGGCATTCTGGATCTGGGGCTGGACAAGGATGTCACGGATCTGAGTGGTGGTCAGAGAACGAAGGTTCTGATGGCGAAACTGTTGTTGGAGAAACCGGATATTTTATTGTTGGACGAGCCGACAAATTATCTGGATGCAGAGCATATCGAATGGCTGAAACGGTATCTGAATGATTATGAAAATGCATTTATACTGATCTCGCATGATGTGCCGTTTCTCAACAGCGTCGTCAATCTGATCTATCATATGGACAATAAGCAGCTCAACCGATATGTGGGTGACTATGATAAATTTATGGAAGTCTATGAGATGAAAAAGGCGCAGCTGGAGGCTGCTTATAATAAGCAGCAAAAAGAGATCGCAGATCTAAAGGACTTTGTGGCGCGTAACAAGGCTCGTGTGGCGACACGCAATATGGCGATGTCGAGACAGAAGAAGCTGGACAAGATGGATGTCATTGAACTGGCGGCAGAGAAGCCCAAGCCGGAGTTCGATTTCCAGATGGCGCGTACACCTGGCAGATATATATTTGAAACCAGAAATCTGGTGATCGGATATGATGAACCGCTTTCGACAGAGCTGAATCTGCAGATGGAGCGCGGACAGAAGATCGTACTGACCGGCGCGAACGGAATCGGGAAGACGACCTTGCTAAAGAGTATTTTAGGCTTGATCAAGCCACTGCAGGGACAGGTGGAACTCGGTGATTATCTGGAGATCGGATATTTTGAGCAGGAGATGGACCAGTCGGTCACGACGACCTGTATCGAGGAGATCTGGAAAGAATTCCCGGCATATTCACAGTACGAGATCCGCAGTGCGCTGGCCAAATGCGGGTTGACGACTAAGCATATCGAGAGTCAGGTACGAGTGCTGTCGGGAGGTGAGCAGGCGAAAGTGCGGCTGTGCAAGTTGATGAACCGTGCGACGAATATTCTGCTGCTCGATGAGCCGACGAATCATCTGGATGTCGAGGCAAAAGATGAACTAAAACGTGCATTGCTGGAATACAAGGGCAGCATACTCATGGTCTGCCATGAACCGGAGTTTTATGAAGGACTTGCGACGGATGTGTGGGACTGCTCACAGTGGACGACACGTTTATTGTAAAAAGGAGCTGTAATTTGACAGAGTTAGAACAGTATTATAATAAATTTAATGAGGAAAAACGTCTGCAGAGCCGTCATGGACAGGTCGAGTATCATACGACGATGCACTATATCCACCGTTATCTGGATCTGCTGAAAGCAGGGCAGGATACGGATGTGCCGCTGCGTATCATCGATATCGGTGCCGGTACAGGGCGCTACAGCGTGGCACTCGCTGCCGAGGAATATGATGTCACTGCGGTGGAACTGGTCAAATATAATCTGGGTATTCTAAAGCAAAAAGGTGCCAATGTGAAAGCCTATCAGGGTAATGCGTTAAAACTCAGACGGTTTGCAGATGACAGTTTTGATCTGGCATTGCTGTTTGGCCCGATGTACCATCTGCATACGGATGAGGAACATGTGCAGGCATTGTCGGAGGCGAAGCGTGTGGTGCGTCCCGGAGGATATATTCTCGTTGCATACGTGATGAACGATTACAGCGTGATCAAATACGGATTTATGGAAAACCATATCGCGGAGCGCGTAAAAAACGGTGAGCTGACCGATGATTTCCAGATCCGCCATAATAATAAGGAACTGTATGATTATGCGAGGCTGGAGCAGATTGAAGCATGGAATGCTGCGGCAGGATTGCAGCGTGAACTGATCATTGCTCCGGACGGGCCTGCGGATTATATCCGGCCCGTGCTCAATGCGATGGATGAGGAGACATTCGGACTATTTTTGCAGTATCAGTTAGCGAATTGTGAGCGTCCGGAACTGCTCGGGGCGAGCTCGCACACCTTGGACATTTTGCGGGTTTAGCGGTTTACAATTCCGGGAAAAGGTGGTATAGTTTCCGAGGATAGTACCCACAGATGTGGGACTGTACCCTTTTTTTGGAGGAATTGAATAATGAAAAACACAGTGTTGACGCTTCGTAAGCAGAAAGAAAGTCAAGACAAGATCACGATGCTGACATGTTACGACTATTCGATGGCAAAGCTTATGGACGAGGCAGGGATCAATGTATTGTTGATCGGAGATTCTTTAGGACAGGTCATGCTCGGATTGGAGGATACGCTGTCTGTCACAATGGATGATATGATCCATCACACGGCGGCAGTCGCAAGAGGTGCCAAGAATGCATTCATACTTGCAGATATGCCGTTTATGTCGTATCAGGCATCGATCTATGATGCAGTCACCAATGCCGGAAGATTGATGAAGGAAGGCCGCGCAAACGGCGTGAAACTCGAGGGCGGAGCTACCGTATGCGAGCAGATCCGTGCGATCGTGGATGCCTCTATTCCGGTATGTGCACACCTGGGTCTGACACCGCAGTCTGTCAATGCCTTTGGAGGATTCAAAGTGCAGGGCAAGACGGCAGAGGCAGCACAGAAGCTGATCGATGATGCGAGACGTGTGGAAGAAGCCGGTGCAAGTATGCTTGTATTAGAGTGTGTTCCGGCGCCGATCGCACAGAAGATTACAGAGACGTTATCGATCCCGACGATCGGTATCGGAGCAGGAGCAGGTTGTGATGGGCAGGTCTTAGTATATCAGGATATGCTCGGCATGTTCTCAGATTATGTGCCGAAATTTGTAAAACATTTTGCAGAAGTCGGAGAGATCATGAAGGGCGCATTTGCAGACTATACGGCTGAGGTCAAAGCGGGAACATTCCCGACGCAGGCACAGACCTATGGAATTGCAGATGATGTTTTAGATAAACTATATTGATTGAGAAGGAGAATAAGATCATGCAGATCGCAACAACAATAGAAGAAGTCAGAACACTGGTAAAATCATGGAAAAAAGAAGGCGCTACCGTCGGATTTGTGCCGACGATGGGCTATTTACACGAGGGACACGGCAGCTTGATCAGCCGCGCACGTGAGGATAATGACAAGGTAGTTGTCAGCATATTTGTCAACCCGATGCAGTTTGGACCGGGTGAAGATCTGGAGAGCTATCCGAGAGATCTGGAAAAGGACAGCGCATATTGTGAGTCACTGGGTGCAGACCTGATCTTTCATCCGGAACCGTCCGAGATGTATACCGAGGGATTTTGTTCCTATGTGGATATGTCGGTTCTGACAGAAGAATTATGTGGATTGTCACGGCCGGTACATTTCCGCGGTGTATGTACAGTTGTTAATAAATTATTTAATATCGTACAGCCGGATCGCGCATATTTCGGACAGAAGGATGCGCAGCAGCTGGCTGTGATCAAGCGTATGGTAGAGGATCTGAATATGGATCTGCAGATCATCGGATGTCCGATCGTCCGCGAGGCAGATGGATTGGCCAAGAGTTCCAGAAATACATATCTGTCTGCAGACGAGAGACAGGCAGCACTGGTATTATCCCGTGCAGTGAAGTGCGGACAGGAACTGGTCACATCCGGTGAGACAGATGCAACAGCGATCGTGGCACAGATGAAGGCATTGATCGAGCAGGAGCCGATGGCACGTATTGATTATGTAAAGGCTGTAGATGGCATGACCATGCAGCAGATCGATACAGTGAAAAAACCGATGCTCGTTGCATTGGCAGTCTATATCGGCAAGACACGTCTGATCGACAACTTTATTGTTGACTAAGCATGGCTGAAAAAAGACAGAGAGGATCCCTATGAATATAGAAGTATTAAAAGGAAAGATCCATCGTGCGACAGTCGTTCAGGCAGAGCTTGATTATGTCGGCAGTATCACGGTGGATGAGGCGTTGTTGGAGGCATCAGGCATTCTGGAATACGAGAAAGTCCAGATCGTGGATGTCAACAACGGCAGCCGGTTTGAGACATATACGATCGCGGGCAAGCGCGGCAGCGGTATGATCTGCCTGAACGGGGCAGCAGCACGCTGCGTATCGACCGGAGATAAGATTATCATCATGGCGTATGCGACATTGACGCCGGAAGAGGCACAGACGCATCATCCGACAGTTGTATTTGTGGATGATGATAATCATGTGGCACGCATTACCAGCTATGAAAAACATGGCAGATTGGAAGATATGCAGGAGGAAGCATAGATGTTTACAAATCGGACGATCGTTTTAGGTGTGACCGGAAGTATTGCGGCATATAAGATCGCGTCACTGGCGAGCATGCTGGTCAAACAGCACGCCAGTGTGCATGTGATCATGACGCAGAATGCAACGAATTTTATCAATCCTATTACATTTGAGACGCTGACAGGGCACAAGTGTTTGGTCGATACGTTTGACCGCAATTTTGAGTTTCAGGTAGAGCATGTGTCGCTGGCAAAACAGGCGGATCTGATGCTGGTAGCACCCGCGAGCGCGAATGTGATCGGCAAAATGGCGCATGGGATCGCAGATGATATGCTGACGACGACCCTGCTGGCATGCAAGGCACCGATCCTCGTATCACCGGCCATGAATACCAATATGTACGAGAATCCGATCGTGCAGGATAATCTGCGCATACTAGAAAAATACGGCATGAAAGTGATCGATCCGGCGAGCGGATATCTCGCATGTGGGGATACCGGCGCCGGAAAGATGCCGGAGCCGGAGACCTTGTTTGCCCATATCGAAGCAGAACTGGCACATGCGAAGGATCTGACCGGAAAAAGGGTGCTCGTGACTGCAGGAGCCACGCAGGAGGCGCTTGACCCCGTGCGTTATCTGACAAACCATTCGACCGGAAAGATGGGTTATGCACTGGCTAAGGCAGCGATGCTGCGCGGGGCGCAGGTGACGCTTGTGAGCGGACAGACGAATCTGGAACCGCCGCTGTTTGTGGATGTAGTGCCGGTCGTCAGTGCCCAGGATATGTATGAGGCTGTGGAGAGCCGGTTTGATGAGACGGATATTCTGGTCATGGCAGCAGCAGTTGCGGATTACCGTCCGAAGGAATATATAGATCAAAAGATCAAGAAAAAAGCCGGAGATAACGTATTAGAGCTGGCGCGGACGACAGATATCATCGGAACGCTCAGCGGACGCAAACAGCCGGGACAGTTTCTGTGTGGCTTTTCGATGGAGACAGAGCATATGCTCGAGAATTCCAGAGCAAAGCTGCAGAAAAAGAATCTGGATATGATCGTAGCCAACAATCTGCGCACGGAAGGCGCGGGGTTTGGAACAGAGACAAATGTCGTGACCCTGATCAGGGAGGATGGACAGGTGGAACTGCCCAAATTGTCAAAACTGGAGGTATCGCACCGCATACTGGATGAGGTCGTGCGTACATCTGTATAAAATAAAAATACAAACGTGTGCCGGGCTGTTGTGCTGCATCAGCCGGCACACGTTTTGTGTATTTTCAGGCTTGCATTCACACCACTTTGGTGCTATAGTGAGATTACGATGAGTAACATGTTAGTTGATAAAAAACATTTGAGGCCAGGAGGAGAAAAAATGGACATTCGTTACTCTGCAAACCAGAAAGACGTTAAGCGTTACACGACACAGGAATTGCGCGATGAGTTTCTTATCACAGGGCTGTATCAGCCGGATCGCGTAGTTGCGGTATATTCACACGTTGACCGCATGGTTACATTCGGCTGTATGCCGGTGACCAAAGAAGTCTCTCTCGATGATGGTATTGAAGTATATGCAAACTTCGGTACGGATTATATCTTACAGCGCAGAGAGATCGGTATCTTTAACATCGGAGGCAAGGGCAGCATCAAGGTAGACGGAACCGTCTATGAGCTGGATTACAAGGATTGCCTCTACATCACAATGGGCGCAAAGGAAGTACTGTTTTCTTCAGCAGATGCTGCCAGCCCCGCAAAGTTCTATATGGTGAGCGCGCCTGCACACACAGCATATGAGACAAAGTTACTGACACTTGCAGATGCCGCAAAGCGTCCGCTCGGTGACACAAAGCTCAGCAATAAGCGCGTGATCAACCAGTTTATTCACCCTGATGTATTAAAAACCTGTCAGCTCTGCATGGGAATGACCGTGCTCGAGCCCGGAAGTGTATGGAACACTATGCCTGCGCATACACATGAGCGCCGGATGGAGATCTATACTTATTTTGAAGTACCGGAAGATCAGGTGGTATTCCATTTTATGGGTGAAGGCGACGAGACACGTCATATCGTGATGCATAATGAGGACGCTGTGATTTCACCGTCATGGTCCATTCATGCAGGAGCAGGTACATGCAATTATACATTTATCTGGGCAATGGGTGGAGAAAATCAGGAGTTTGATGATATGGATCATATCAAGACCCCGGATCTTCGATAATAGAAAACTTGTACATAGCATACCGGAAAGGAAGACAAAGACATGGCAATGGATTCATTTTCAAAATCATTTTCATTAGAGGGAAAGGTAGCACTGGTAACAGGTGCATCCTACGGAATCGGATTTGCGATCGCATCCGCTTATGCACAGGCCGGCGCAACGATCGTATTCAATGACATCAAGCAGGAATTGGTAGATAAAGGAATTGCAGCTTACAAGGAGCTGGGAATCGATGCGCACGGTTATGTGTGTGATGTAACTGATGAGGCAGCAGTGAACGCATTGGTGGCACAGATTGAGAAAGAAGTCGGTGTGATCGACATTCTTGTGAACAATGCCGGTATTATCAAGCGTATCCCGATGACGGAGATGACCGCAGAGCAGTTCCGTCAGGTGATCGATGTAGACCTGAATGCTCCGTTTATCGTATCAAAGGCAGTCATCCCTTCCATGATCAAGAAGGGTCATGGAAAGATCATCAACATCTGTTCTATGATGTCTGAGCTTGGCCGTGAGACAGTATCTGCATACGCAGCAGCCAAGGGTGGTCTGAAGATGCTGACCAAAAACATCTGTTCAGAGTACGGACAGTACAATATCCAGTGTAACGGTATCGGACCCGGATATATCGAGACACCGCAGACCGCACCGCTTCGTGAGGTTCAGCCGGATGGCTCCAGACATCCGTTTGACCAGTTCATCTGTGCGAAGACACCGGCAAACCGCTGGTTAAAGCCCGAAGAGCTTCAGGGACCCGCTGTATTCCTTGCATCAGATGCTTCAAATGCAGTGAACGGACACATTTTATACGTAGATGGCGGTATTTTAGCATATATCGGAAAACAGCCGCAGTAAAACAGAATTTCAATAATTGATAAGGAGAGACAGATCATGAGTGACATTTTAGAGCAGTTAGCAGGATACGGCGTCGTACCCGTTGTAGTATTAAATCGTGCAGAGGATGCAAAGCCGTTGGCAGAGGCACTTTGCAAAGGAGGATTAAAGTGTGCGGAGGTGACTTTCCGTACAGAGGCAGCAGAGGAATCTATTAAGATCATGACAGAGAATTTCCCGGATATGCTCGTCGGAGCAGGAACCGTGCTGACGATCGATCAGGTAGACCGCGCAGTGGCAGCCGGAGCAAAGTTTATCGTCAGCCCCGGATTTGATCCCGAGATCGTAGATTACTGTCTGTCAAAAGACATTTTAGTCCTGCCCGGATGTGTAACACCTTCAGAGGTTGCACAGGGAGTAAAGAGAGGACTGAAGGTATTGAAGTTCTTCCCCGCAGAGCAGGCAGGCGGACTCGCTATGATCAAGGCAATGGCAGCACCTTATACAATGCTCAAATTCATGCCT
>JBNMHW010000084.1:0-13823 GCA_050872965.1 bacterium | reverse complement strand
TATATGAGAAGTTATTATAATGTTTGATGAAAAATTCGCTCTTATTTTTCATAAAACTTCCTTCTTACGCTAAGAAGCCCGCTGTATCAGCGGGCTTCTTTATTTCCTGATAATGGAATGTCCGCGATGTCTGTGGATCAGTGAAATACATAGCGTACTTGTGTTGTGCGATGCAGGTAGCACCAGCGATAGCCGGTCTGTACCTGACAGGAATAGACTTCCACTGTGGATGGCGTCTGTGCGGTGGGATAGTCTGATAGAAGGCTGGCGGCATCAAAACGGAACGGAATGCCGTTGTCACAGCGGAAGACGTAAACGGTCTCACCGTTTTCTGATGTCGTTGTATAGGATGCCGGATCAATGGAAAAGGTAGCGGCATGTGCACGCTCCAAAACGTCTGTACCATGCGCTGTCGCGAGCACATACAGAAGCACGGCGAGCAGATAGCTGCCTGCGGTGATGCTGATGACCGGTGTGAGATGAATGGTGTTTCTCTTTTTCATCTGCCGGAGAAGTATGACATTGGCTGTAAGTGAAAGAACAGCAAGGATCAAAAACCAGAAAAAAATATGCATGAAATCAAAATGCTCCTCAGTGATTATATTTTTACAGGGCAAATCTGCCCGGATGACAGTTCTAACCGATCACATATTATCATAGCGGATAGATTCATCTGCTGTCAATAAATCTTTTGAGGGTTTTTCGGCTTGTAGGCATAAAATTTTTAGAGTATAATAATAGGTAATTATTCAGAGAGGAACGGATGACTATGACAATGATATCGCAGTATAATTATGAATTGCTCGGTGTGACAATGGTTACGACTGTATTGCTGCTGTTGCTTACTTATGTCAACCACTGTTGCGGCACAAAACGATACAATATATTAAAGATGGGGCTGCATCTTCTGCTGCTCAATCAGATCCTCGATATTTTCCGTGCAAGGATTTTATTTGACGGTATCAGTTATTCGCAGCCGGTTACATATATGGTCTTCGTCGGTTACTATCTGAGTGCGGCGACGGTCATGATATTCATTGTGATGTATTCGCTGCTGCAGTTTCCCTGGCTGGATGAAAAACCGCAACGGCTCGCAACGATCTTTTTTATCTGTGAATTTTCGGTTGTGGTACTGGTGCTGACGACGGTACAGACCGGTTTTGTTTACCGGATCAGACAGGGCCGGGTGATGGTCGGTATCGGTGACGGCGTGTTCTATTTTGCACGGCTGATCGTACTGCTCGGATTTGTGATCTTGCTGCCGAAATACCGAAAGAGGCTGACGCCGAGGATCTTTCGCAACTGGATCGTGATGCTGCTCATCGCACTGGCAATACATATTCCACCGCTGTTTATCGATGGGCTGAATGTGTTTGCGGTATTTGCCAATCTGTTTTTTGCTATGGCGTACAGCCTGTTTTACAGTGGCAATTTTGAAGAGGGCACGGCGCGTATGGGCATGGATATGTACCGGGACGAGCTGGCTTATCAGTATGGCAGGAAAAAAGATTTTTATGTATTTGATATACAACTGAAAAATTATGAGGCGCTGGTCGAGCGCAACCAGAACCGTTATGGGGAAAAGGATCTGAAGCAGTTGTACCGTGCACTGGATGAGCAGTTCCATTCAATCTCCCAGGTATCGGTGTACCAGAAGAGCGTGACGGATATCGGTATCATTCATTCGCAGGCAGATCAGACTATGGCTGCACAGACCGCGCAGACTGCCTGTGAGATCCTGCAGCAGTCTTTTGGGGGTAATCTGCAGTTTCGCATGGCGGGTATTTCGTGTCCGCGTTATGCGGCCGGAGAGGCTGATATTATGAGACTGACCTATGCACTCCAGGAGCAGTGCCCCGAAAACCATTATATTTTGTGTAACGAGAATGATTATGAGCAGTTTTGTGAGCGGAAGGATATTTTAATCCTGCTCAACGAGATGCAGTTGGAAAAACAGGATGTGGTATTGTACGGCAGACCGGCGGTAGACAGTACGGGACTCATGACCGGACGGATGGAGATCCTGTGCCGTCTCCAACTGGCAGGAAAGGGTATCATTCACTCGGAACAGGTGATCCGCATGGCAGAACGCTATGGATATATTCACGAGGTGAATATGTTGGTGCTGAACAATGTCTGTGAATTCCTGCGTACGGACACGGAACTTGTGAAGCAGATGCGCGTTTCTTTGCACATTTCCAGTGAAGAACTGGAAAATCCGGACTTTATGGATGATGTGTGCCGGATCCTGCAGACCTATGAGCCGGGACCGGAAAAGATCGATTTTGAAGTCACGATGGCATCCGGACAGACGGATATCGAGCATGTACGTGAGGCGATGCAGCAGCTTCAGATGTACCGGATCGGCTTTATCCTGACTGATTTTGATCCGTCCTGTGTGGATTTTGAGAGCGTGGCGCTGCTTCCGTTCCAAACGATCAAGTTTTCGGCAAAATGTGTGCGTAAAGCATGCGAGAACAGTGCATATTATGATGTGGCCGGCATGCTGGTAGATCTGTTGAAGGATCGGGGCTATACGATCGCTTTTATGGGAATCAATAATGATGAGCTGGAGAATATCGCGGTATCGCTGGGAGCAGATTATATGCAGGGCGAAAAATATGCTAAGCCGTTCCCGATTGAAGAGATTGAGATGCAGATGAATCGGGATCATGTATTTTAGAAAGGAATGAGAGAAACATGCAGCATCAGTTGACGAAACAGGATATTCAAAAAATGGAGGAAGAGATCGAGTACCGCAAGCTGGTAGTGCGCAAAGAAGCGCTCGAAGATGTCAAGACGGCGCGGGCGCATGGGGATCTCAGTGAGAATTTTGAATACAAAGCAGCAAAACAGTACAAGAATCAGAATGAGAGCCGTATTCGTTATCTGGAGCGTATGATCAAGGGGGCAGATATTATCGATGATACATCTGCCGAAGATGAAGTCGGCCTGCACAATACGGTCACGGTATATATTGAGGAGGATGATGCGGAGGAGACATACCGCATCGTTACGACGGCACGCGGAAATTCACTCAAAGGAATGATCAGTATCGAATCGCCGTTAGGCAAAGCCCTGATGGGTCATAAGGTCGGCGACCGGGTGCTCATTACCGTAAATGCGGATTACAGCTATTATGTGGTGATCCGAAAGATCGAGAATACGCCGGAGGATGATACGGAGGTATTGCGTAAGTTCTGATAGAAATGTAAAAAACAGCCCGGACAGCGGTAGACGCGTCCGGGCTGTTTTTAGCATCAGCCGTTCAGGTGCGAAAAAGGATTCTGATAGCTGCTGTCAAAGAGTGCCTCTTCGATTTCTAAAAGCCGGTTATACTTGGCAACACGTTCACTGCGGCAGGGTGCACCTGTCTTGATCTGACCGCTTCCGGTGGCAACGGAAAGATCGGCGATAAATGTATCTTCTGTCTCACCGCTGCGGTGTGAGATGATGGTACGGTAACCATGTCTGTGTGCCAGTTCAATGGCATCGAGCGCTTCTGTGAGAGTACCGATCTGATTGAATTTGATCAGGACGGCATTGGCTGCATGCAGGCGGATTCCTTTTTCGATGCGTGTGGGATTGGTGACGAACAGATCATCACCTACGAGCTGAACACGGTCACCGAGTTGCCGCGTGAGTGCACACCAGCCTTCCCAGTCGTTTTCATCCAGTCCATCCTCGATGGATACGAGCGGATAACGGTCACACAGGTCGGTATAGTAGGCAATCATCTCGTCCGTGGTCCGTGTGACGGCCACATCTTTGCTGCCTGCAGAGTCTGCGCCGCCGTCGATTGTCTCTGAGAGTCCGGCACTTTCACCGGGAAAATGATAGTATCCGCTGCTTTGATCGTATAGTTCACTGGCGGCGGCATCCATCGCAAATACAATATCACTGCCCGGCGTATAACCGGCACTTTCAACGGCGCGCGTGAGCAGGTCGAATACTTCGTAGGCATCTTTTAAATTGGGCGCAAAACCGCCCTCGTCACCGACTGCGGTAGACAGATGCTCTTTTTCGAGCAGTTGTTTGAGCGTATGGTAGATCTCTGTGCCGATGCGGAGCGCATCGTGAAAGCTGTCTGCGCCTACCGGCATGATCATAAATTCCTGAAAATCAAGATGATTTTTGGCGTGTACACCGCCGTTTAGAATGTTCATCATAGGAACAGGCATGCGATTGGCATTGCAGCCTCCGAGATAGCGGTAGAGCGGCATGTCGCATGCGGCGGCTGCGGTTCGCGCCGCGGCGAGCGATACACTGAGGATGCTGTTTGCGCCAAGCTTGGATTTGTTTTCGGTGCCATCGAGCCGGATCATGCGGTAGTCGAGTTTTCGCTGGTCGAAGACGTTGTCGCCGTTCAGCAGCTTGTGGATCGCATCATTGACATGTGTGGCAGCGGTCAGAACGCCTTTTCCCTGATAAGCTGCCTCCTTGTCACGCAGCTCGACAGCTTCGTGTTCACCGGTGGATGCACCGGAGGGAACAGCGGCACATGCGGTGACTTCTTCTGCGGTCAATCTGGTTTCCAGTGTCGGGTTGCCGCGGGAATCGAGGATCTGGCGTGCGTAAATGTGAGTGATAGGTTTATTGTGATTCATAAAAAAAGACCTCCTGATTTTGATATCCTATTTGAATGGGTATTCTTTGGTTAGGATTTCCAATCAGGAGGTTTTCTATACAAAACGAATCACAAAATAGAGCCTGCAAAAATCAGTGTGACAGTATGCCGTCAGCATCCAGTGTGATTCCATCCGAGATCTGTTCCAGATATTGAAAGATGGATGCCTTTTCATCAGAACCGCTCAGAGAGGTGTATGCGCCTGATGCGGAAGCTGCGAGACATTGAACTGTCGGTTCCTGATCCTTTGCTACAGTTACTTTGACGATTGCTGTCTGGGGGATCTGCTGGTTAAAAATAAAATTGCCCAGACTGTAGCAGACCGGTTTGTCCTGATAATAGGTAATGCCCTGCAGCACATGCGGGTGAGCGCCAATCACGAGATCTGCGCCTGCATCGATGTATTGTCTGGCGAGCTGTGTCTGGTATTCCTGTGGATAGGCATCACGTTCGATGCCCCAGTGTACCATGACGGTGAGATAGTCGCACTGGCTGCGGGCTGCCTTGATCGCCGCTACCAGACGAGAGGGATCATAGGTTGTAAATACACCGGGTGAAGCATTTGCCACATCCCAGGATACGACAGGTATGACACGTGAAGCGGCGAGAAAGCCGAAAGTCATACCGCCGATCTCGCGTGTGATGAGCTTGCTGGCACGATCCATATCAACGCCTGCGCCCATGTAATCGATCCCTGCGTTGTCGAGCGTATCAAATGTATCGAGCAGGGCATCCGCGCCGTAGTCGAGAACATGGTTGTTGGCAAGGGAGGCGATATCCACACCTATATCGGTGAGCACGCTCACGTAAGACGGGTCCACGCGGAAGGTAAACTGCTTGTCTGGAGCCTGTGAGCCGCGTGTGCTGAACGGAAATTCATTATTGATGATCGTCAGATCCGCCTGCCGTAATTCCGAGAGCAGATCGGGGGATAGAACGCCCTCAATACCTTTGCTGTTGTAATTATTCAGGACATAATCCGAGAGCAGTACATCGCCTGTGAAAACGAGTGTGACAGGTTCTGTGGATTCCTCAGCCGGTTCAGTCGTTTCGTCTGTTTCTGAATCCGGTGTATCTTCTGAGATATCAGCGGATCCATCTGCCGGATCATCATCCGGCGGAGTGTCCGGTTCGTCGGATAGATCTGACGATTGCGTGACATCGGAGGCTGCGGGCAGATCCTGTGCTGTTTGATTGCGAATCAGAACTTGTCTGATGATCACTAAAGCGAGCAAGATATTGAGCAGGATCGGCAGCAGGATGATCAATGCGCGCTGGATCGTGCGCAGCCGGGTACGTTTGCGGTTTCGTTGTGTCTGCATGGCGGTGATTCCTTTCATCTCCGGTAAAAATTATCTGATACCTTCAAGATAGCATATATCGCGCGAAAATAATAGTTGAAATACAAAAATAAGTATGATATACTTTTAGAAGTTGTGAGTAAGTTCTAGAAATAGGAGGTGTAAATCGTGGCAGTTTTGAAGACAATATTAACAGTTGTGTTAGTTCTTATATGTATTGCATTGACAGTTATCATTCTGATGCAGGAGGGCAAGTCCGCAGGACTCGGAGCACTGGCAGGAACATCTGATTCATACTGGAGCAAGAACAAGGGTCGTTCCATGGAAGGTGTGCTTGTAAAGATCACGAAGGTGCTCGTTGTTTTATTTATCGTGATTTCCTGTGTGCTGAACATCGGAAGTATTGCATAAGATTTATGAATCCGGGGAACTGTCAGATACGACAGTTCCTTTTTTCGTATATCGCATATAGGTGTTTGCGCAACTGTTTTTGTCATGGTATGGGGTATGCGAGCACATATTTAGTGACTTGCTCGCGCGGCTGATGTTCTGTGAATGTGTTTGTGCTCGCATGCCCCAATCTACACAGTGAATACGTTTCGCAGACGATATGTAATGCAGGGCTGGCGGCTGCGATGACAGCAGATCTCGTCAGTTGCGACGTTTGCCTGGCGAAGTGCGAGCGATGCGATAACGATTCTCATGTCATAACTGAAAGCTGCAGGCTATGTGTGCGAGGGAACCGAAGGACACATCGAGCCCAAGCTGAAGAGACAGCGAGACACCGCCCGGGCAACCGGAGCAATCTGATCGGGATACTGCTGAAGAGACAGCCAGACAGCCCGGTTTAAAAATAGTTTCGCAAACATCTACATATAGTATATTCGACAAGAATGTATGGGGGATAACATGAATAAATTTGAAGAGAGAAAAAATACAATCTATACACTGATCTGCGATGACCTGTATGTACCGATGAAGGTCAAGGAGATCGCGATGCTGCTCAATATTCCAAAGACGAACCGGGCAGATCTGCAGGAAGTCTTAGACGCGCTGGTCGCAGAAGGCAAGATCGAGGTTTCGAAAAAAGGAAAATATGCAAAGGCACAGACACGTACCGTGACAGGCGTATTCGAGAGTAACGCGAGAGGTTTCGGTTTTGTGCGTGTAGAGGGCGAAGACGAGGATATCTTTATCGGAAAAGATGACCGCGGCGGTGCGATCCATAACGATACCGTACAGGTGCGCATCACAGCCGCTCCGCAGGGCAAGCGGCGCGAAGGCAGGATCACGGCCGTACTCGCGCATGGTAAGACGCAGATCGTGGGTACCTATGAGTCGAGCAAGACATTTGGCTTTGTAGTGCCTGACAATGCGCGGTTTACAGAGGATATTTTTATCCCAATCGAGCATTCGATGGGAGCTGTCGCTGGACATAAGGTCGTTGTCGAACTGACAGAGTTCGGTGGCAACGGCAAAAAGCCGGAAGGACGCGTGGTAGAGATCCTCGGTCATATCAATGATCCGGGAACCGATATCCTGGCGATCGCGAAAGACTATGAGCTGCCGATCGAGTTCCCGGAGAAAGTACTGAATCAGGCGGTGAGAGTCGCAAAACCGGTCAGCGAGGCGGATATGGCAGGCAGAAAGGATCTGCGCGATGTGCAGATGGTCACGATCGACGGCGAAGATGCCAAAGATCTGGACGATGCCGTATCGCTCACGATGGAGGGTGAGTGTTACCGTCTCGGCGTGCATATCGCAGATGTATCCAACTATGTGCAGGAGCACTCAGCGCTTGATGTGGAGGCATTGGAGCGGGGAACATCCGTGTATCTGGTCGACCGTGTGATCCCGATGCTGCCGCATACGCTGTCCAACGGCATCTGTTCACTCAATGCGGGAGAAGACCGGCTGGCACTGAGTTGTATCATGCTGATCGATCCAAAAGGCAAGGTAGTGGATTATGAGATCGCGGAGACAGTCATCAATGTAGACGAGCGGATGAGCTATACGAGTGTCAATAAAATACTGGCGCTGCACGACGAGGCGGAGACCGCGCGGTATGAACGGCTGGTACCGATGTTCCAGCAGATGGAGCAGTTGTCATCGATCCTGCGTAAAAAGCGCAGACAGCGGGGCGGTATCGATTTCGATTTTCCTGAGACCAAGGTCATCCTCGATGAGAATGGGCTGCCGGTAGAGATCCGCCCATATGAGCGCAATGTAGCGACGAAGATGATCGAGGACTTTATGCTGGCGGCCAATGAGACCGTAGCGGAGGACAATTACTGGCAGGAGCTGCCGTTCGTGTACCGGACACATGAAAAGCCAGATCCCGACCGGATCAAAAAACTGGCCGCATTTATCAACAATTTTGGTTACACGATCCATAACGAAGGCGGCGAATTGCATCCGAAGGAATTGCAGAAGCTGCTCGGCAGGATCGAGGATACACCCGAGGAGACGCTGATCAGCCGTCTGACGCTGCGTTCGATGAAGCAGGCAAAATATACGACGGATTGTACCGGACACTTTGGCCTGGCGGCAAACTATTACTGTCATTTTACCTCGCCGATCCGGCGTTATCCGGATCTGCAGATCCATCGCATCATCAAAGACCGTCTGAGGAACCGGATGGATGAACAGAAAAAAGAGCATTATGAGAAGATCCTTCCCGATGTTGCCAGACAGTCGAGTGAGCGCGAGCGCAGGGCCGAGGAGGCTGAGCGGGAGACCGTTAAACTGAAAAAAGTGCGGTATATGTCACAGTATATCGGGGAATGCTTTACAGGTGTGATCTCATCCGTGACGGCATGGGGCATGTATGTGGAACTGCCGGATACGATCGAGGGCATGGTGCATGTGACCTCTCTGAAAGATGATTATTATCATTATATAGAGGAAAGCTACGAACTGGTCGGAGAAGTCACGGGCAAGAGTTACAAGCTCGGACAGACAGTCCGTGTGATGGTGACCGGCACCGATGAACTGATGCGCACGATCGATTTTGAACTCGTGGAATAAAAATGAACCATAAGTTTATGTTTTAGATATGGAAAATCATATCAGAATATGCTATGATTAGATATGTTTAGGGCCAGTAAAGGTTTCGACAGGGGCTTTGAAGCTGGAGAAGCGAGCTGCACGGGATGCATAAATTCCAAATTTAAAATTAAACGCTAACAATAATAAATTAGCTTACGCTGCCTAAGATTTGGCAGTAGTCCGCCCGGACGCACCTACACGACCGGATACGGGCTTCATCCATGTAGGAAACGACATCTGCAAAGCTTTGAGCAGTTGGGCGTATCATGAAGCTACTAAAACCATCAGGGTGTCTGTTCCCGGATGGCGGAGGGAATGTTAAATAACTGACTACGCTCGTAGAAGTACAGGGAATGGGTCTTTGGACGCGGGTTCGATTCCCGCCTGGTCCATCAGAGTCATGAGAAGGGGCAATGGCAGAAGGCAATGGCAAGAGATACATCGAATATCAAACTGATCGCAAATAATAAAAAAGCACATCATGACTATTTTTTGGAGGAGACATTCGAGGCCGGCGTGGAGCTGTTCGGCACGGAGGTCAAATCACTCAGACAGGGGCATTGTAGCATCAAGGAGGCTTTTATCCATATCGAGAACGGAGAGGTGATCATCTACGGCATGCATGTGAGCCCTTATGAAAAGGGGAATATCTTCAACAAAGATCCGTTGCGCCCGAAACGCCTGCTGATGCACAAAAAGGAGATCATGCGGCTGCTCGGCAAGATCAAGGAAAAGGGCTATACCCTGATCCCGGTCAAGGTATATTTTAAGGGCAGTCTGGTCAAGGTAGAGATCGCACTGGCACGAGGCAAGAAGCTGTATGACAAGCGTCAGGATATTGCCAAAAAGGATGCCAGACGCGAGGCAGAGCGCGAGTTTAAGGTGCGCAATCTCGGATAACAGGGTGAAGTACAATAAAATAGAAATATCGCAGATGAAAGCTCTTTGGGAGCTTTCATTTTTTTGCTCCATTATATGAAAATATATGAAAAAGAATATGATAAAATGAAAATAAGACTATTAAAAGGAATATATGATATAATAATGTAAAATAAATGTAGAAATTATAAAATGAGTGTAAAAAAATGTTTACAAATGAAATAATATGAAATATAATGGAATACAAGGAGGCATCGGTATGCTGGATGAAAAATTGTATACAGTTGCGGATGTCGCCAGAGTAACCGGTATGACCAGTCGAACGATCCGTAATTATTTGAAGGATGGGACACTTACCGGACAAAAGATTGGTGTTCAGTGGCGCTTTACGGAAGATGAAGTAAAGAAGCTTTTTTCCAGACAACAGCCGGGGCAGAGTTCGCCGGCACAGATCGTGCGTGGATATATGGGAACGACGCAGCGGGAGACGGCAGCATTTTGTGCATTGTTGGATTTTCCGGGTGTCACACAGGCACAGGGAATGGACTTGTACCGGAAGTTGGAGAAGCAGTGCGGTGAGGACATCGCTTTGGTCTCCTATGAATATCATGATGAGGGGCAGTTGTTCCGGATCGCGGTGAGCGGGGAATTGTGGGCAGTTGCTGATCTACTGGAACAGCTAAAGGCAGGAACGGAATATGCTTGAACAGAGTGCACCCTATATGACAGAGGCGCAGATAGATGATTACTACAGAAACCAGAGAGAAGAAAATCTGAAGAAATATTATGCAATCCGTGCGAAGCGTGAGATGAGAGAAGATCGCGGCAGACTGATCCGGCTCGTCATCGTCACGGTCATGACATTATTGGTGTGCACGGTATTTTTGCAGATCAGCTTTCGTGTACAGCAGCAGACCTACCGTGTCGCTGCATTGCAAAAGGAACTGACTGTATTGCGTCAGGAGAATGATGACGCACAGAAGAGACTTGAGGATGCTGCCAGAATGGGCGATGTGCAGGAAAAGGCGCTGCAGCTTGGAATGGGGTATCCGAAAGCAGGGAATGTCATATATTATTCGGTCGGGGACGAGGACTATATGTTCCAGACACAGGATATTCCCTCAAATTAAATAGCCTTCCTATGAATTCTTTCATTCAAATGGGCAGATACATGCGTGTATCTGTCCATTTGTAATTATGGGGACAGGCGATTTGTGCTTTACAATCCATAGGAAAGGCGATAAAATTATAACGTACAATATTAACGAAAAAGAGGGATGTATATATGATAAATGTGGTATATATGGTCGTTCGTATCATTCAGTTTTTATTGTTTCTGGCAACATTCGGGCTGATCTACCGGATCTATCGTGCCAAGAATACCAGAAAACAGCGAATTCTGCTGCTGGCGTCGATAAGTGCTGCACTGAATATGTACGGTTATCTGGAGGCGTTGTCGACGATGTCCGAACAGAGCAGCAAGTGGGCGGTGCGTTCGCAGTATGTGTCTGCGGTATTATATCTTGTATTTATGCTGCATCTGATCGAGCTGCTGTGTGATTTTGGCGTGAAGAACAAGATACAGGCGGGTGTTTTGTGGACACTGAATGCGGTATTTGTCGTACTGCTGTTTGTGGATGAAGGATTTCAGATCCTGTTTCGCAATTTTACGTTTGAGGATAAGCTGCTCGCGGTGCAGATCCATTTTGACTGCATGCCGCTTGGCTATGCATATATGGCATACATTGTATGTATCGTTGCGGCGATTCTCTATGTGGGTACTGTCATCCGGCAGAGCAAGGGCAAAGATGCGATCATTACTGTGCTGGCAGTATTTGCGGTACTTCCGTGTCTGGGCTATGTGCTGAATCTGGCCGGGCTCACAGGCGGCTATGATGCACAGTCTGCATTGATGGTGCTGGCATGCTGGGTCGCTTACCGGGCGAATACGAATTACCATATTCTGGATGACGGACAGATCGCGCGGGAGACGATTCTGGATGAGATGGCAGAGGGATATATCATTCTCGATAGTGAGCGCAATGTGAAGTCCTATAATGCGATCGCTGCGATGCTGTATCCGGAACTGGAGAAGCCGAAGGAACGGGAAGTCATCATAGAATTGATCTATCTGCACAATCATGATGTGATCGAACATAACGGCAAGATCTGTAATGTCGTTGTCTCGGAATTGAAGGAAAACGGTGATCTGACCGGATACGTGATGTGGCTGTACGATTGCACGGATGAGTATTATTATATGAAGGATCTGGAACAGGTCAAAAAACGGGCGAAGGATCTGGACAAGACCAGAAACCTGTTTTTGAATCATATGACACATGGATTCGGATCTCCGTTGCATATTATCAAGGATCGGGCAAACGCATTATACGAGGATGAGCAGTCTTCCGAGGATGTGCGGGAGATGACGCTGGAGATCTTTGAGGCGGGGCAAAAGCTGCAGGATATGGTTGCGGTCATGATGGAATATTCCGGATTGGAAGAGACGCTTCGGCTGAAAGAGACAGAGTATTCAACGGAACAGCTCGTCCGGTCGCTGAGCGCGATGCTGGAAGCGAGAAAACAGGGCAGATGCCGACAGGTAGAGTTTATAACGAATCCGCAGATACCACAGCGCTGGTACGGAAGCATAGATGGAATCGAGCGGTCGATCGCCGCGGTATTCCGCTGTATCGGTATTGCATCAAGAGTATCGCAGCTACGGCTGGAATTGACATCGGAGATGCGGTATGCGGATACATTGTTGATCGTTACTCTGTATATGGAAGATAACGGAGCTACGACGGGAGAGTTTAACCGGCTGGAAGCAATGCAGCACAAAGATGCTGAGGCATTGGAAGAGAAGGTGGATTACATACCGTATGCGTATTGCACGAGAGTTTTGTCAGAGATGAAGGGTGCATTGAGCTGTAGTGTGGATGGAACACAGTCAAAGATCTGTCTGACATTCCCGGAGCGTGTGATCGATAATACACCGTTTGGTGTGCATCAGGAACTGATCGATCAGATGGATGATACAGGATCTGAGGATGCGAAGAAGAAGGTCAGCACGGTTATGGTCGTGGATGATAATCTGATTTATCTGAGGGAAATGGATGGATGGCTTCGCAAGATGGGGCTGAAAACGATCATGGCGAAGAGTGGAGCGGAATGCCTGCGGATTCTCGAACGCAAGCCTGTGGATCTGATATTTATGGATCAGATGATGCCGGAGATGGAAGGAACGACAGCTTTCCAGAAGGTGCGTGAACTGGAGAGGGAAAAGGGCAGTGGACCGGTTCCTGTCATACTGCTGACGGCAGATGATTCAGCAGGTGCACGAAAAAAGTATCTGGATTACGGATTTGATAATTACCTGTCCAAACCGATTGAGGAACAGCGCATACGAGAGGAAGTAAAGAAGTATTTACACTTGTCATAATAAAGATCATCAGGGCACAAAAAAGGGAGCTGCAGCGATTTGGCTGCAGCTCCTTTTTGTGATGCTCAAATTCGTTTATAAACCTATTTACAGGCTGGTAAAACGGCTTGCCTCCTGCTTTAACTGGAGACTGATACGCTGGTTTGTATCCATTTCCTGATTTACGATCTCAATATTGTTTACCAGTGTGGAAGTATTCTCGGTTGCATTGGTGACACCCAGAGCACTTTCTTCGATTGCTTTCGTGATTCCGTTGACCGCCTCGGAGATCTGCTGCATGATCTGAAGCAGATGATTGGTGCGTTCCTGGAATGTATTCATAGTATTGTTAATATAGCTTGCATCATCACGATACTGCTTTCCGGTCTTTACAAACATGTCGTAGTCCGGCAGGATCGTTTCATTTACGTAATTTACAATGGCGTTTGCGTTATCTACCAGAGCATCTACCGCGTGTACAACCATCAGGTTGATCTCTTGAATATTTCCGGCTGTCTGTCTGGTCGAATCGGCTAGTGTACGGATC
>JBNMHW010000083.1:0-13862 GCA_050872965.1 bacterium | reverse complement strand
TATCATAACTGAAAGCCGCAGGCTATGTGTGCGAAGGACACATCGAGCCAAGGCTGAAGAAACAGCGAGGCACAGCCGGGCAACCGGAGCAGTCTGATTAGACTACTGTAGCCACAGGCAGACAGCCTGAAATCACAAAAGTCAGACTGCCTGCGTGAGCCGCGTCCTCGTATCACCTTGCATACAGCTGCGCCTTATGCCGCAGCATATATCCGCCCCCGATGAGGTCTGCGAGCGCCCACCCGATAGGCACAGACACCCAGATGCCCCGCACTCCGATCACAGGTACCGCCGACAGCGCATACGCCAGTGCGACACGTGTGCCGAGTGACGCGATCGTCAATATCACAGACATCATCGGCCGGTTCATGGCACGGTAATATCCATACAACAAAAACAGGATACCGATCCCGATATAGCATGCGCCCTCGATGCGCAGATATTCCACACCGGTCTGTATGATCTGCGCCTCCTCCGGCGCGATAAAGATCCCCATGAGCTGCGGTGCCAGCAGACATACCACAGCACTGATCACCAGACAGAATACTCCGGACAGACATACCGCGCTGCGCACACCCTTCCGGATCCGCTCACCGGCTCCGGCACCGTAATTTTGTGCCACGAATGTCGAAAACGCATTACCGAAATCCTGCACAGGCATATAAGCAAACGAATCGATCTTGACCGCTGCCGCAAACGCAGCCATCGTGACCGCACCGTAGCTGTTGACGAGTCCCTGCACCATCAGGATACCAAAATTCATGATCGACTGCTGCAGGCTCGTGAGTATCGACAGCTTCCAGATATCGGACAGGAGCTGTCTGCTCCATCTGTAGTCCGCCCGGCGCGGAATGAGCTGCGGTACACGACAGATCGTGTAAATAAATATACCGGCACCGGCCGCATACTGTGCGATCACGGTCGCTCCTGCCGCCCCGCGCAGTCCCAGATGCAGCACGGGTACAGCGATCAGATCCAGAATCACGTTTCCGACCGCAGACAACGACAAAAAGATGAGCGGCACCACCGAATTACCGACCGCACGCAGCACATTGGCACAATAATTGTACAAGAACGTCGCGATCATGCCCGCAAAAATCACCTGCAGATACATCCGCATGGCGCCCTGGACTTCCGCAGGCACGCGAAGCAGCCATATAATGCCGTCCAGTCCCAGATAAACAGCGAGATTTAATACCACCGCCACTGACAGGATCAGTACGAACGACATAAAAATACTCTGCCGCATCCGCTCCGATGCACCTCTGCCGTATTCCATCGAGATAGACACACCGCTGCCCATGCACAGTCCGAGCATGATCGATGTCAGGAATGTCATGAGCGTATAAGATGAGCCGACGGCTCCGAGGGCATTCGACCCTAAAAATCGGCCGACAACCCACGCGTCCGCCAGATTATACATCTGCTGCAGCAGATTTCCTGCCATGAGCGGCAGGGCAAATTTTATCATATTAGATGTGATCGAACCTTTTGTAAAATCCATGTTACTAATCTACTTATTTTCCTTCCAATCGGTGATCTGCTCTGCGAACGGGAAGTTCTTCTCTCCCTTGGGGTATTCCTTATCCAGATACACCTCACGGATATCCCGCTCCGCAGCCTGTACTTCCAGCAAAAGCTCATTGGATGACATGCGCAGTGCCCCTCCCGAACTGACCGTGAGCTGCTCTAGTCCGTCTGACGTAGCGACTGTCACTTTGACCTTTTTGCCGAGCGTGCGGACGTATTCCTCGATATACATATCCGCCGTCTGGCCTTCTCTCGTGAACACCTGATGAATATTGTGATAATCCTGTTCACTGCCCGCGCCGCCCGGACGCTTGTAGGCATCATAGACGACGATCAGATGACACTTTTTATAACCCTGATAGTTACACAGGATGTCATTCAGACGGTCACGCGCGGCATCCAGATTGTGCGCGGCGAGCGTCTTCAGATCCTCCCATGCAAAGATCACATTGTAACCGTCTACGATCAGATACTCCTCCGGCGTCTGTGCCGGTTTTCTCGGATACGACGTATCCTCCGGCCGGCGCAGTCTCGACGCATAGGACTTCGTCTTCTGCATCGGTGCATTGCCGCGCTCGTAGCCCAGATCCGTATCGGTCGCTCCGGTCCGGCGTTTTACCTCACCAAACGTACGTGTGAAGATCTCCTGCAATTCCTGCTCATCCGCGTAGCCGCCGCTGCCCGCATGACTTGCCCGCGCCGCTTCCCTGGCCTGCAGCATGCGTGACTGTTCCTCCAGCAAAGCCTGCTCATATTCCTTCATATCTACCGAACCGAGCACCCGGATGCCGCCCGGATCATCTGAAAATGTATTTTCCAGATGCATATACTGCTCGACCTCATACCACGGCACGACAAAACCTGCACCGTGTGCACAAAATACCGATCCGGTCGGGTGATCCAGATCCGTCTCACTGTCATAGCCGATCTCTGCCACGATCTCCTCCTGACGTCTGGCATCCACCGGCTCATATCCGGACAGTTCGAGTGAGAGCCGTCCGCAGCCTCTCGTATACGCATTGACCTCCGACAGATAACCCTGCATCTGCTCCGCCGGCGCCGATCCGGTCAGCCTGGTCATAGTACCGTCAGCCGATGTCTCCGGCGGTTCAAAGCTGCCATTCATCCGCTGAATATCCGCCATGGCATGTCCGATCTGCTCCGTCGGCACATCCAGCACATACCGGTAATACGGCTCTAAGAGCACACTCTGTGCTTTTTTCAGTCCCTGTCTGATCGCGCGGTATGTCGCCTGCCTGAAATCTCCGCCCTCCGTATGCTTTAGATGTGCACGGCCGGTGAGCAGCGTGATCCGTACATCCGTGAGCGGCGCTCCTGTGAGTACACCGGGATGCTCCCGCTCCTGTACATGTGTGAGGATCAGGCGCTGCCAGTTGCGGTCCAGCACATCTTCCTTACACGCGGTCGCGATCTCCACACCGCTGCCACGCTCACCGGGCTCGATCAGCAGATGTACCTCCGCATAATGACGCAGCGGCTCATAATGTCCGACACCCTCCACCGGTGCAGCGATCGTCTCCTTGTATACGATATGTCCTTCTGCGAAAGACACTTCCTCATGAAAACGCTGCCAGATCAGATTTTTTAATACCTGTGTCTGCACTTCACCCATGAGCTGCATATGGATCTCACGCGAACGCTCATTCCATAAAACATGCAGCAGCGGATCCTCTTCCTCGAGCTGACGCAGTTTTCCTAAAAATACGAATGCATCACATGTATCCGGCAGCACGAGCCGGTATGTCATGACCGGCGCCAGACTCGGCGGTGCCAGTACCGTGAGCGCACCCAGTCCGTCTCCCGCAGACGTAGCGGTAAGCCCCGGCAGTGCACAGACATCACCCGCGGATACGCTGTCAACTGCCTCATATTTTGTACCGGAATACAGGCGGATCTGATTCACCTTCTCCGGCTCATCCGCTCCCGTATCCAATACTTCCTTGACCTGCAGCCTGCCACCGGTCAGACGGATCCAGCTCAGACGGTTGCCGGCGTCATCCCGCGAGATCTTGAACACACGCGCACCGAATGCCCCGTCCGCATCCCAGTCCGGCTCCGGCAGGAACTGTTCCATGCCGTCTAACAGTTCCCGCACACCATCGTCCTTTAAAGCTGTACCAAAAAAGCAGGGGAAGATCTTCCGCCCCTGTACATACGCCGCGAGTAAGCTCTCGTCCAGCGCTCCCTCTGCCAGATAGTGATCCAACAAATTTTCATCACACATGGCTGTATTTTCCATCCACTGCGCATCATGCTCTGTGGAAAAATTCTGACATCCGTCAGATAATTCCCGCTGCAGTTCTGCGAGCAGTTCTTCCTGACTCCGGTCTGTCAGATCCATTTTATTTATAAATAAAAATACCGGTATGTGATAGTGTTCAAACAGCTTCCACAGCGTCCTCGTATGGCTCTGCACGCCGTCTGTCGCACTGATGACGAGCACCGCGGCATCCAGCACACCCAGCACACGCTCCATCTCTCCGGAAAAGTCCACATGTCCCGGCGTATCGAGCAGCGTGATCTCGCGTTCTCTCCATATAAAACGCGCCTGCTTCGAAAAGATCGTGATGCCTCTCGCACGCTCCTGCTCATCCGTATCTAAAAAGGCATCCTTATGATCCACACGTCCCAGGGAACGGATCACACCGGATTCATAGAGAATACTCTCTGAAAGGGTGGTCTTTCCCGCATCTACGTGCGCCAGAATGCCGATACATCTTTTTTTCATCATTTATGAATATGCGGTTCTGAAATAATCGTTCAGCTGCTTGAGTGAACGAACCAGAATCTCCAGCTCCTCCTCCGATAGATTAGCCTTGGCATTGGCGATCATCTGCTCGTGGAAACGCCTGTGATGCTCATAAGCCGCTTTGCCGCGCTCGGTCAGCGTCAGATAGACGACACGCTTGTCCTTGTCACTTCTCGTGCGGACGACATATCCATGCTCCACCAGACCATCGACCGCCCGTGTGAGCGTTCCTGTCGTGACGGACATCAGCCTGGCGACTTCGGAACTGCGCTTTGCCTCTCCGAGTCCGATCGCCTCTACAATATGCATATCATTGTTTGTCATATCGGAAAATTCCTCTGTGATCAGACATTTTCCTTCAATATCCATCAGATCCTGAAACAGATGGACCAGCACTTCATTCAGTGTCTCGTCTGTGTTCATATACGACTCCTTTACCATTGAATCACCGTGGCTCCCCACGTCAGACCGGCGCCAAATCCGGCCAGAACGATGTACTCGTTTCTCTTTATCATACCATTTTTATTCAGAGAATCCAAGAGGATCGGTACACTTGCTGCAGAAATATTACCGCATTCCTGCAAATTCATGGGGAATTTCTCCATCGGCTGGCGCAGACGCTTCGCCACGGCTTCAATGATACGGCTGTTCGCCTGATGCAATACAAAATGATCGATATCCGGCAGCGTCAGTCCTGCCTGTTCCACGACTTCCGTGACCACGCGTGGAACCGTCCCTACTGCAAAACGATACACCGCCTGTCCATCCATCTCCACATACGGATGCCCTGCCTCATGAGATACATACGGATTGACCAGTGGACGGCCCGCGCACGATAATACACCGCCGCGCACTCCATCCGAATGCTGTACATACGCCAGAATCCCGGCTCCGTTTTCATCCGGCAGTCTGCGGAGCACGGCTGCGCCCGCTCCGTCACCGAACAGCACACATGTCCCGCGGTCTGTCCAGTCCATCATCTTAGACAGCGTCTCAGCACCGATGATCAGCGCATTCTGATATACACCACTGCCCAGATAGGCCACCGCCGTATTCATCGCGAACAAAAATCCTGAGCACGCTGCATGCAGATCGAACGCCACCGCCTGAGTTGCTCCCAATGCAGCCTGCACTTCACAGGCGAGCGTCGGCAGTACATGATCCGGCGATAAGGTCGCCGCGATGATCAGATCCAGTTCCTCCGGCTGCATTCCGGCCTGCGCCAGCGCCTGCGCCGCGGCATCCGCAGACATCCCCGTCGTCGTCTCCTCCACCGCCAGGTGCCTTGCCCGGATTCCGGTCCTGCTGCTGATCCATTCATCCGAAGTATCCAGTATCCGGCTCAGATCATCATTCGATACACGCCTTGTGGGAAGCGCACTCCCTGTTCCACATATTTTTATCATTGTATACTCCTCGCTAAAACTTCCGGAAACGCTCATACCGGGCGGCTGCCAGTTCCTCTCCGGTCTTTTTACGGTTTTCCTTTAAAAAACGCTTGAGTTCCCGTTTCATGGCGCGTGCGATCGACTCACAGGCCGCCGCATCCGCGCCTCCGTATTCCGGAATGATTCCGTCGATCACACCGAGCGATAACAGATCCTGTGCCGTGATCTTCATGACAGAGGCAGCCTCCTTCGCGCGTCTGCCGTCTTTCCATAAAATAGACGCAAATCCTTCCGGTGACAGGATCGAATAGACCGCATGCTCGAGCATCCACACCTCATTGCTGACTGCCAGCGCGAGCGCTCCGCCGCTGCCGCCTTCGCCGATCATAAATGTAAACGTCGGCACACGCAGATCACTCATCTCATATAAGTTTCTCGCGATTGCCTCGCCCTGTCCATTTTCCTCCGCTTCCATGCCCGGATATGCTCCGGAAGTATTGACAAACGTGACGACCGGACGGCCAAACTTTTCGGCCTGCTTCATCAGGCGCAGCGCCTTGCGATACCCTTCCGGTGAAGGCATGCCGTAATTTCTGGCAGCGCACTCAGCGATCGAACTGCCCTTCTGGATACCGATCACCGTCACCGGCTGTCCATCCAGCCATGCGATACCTCCGATGATTGCCGGATCGTCACGGTAATAGCGATCCCCGTGAAGCTCCATAAAATCATCAAAGACCGCCTCGATGTAATCCTTTGTCTGCAGCCGGCTCATCTGTCTCGCCTCACGCACCTTCTCCCAGGCACTTTTTTCCTTCTCTCTGCTGGCACGCTCCCGCATAAGCTCAGTCGGCTCATAGTTATCGTTCTCATGCATCGGATCAAAATTAGCGAATCCTCTCATCGCATGACATTTCAGCAGTTGATAGAGTGTCAGTTTCAGATCCTTGCGCTCCACGATCCGATCCACAAATCCATGCTGCAGTTGGAATTCCGCTCTCTGGAATCCCTCTGGCAGACGCTGTCCGATCGTCTGCTCGATCACACGCGGCCCCGCAAATCCGATCAGCGCACCCGGCTCCGCTAAAATAATATCTCCCAGCATCGCAAAGCTTGCTGTCATACCGCCCGTCGTCGGATCGGTTAGCACGGATATGTACAGTCCGCCAGCCTCGGAATGGCGCTTCAATGCTGCCGAGGTCTTAGCCATCTGCATGAGCGAGATAATACCCTCCTGCATACGTGCTCCACCGGAGCAGCAAAACAGGATCACCGGCAGCCGCTTGTCCGTTGCCTGCTCCACAGCCGCTGCGATCCGCTCACCGACCACGTGACCCATACTGCCCATCATAAAACGGGCGTCACAGACACCGATCACAGCCTCCATACCATAGATCGTTCCCTTTCCGACCGTCACACCCTCACTCAGTCCGGTCTTTTCACGTGTATCACGCACTTTCTGCTCATACAGCGGAAAATCCAGCGGATTGATGATCTGTGCAGTCTCCTGCATATACCAGGGTGTGTAGCTGTCCTCGTCTACGACCATGCGCAGACGGTTGTTCGTGCGCACACGAAAATAATAATTACATTTCGGACAGATATATTTTTTTCTGATAACGACTTCCTTGCTCACGGCTTCCCCACAGTTCGGACAGATGATATGTTCGTCCTGCGGTGTCTGCTGTAACACGATATCCTTTTCTTTTTTTCTGGATCTTAATAATGCTGACATCTGTTCACTCCTGTTTTTATCCGATCGCAAAGGTGAGCTGCGCCTGGCATACGAGCTTGCCGTCTACATACGCCTTTGCACTGCCGATCCCGATCGGTCCTTTTTCCTTAATGATCTCTGTCTCTAAGGTAAGCACATCTCCGGGCAATACCTTCTGTTTGAATTTTGCATGGTCGATCCCCGCAAAATATGCGGTTTTTCCTTTATTTTCCTCTTTGGAGAGGATCGCCACCGCACCCGTCTGGGCGAGCGCTTCGATGATCAATACGCCCGGCATGACCGGTTCTCCCGGGAAATGTCCTGCAAAATAAGGCTCATTAAAGCTGACGCATTTTTTTGCCACCGCACGCTCTCCCACAGTCAGTTCCTCGACCGTATCGATCAGCAGCATCGGCTGTCTGTGCGGCAGGATCTCCATGATCTCCTTTGTAGAAAGAGATTTCATAAGTAATGACATTATGATTCCTCCCATCTGCGAAACAGCAGACTGGCATTATGTCCGCCAAATCCGAGTGAATTGCTGAGCGCATAGGGGACCTGCTCTCTGCTGGCCTGCCTGCAATAATCCAGATCCAGTTCCTCATCCGGCGTCTCATAGCCGACGGTCGCATGGATATAGCCTTCTTTGATCTCTTTGACACAGGTGATCGCCTCTACGGCTCCTGCTGCGCCGAGCAGATGCCCGATCATCGATTTTGTCGAATTGATCTTCAGCGCCCGAGCATGTTCACCGAATGCCAGCTTGATCGCACGGGTTTCAAACAGGTCATTGTGATGTGTCGCTGTTCCGTGCGCATTGATATATGTGATCTCCTCCGGTGCTACTTTGGCATCGTTCATGGCATTTATCATCGCACGCGCTGCTCCCGCGCCATCCTCCGCAGGTGATGTGATGTGATACGCATCCGATGAGGCACCGTATCCGGCAAGCTCCGCATATATATGCGCACCCCGGCGTCTCGCATGCTCCAGTTCCTCGAGCACTAAGACGCCTGCGCCCTCACCCATCACAAAACCGCTGCGGTTCTTGTCAAACGGAAGCGAGCATCTGGCCGGATCGTCTACTTCTGACAGGGCGGTCAATGCATGAAAACCTGCCACTCCCGTCGGTGTGATACAGCTCTCCGTGCCACCTGCAAACATGACATCCGCCTCTCCATGCTGGATCGAGCGGAACGCCTCTCCGATACTGTTCGTTCCGGTCGCACATGCTGTGACCACATTGATGCTCTTGCCCTTTAGTCCGAGCTGGATCGATACATTTCCTGCCGCCATATTGCTGATCATCATCGGAACAAAGAGCGGATTGACCCTGGACGGCCCTTTTTCCAGAATTTTCTTATATTCGCGCTCGATCGCCTGCAGACTGCCGATGCCGCTGCCGATCGCCGTTCCCATCAGATATGCATCCTCGTGTTCCGGTTCGAGCCCGCTGTCTGCCAGCGCCTCTTTTGCAGCAGCCACTGCATACTGTGAGAACAGTTCCATGCGTTTTGCTGCCTTAAAATCCATATAATCTTTGCCGGCAAAGCCTTTGACCTCTGCCGCGATATGATTCTTATATTCACTTGTATCAAAATGTGTGATCGGTCCGAATCCGATCTGTCCGTTTTTTACCGACTGCCAGAAGCTGTCCACATTCAGGCCGATAGGAGTAATGGCTCCCATGCCGGTCACTACAACTCGTCTCATTCTCTTATCCTCTCATCTAGTTAACAACCAATGCTCATACCACCATCCACTGCGATGATCTGTCCCGTAATATAACGCGCTGCATCGGATGCCAGAAATGCGACCAGATCCGCTACTTCCTCCGGCTCACCGATCCGTCCGAACGGAATGTGATCTGTGATACCGGACTTCGCGCTGTCTGTCATCGCATCCACCATCTCTGTTGCGATAAAACCGGGGGCAACCGCATTCACGGTGATCTGTCTGGACGCCAGTTCACGCGCCACACTTTTCGTCAGACCGATCACACCGGCCTTGCTGGCTACATAATTGGCCTGTCCCGCATTGCCGAGCAGTCCGGATACCGATGCGATATTGATGATCCGTCCACTGCGCTGTTTTAGAAACTGTCTGCTCGCATGACGGATCGTATGGAATGCACCTTTCAGATTCGTATCTATCACAGTGTCAAAATCACTCCCGCTCATCTTCATGAGCAGTCCGTCTCTCGTAATACCTGCATTATTGACCAGCACATCCAGTCTGCCATAATCTGCCACGATCTGTGCGATCATCCTGGCGCATGCATCAAAATCACTCACATCGCACTGCATCGCTGCTGCCTCATGACCTGCCGCCCTGATCTGAGACACGACCTCCTGTGCACGCTGCGCCGAGCCATGATAATTGACAACGACCAGATATCCGTCTGCTGCCAGTCTGCCTGCGACCGCTGCCCCGATCCCACGGGATGCTCCGGTCACGAGCGCGATCTTTTTTTCCGTTTTTACCATTTTTTCTGTTTTAGCCAATTTATCCGACATATTTTTTCAGATCCTCCAGTTTATCGATCGATATACTTGTCACATCCCGGTTGATCTTGCGCATGAATCCGCCCAGAGATCTGCCGGGGCCTATCTCTATAAATTCGTCTGCTCCATCCGCGATCAGTCGCTCGATCGTCTGCTGCCAGCAGACCGGATGACACACCTGCAGTGCCAGCAGCGAGCGGATCCTCTCAGGATCTGTCACGTAATCCGCCGTCACATTTGACAGATATCCGATCTGTGGTGTGCGGATCGTCACACGCTCCAATGCCTTTGCGAGTTTTTGTCCTGCCTCCTGTAATAACGGCGAATGGAACGGTCCGCTGACCTTTAACGGCACTACACGTCTGGCACCGGCTTCCCTGCAAGCCGCAGATGCCCGGTCTACGGCACCGGCTTCCCCTGTGATGACTATCTGCCCCGGACAGTTATAATTTGCCACAAATACTTCTCCGAACGTCTCCTCGCAGACCTCACTGACCGTATCTCCATCTAATCCGAGTACGGCTGCCATCGCACCGCCGGACGGCACCGCATTCTGCATATAGGTTCCGCGCTTTTTGATCAGCGCAAATACATCCTCCGGTGACATCACCTGTGCTGCCAGGATCGCCCCGTACTCACCGAGACTGAGCCCTGCCGCTGCATCTGCCGTGATGCCTTCCTCCTGCAATACCGCCAGGATCGCTGCCTCCGCCGTCAGCATCGCGATCTGCGTATACGCTGTCTGGTTCAGCCGCTCACTGCCATCTTCCTCAAAGCACAGCTGTGCGACATCGAGTCTGGCTGCCTCAGAAGCGGTCTCGTACACCTGCTTTGCTGCCCGGAAATTATCATAAAACTCTTTTCCCATTCCTACATACTGCGATCCCTGTCCGGGGAACATAAACACTCTTTTTCCCATATCTGCTCCTTCTGCTCTACACTTTACATCTCAAACTTCTGACTCAGCAGTTCCTCTGCGCCCGTGATGATCTCTGTGATGATCTCCTCACAGGTACCGCTTCCGTGGATCAGCCCTGCGATCTGTCCCGCCATCACGCTGCCGTTTACGATATCCCCGTCTACGACTGCCTTGCGCAGCGCTCCGAGTGTGAGCTGCTCTAATTCTTCCAGTGAAGCTCCGTTTTCCTCCATTTTCAGGTATTCACGCGTCATCTGATTCCGCAGCACACGGATTGGATGACCGGTACTGCGTCCGGTGACCTCCGAGTCGATGTCCTTTGCCTGTATAATGCGGTCTTTATACGCCTGATGCACGATGGATTCCTGTGCGACGACAAACCGTGTACCCATCTGTACACCGGCAGCCCCGAGCATCAATGCTGCTGCAAAGCCACGTGCATCCGCGATACCTCCTGCTGCGATGACCGGAATATGTACCGCATCCACGACCTGCGGAACGAGTGTCATCGTCGTCGCCTGTCCGATATGTCCGCCGGACTCTGTACCTTCCGCAACGACGGCATCCGCTCCCGCGCGCTCCATCAGCCGTGCCATCGCCACACTCGCCACGACCGGTATCACCTTCGCACCGCTCTCTTTCCAGCGTGCCATATATTTTCCCGGATTGCCTGCTCCGGTCGTGATCACCGCGATCCGCTCTCTGGCTAAAAGTTCTGCGATCTCATCTGCCTGCGGATTCATCAGCATGAGATTCACGCCAAACGGTTGATCCGTATGCGCCTTCATCTGCCGGATCTGCTCCTCTACCCACGATACGTCCGCGCCTCCGACTCCGATCAGCCCCAGGCCTCCTGCATTGGATACTGCACTGGCGAGTTCCCAGGTAGCGACCCAGGCCATGCCACCCTGGATGATCGGGTAACGGATACCCAGCAATTCATTGATCATCTCTGTCATCTTATTCTTCCACACCTTTATTCTTCATATAATCCATCACATCCTGTACGGAAACGATCTGCTCCAGATCATCTGAGGGGATCTCGACATCAAACTCCTCTTCCAGTGACATCACCATCTCAAATAAATCGAGGGAATCGGCATTCAGATCCTCCTTGAATTTCGATGTAGGCTGTATCGTCCCTGCATCGATCCCTAACTGCTCTGCAATAATCTCCTGTACCTTCTCAAACATTTGTGTGTCCTCACTTTCTTGTCATTGTAGCTGTTGTGCATGTTTGTTTTAAATTTTAGTTTCTATTTCAGTTTCTTTTTCAAATAGTTTGCATTCCAAGTATTTGCATTCTCAAATCATTTGGTAACCAAACTATTTGGTAGTATAGTGCTTTCAGGTGTTGTTGTCAACTGTTTTTTTATGCTTGACATATGTACGAAATCGTACTATATTACCTGTGTACGATTTCGTACATACTGAATATAACAATGACACAAACGATCCGGGAGGTCCTATGAATTTATCATTATCCGAACACTTTACCTATGGAAAGCTGCTCAAATTTACCTTTCCATCCATGATCATGATGATCCTATCTTCGATCTATGGCGTTGTGGATGGCGTATTTATATCCAATTTTATCGGTGCCGAAGCCTTCGCCGCCGTCAACCTCATCATGCCGTTTCTCATGATCTTCGGCGCAGTGGGCTTTATGCTCGGCACCGGCGGCAGTGCACTCGTCGCTTTTACACTCGGCACAGGAAATGAACGGAAAGCAAATGAGATCTTCTCTCTGCTGATCTATGTTCTGATCGGGATCGGTATCGTATTTACGATCCTTGGCGAGATCTTTTTAGTGCCGATCGCTAACCTGTTGGGAGCCGACCAGTCCATGCTGCCCTACTGTATCCAATACGGACGTATCATTTTGATCGCCCTGGTTCCTTTTATGCTGCAGAACATCTTCCAGAGCCTGTTAGTGACGGCTGAGCGTCCCAACCTCGGACTCTACGTCACGATCCTCGCCGGTGTCGCCAATGTGATCCTCGACGCACTGTTTATCGCAGTCTTTCAGCTTGGTGTCCCCGGTGCTGCTGCCGCAACTGCACTCAGTCAGTCGATCGGCGGTATCGTTCCGCTGGTCTACTTTATCCTGCCTAACAGCAGCAGACTGCATCTGGGCAAAACACATATGGATCTTCGCGCCATCGTCAAAGCCTGCACGAACGGTGCCTCCGAATTCATGACCAACATATCCATGTCTGTGGTCAATATGCTCTACAACTGGCAGCTCATGCGGCTGCTCGGCACGAATGGCGTCGCTGCATACGGAGTGATCATGTATGTTACTTTCATTTTTGCTTCGATCTTTATCGGATATTCTATGGGAAGTGCGCCGATCACCGGATACCATTACGGAGCCGGTAATAAAGATGAGTTAAAAAGTCTCCTGCGAAAAAGTTTAAAGATCATTATCGTTATGGGAATTGTACTGACAGGGCTCGCTGAACTGCTCGCCAGACCACTGTCTATGATCTTTGTCAGCTATGATACGGAATTGTTATCTATGACGATCTTTGCTTTTTCCGTATACTCACTATCGTTCCTCGTGAGCGGGATCAGCATTTATGCATCCTCATTTTTTACTGCATTGAATGATGGATTCACCTCTGCATTTATATCATTTTGCAGAACGCTGGTTTTCCAGATCTTTTCGGTCATTTTGCTTCCGGTGCTTTTCGGCCCGGACGGAATATGGTATGCTGTGCTTGTAGCGGAGATACTCTCACTGGTCGTATCGGTGTTCTTTTTGCTGAGAAATCAGGGAAAATACGGTTATGGAAGTAAACCTAAAAAGTAGCATAGGCATTTGCGAAACTATTTTTATCATGATATAAGTCATGCATGCACATATTTCATGAACATGCAGCTCCCGCAAGCAGTCTAAACGTGCTGTCTGCCTGCGACTACAGCAACTCGGATCAGACTGCTCTGGTTGCCCGGCTGTGCCTCGCTGTTTCTTCAGCCTTGGCTCGATGTGTCCTTCGCACACATAGCCTGCGGCTTTCAGCTGTAATATGAG
>JBNMHW010000082.1:0-14549 GCA_050872965.1 bacterium | reverse complement strand
GGCATGTACATTTCTGAATCTGCTTTATTATCAGGTTTCGTTCCGGCAGAGCCTGATATTTTCGGTCATCAACTATGCGGTCATGGTGCTCGTAGATTATGTGATACTATGCGTCTGTATCATTATTTCACCCGAAACAGGAAAGATGGCAGTTATCGGCAGGGACTATTTGCCGGCACTGATCGCAAAAACGTTATGGATCATTATTTTATTGCTTATCAGAAAATGCAGTAAATCAAAGCAGAATTACCATTTGCTGACCGGGACGGAATTTCTCCAGTTTTTATGCATCCCGGTATTTACCATCATCTGTTTACTTCTTATGTATTGCACACAAACAGCATCCCAAACGATACAGGGCGTTTTGCTGTTTCTCTCCGCAGGACTTGTGGCTGTCAATTTTATCATCATGAATCTGATGCAGGATATTCTGGACAAAGAGGAAAAGATACGACTTGGAATATTGACAGAACAAAATCAGAAGAACCGTCTGGATGCCTATCAGGACAGAGAGAAAATCTATGAGCGACAACGCAGAAAAATGCATGATTATAAAAACCAGCTTGCCACAATTCAGACCTTGTTAAAAAGTCAGGAAACAGATGAGGCACTTGCGTTCACACAGAAATTAACAGAAAGTATAGCCGTAGATCTGTCTGCAATCAATACCAATCATCCGGTCATTAATGCAGTCCTGAACCAGAAATATCGTACCATGCAGGAAAAGAAAATCTCTGTGATATTTAAGGTGGAGGATTTGCATGAAGTGACATTGGAGGAAGAAGAAATTGTCATACTGCTATCCAATTTACTGGACAATGCCATCAGAGAAAGTGAACGCGTGTTGAAAGAAAGAGGAAAGGCTGTTGTGCAGATGAAGCTGGTATACGAAGATGAAAAAATGATTTTTGCCATCAAGAACCCGGTTATGGAGAAAGTAAGCAGAAGAATTATTGTATGAATTGATAGATTCAAAAACAATTTTACCTTGTTATAACTCTACAGATCCGCGGGTAAGTCTGGCTGATACAAAAGATTTTGACAGTTATAAGCTCTATCTTTCAGATACGGGTTTGTTTGTTACGTTAATGTTTATGGATCGTCCGGTAGCAGAAAACAATGTTTATGCAAAACTGCTTTCCGATAAATTGCCGGCAAATCTCGGCTTTTTATACGAGAATCTGGTTGCACAAATGATCACAGCCTCCGGTAGAGAACTTTTCTATCATACATGGGAAAAGACCGGTAGTACACATTATTATGAAGTTGATTTTCTGACTTCGGAAGGGAGTAAAGTCAATGCTTATGAAGTCAAATCATCAGGATCCGGAAAACATGAATCAATAAAAGCGTTTTATAAAAAGTTTTCAAAAAATGTGCATAATATATATCTGCTATCGCAGAAGGATGTCGGTAAGGAAGAAAATTTGTTGATGAAACCATTTTATCTGGTGCCCTTTCTGATTAATGATTGAAATCTTGCTTTTATGTGGAAAACAGATACAGACAAACTTACTATAATATGGTATATTTATACGATATATAAGGAGATATGTCCGGAATGACGGAGGATGAAAATGCAAAGTTTACAGATCGCGGCGAGTGAAGTATGGGTTACTCTTATATTTTGTATCATCATGTACTTGTTCAGAAATGAACTGAAACAGAAAAAGGTTACAAGAATCCTGATGCTGGTATGCATCACCAGACTGATGAGTGATGCGGTATCATGGGCATTTGATGGGCTCCCGGGTCTCTTCTGGGGAACGGTCACACGCATCAGCAACTATCTCACCTTTGTTTCAAACGATCTGGTGTCACTGGTCTTTTCGGTGTTCTTATGGCAGCTGGTCAGACGGGAAGGAGAAAAGCCGGGGATCGTACTCAAAACTTATTGGGCTCTTGAGGGGATCACTGTGAGTGCACTGACCCTGAATCTGTATTTTGGATGGTTTTATTCGTTTGACAGCAGCAATCTGTATAGCAGAGGAACTTATTATCGTCTGACTCATGTAGCACCGATCGCTGCATTGCTCGTTGTGCTCTGGATGCTGATTCGGTATCACGATCGGTTTAGTAAAAATCTCAAAATTCTGGAATGGTGCTATTTAATTCCGATGGCTCTGGCAACTGCATATGAGTATATGAATTTTGGCCTGTCGCTGCAGGCTTATGCGCAGGCATTTTCGGCATTGGTGGCATTTTTTGTAGGAGAGATCGAGCTCCGAGAGGATCTGATCCTGACGCATCAAAGGCTCGAACAGGCGAACCGGGCCAAGACGATGTTTTTAAACAATATGTCACATGATATCCGCACGCCGATGAATGCCATTATCGGTTTTACTTCACTGGCTGCATCTCACGCAGATCAGCCGGATAAGGTCAGGGAATATTTGAAAAAGATCTCTGTATCCAGTGAACATCTGCTCAGTCTGATCAATGATGTACTCGATATGAGCCGGATTGAAAGCGGAAAAGTAAAGATAGAAGAAAAACCGCTGCATCTTCCGGAATTGATGCACGATCTTCGTACGATCATCCAACCTTCCGCTGATTCGAAACAGCTGGATTTTCGGTTTGATATTGTCGATGTCGTGGATGAAGATATTATTGCAGATAAGCTGAGACTGACCCAGATCCTGCTGAATATTCTCAGCAACGGAGTGAAATACAATAAGACCGGCGGAAAGCTTACATTTCGTATCAGGCAGGAGAAAGATGCCCCCGCAGGGTATGCAACCTATCATTTTATTATCAAAGATACCGGTATCGGTATGAGTGAAGAGTTTCAGAAACATATTTTTGAGAATTTTTCCAGGGAAGAGACGTCAACAGTCAGTGGGATTCAGGGTACCGGACTGGGTATGTCCATCACGAAAAAGAGTATAGACATGATGGGCGGAACGATCCGGGTATCCAGTACAGAAGGCGTTGGCAGTGAATTTGATGTATGTCTGACATTCAGGATCGATGAGGAGAAACGAAGCCACGAAAAAGAAGAAATACACCCGATCAGTGTGGAAGATTGTAAGGGCAGGAAAATACTGCTGGTGGAAGATAATTCGCTGAATCAGGAAATCGCTGTAGCGATCCTGGAAGAAGCAGGATTTGTTGTCGAAGTCGCTGACGATGGCAGTATTGCGGTGGAGAAAATGGAGGCAGCCAAAACGGGACAGTACGATCTGGTTCTGATGGATATTCAGATGCCGGTGATGAACGGATACGAAGCAACCAGGCGGATCCGTGCCATGGAGTCACTTTACTGCAGACAGATACCGATCATAGCGATGACCGCGAATGCATTTGAAGAGGATAGGGCATTGGCGCTGCAGGCCGGAATGAATGACTATCTGGCAAAGCCGATCCGGATCGATCAGATGCTGAAGGTAATCAGCAAGGTGCTCAGAGGCTAGAAAATACATGGCGGTCAATCCTTGGGATTGTCCGTAACGGAAGCTGGAAACCGGCAATAAATATCAGGGAGATATAGAGGAAGATGGAAAAGAAAATCAGGATTGCCAGAGTATTAGGGATCGGCAGCCCTATTTTGGTGGCAGTTATTTTGTCCTTTGGAAATGATTATATTATGATAAATTCATTAAGGAAAGCGGAGCAGGTGGATTTGTGGATGCTCGAACAGAAACTGTTTGTTTCCAATATCTGTCTGATGGCCGGCTTGCTGCTGGCTATTTTTCTGTCGAATCTGCTGGTCCGCATCATTATCAGGCAGGAGCTCGTCGTTCCGTTGACCAGACTTCGCGAGGGAATGGCGCAGATGCGAAAGGGGCATTATGAGTACCGGATTCCGTACGAGGAAACGGATGTCCTCTTTGAAGTATATGACGACTTTAATGTCATGGCGGCAGAAATGCAGAGATTTGCAGCAGAAGCCAATTCCGTTGATGAGGGAAGAAAAAAACTGCTGTTGGGCATTTCCCATGATCTGCGTTCACCGCTGACCTCGATCATTGCGTATGTACAGGGACTGTTGGATGGCATTGTAAATAATGAAGAAAAGAGAATCCGCTATCTGAATACGATCAAGAAAAAATCGCTGGAAATAGAGGCAATGGTCAACCGGCTGTTTACGTTTGCGAAGCTGGACAACAAAGATTACGTGGCGAATCTGAGCGAGTATTCGGTTGGTGCCCTGCTGGAAGAGTATCTGTCAAATGTCAGGGATGAGTATGCCGGGAAACATATGGCGCTCAGTCTTGTCGTGGAGCGGGATGCAAAGGCCATGATCGATAAGGATCTGTTCTTTAATGTCTGTCAGAACCTGATCGACAACAGTGTCAAGTACAATGATAAGCCGGAAGGAAAGATGAAGATCAAGGTCAAGACCGGGAAAGAGTCAGTCAAGATCACATTCACGGATAATGGTCCGGGCGTATCGGAGGAAGCTCTGACGCATTTGTGGGAGCTGTTTTACAGGGCAGATGCTTCGCGGAATGAGCCGGGCAAGAGCAACGGAATCGGGCTGGCGATCGTGAAAAAGACCGTCGAGGTAATGGGCGGAAAGGTCGCTGCCAAAAATGCAGAGAAGGCAGGACTTGTAACAGGGCTTGTCATAGTGATCAGACTGCCGGTAAAAAAGGAAGAATGATCATCCGTTTAGCAGAGAAGGAGTGAAAAAGATGGATAGGATTCTAATTATCGAAGATGATGAGGAGATCGCAGAAATTGAGAGAGATTATCTGGAAATCAATGATATGCAGGTCGATATCTGTACGGATGCGGTTTCCGGGATAGAGGCAGCCGGGCGGGAGACGTATGATCTGATCATACTGGATCTGATGCTTCCGGGGATGGACGGATTTGCTGCGTGCAAAAAGCTGCGGGCGAAGCTGGATATACCGGTTATTATTGTGTCAGCCAGACATGAGAGTGCGGATCAGGTGCGCGGGCTCGGTCTGGGGGCAGACAATTTTATTGCAAAGCCGTTTGACCCGAATGTGCTGGTAGCTATGATAAAGGCGAATCTGGCTGCTTATAAACGCGTGCATGGGAGCGAAGAGAAAAAGGAGCAGACACTTTGCTGCGGCCCCTTCGTACTAAATGCAAAATCCATGAAGATCACAAAGAACGGCGTGCCGCTCGACTTGAAAAACAAAGAATATGAACTGCTGGAGTTCTTTTTACACAATCGGGATGTGGTATTTACAAAGGAAGATCTGTATGAAAAAATCTGGGGAATGGATGCCGGAGGAGATACGACGACCGTAGCAGTCCACGTGAACAGAATCCGCCAGAAGATCGAGGAAAATCCGGCAAAACCGGAATATCTCCTGACTGTGTGGAGCGTCGGATACAGGTTTTGTATACCGGAAAAATAAATTTTTTTGAAAGAGTTTAAACTTTTTTTAAATTTACATAGCAGTTATTTTATAGAACCTCTTTATGATATGTCTTGTTGTGAGGAACAAGAAAAAAGACATATGATAAGGAGGTTCATTTTTATGGGAGAATATGCATATTTATTGTACATCGCAATGATATTGCTATCGACCAAGCTGCTTGGAATCGTTGCAAGAAAAATGGGAATGCCGCAGGTCGTAGGAGCACTGTTCGCAGGAATTATCCTCGGACCGTCGGTGCTGAATCTGATTCCGACCAGCGGGGATATCGGTACATTTATTACTTATCTGGCAGAACTGGGAGTTATTTTCCTGATGTTTGCGGCAGGTCTGGAAACAGATATGCAGGAACTCAAAAAGAATAGTCTGCCGGCACTCATAGTCGCATCCATCGGAGTGCTCGTTCCGATCATCGGAGGTTTTGCGGCATATACAGCGGTCTTTAAACCGGATCTGTCACAGCAGATGAATATTTTAAAGGCAGTATTTATCGGTGTAGTTCTTTCTGCAACATCTGTCAGCATCACAGTTGAGACATTGCGTGAGATGGGTAAGCTGGGCGGAAAAGTCGGAACTACCATTTTGGGAGCGGCAGTCATTGATGATATCCTGGGCATCATTGTTCTGACTGTTGTGAGCAGCCTGCAGGATACCAGCGTTTCGATTGCAAGCGTGCTGCTTCGTATTTTCCTTTACTTTGTATTTATCGGAGCTGTCTTTTTTGCAGTACATAAAGGAAGAAAATATATAGAGAGGCTGAACGAGAGGAGAACGGTTGCCATCGCAGCATTTGTATTCTGTCTGGTGATGGCTTATATTTCAGAGACTGTTTTTGGTATTGCTGATATTACCGGAGCTTATTTTGCAGGACTGATCCTTTGTGGCTTGAAGATCCAGCCGTATGTGAACCAGAAGACGGAGGTTATCTCCTATATGTTTTTCAGTCCGGTATTCTTTGTCAGCATCGGACTGAAGACAACGATCTCTGGAATGACCAGTCAGGTCGCATGGTTTGCAATCATTCTGCTGGGTGTTGCCATCGCTTCGAAGGTCGTTGGCTGCGGTCTCGGAGCAAAGCTGTGTGGTTTTTCATCTAAGGATTCGCTGCAGATCGGAGTCGGCATGATCTCCAGAGGAGAGGTCGCACTGATCGTTGCGCAGAAGGGTTATCAGTATGGAATGATGGAGGACGCTTTGTTCGGACCGATCGTTCTAGTAGTGATTGTCACGACTTTGATTACACCGATCCTGCTGAAGCTGGTTATGAGCGAGAAGCAGGCGGGCAGCAATATGAAATCAGGTGTGTTCGGAATGGAAGGACGCGCAAACGCATAACGGTTATTTGATTTTTGTAAGATTCGGAGGATAATAAAATGTTGATTCAGGTATTAGTTTTTAGTGCAGCAGTCGTTTTGGTTTTTGCCGGCTTGATCGGTGCGATCGTAAAATTTACCCTGACCGGAAAGGTGGATACAAAGCTTTCGGAGCGGGTGAACCTGGAACAGTACAATGAGGCGATGAGACAGTCCGGCCTGAAAGAACAGAAAACGGAAAGCACGCACAGCCAGAGGGATACGGCGCAGCAGATGACAATTTCTCATTCCATGTCCTGACAGATGAATTGCTTTTCGGTGTTCCCTTATGTTATACTGCTACTATTACTTTTACTATTATGTAAATGTTTGAGGTGGATCATGATGGGAACAGATAACAAAGCAATGATTTTACAAAAGACATGGGTCGTGTGTGCATTGGCACTCGTATGTACATTCCTGTGGGGCAGCGCATCGCCTTGTATCAAGCTGGGCTATGCGCTGTTTGAGATCCCCGCGGGGGAGACCTGGACACAGATACTTTTCGCCGGCAGCAGGTTTGTGCTCGCCGGAGTACTCACAGTGTTGCTCGGCAGTCTGCTGGGCAGGCAGGTATTGGTTCCGACACGGAGCGCGATACCAAGCATCATCAAATTATCGGTTTTTCAGACCGTATTACAGTACATCTTTTTCTATATCGGGCTGGCGCATAACAGCGGCGTGAAAGCTTCGATCATCAATGGTTCCAATACATTTTTTGTTATTCTCGTTGCGAGTCTGGTTTTTCGGCAGGAAAAACTGGATCTGAAAAAAATAGCCGGATGTGTGATCGGTTTTGCAGGAGTTATTCTGGTGAGCATGAATGGGCAGAAAATCGATATGAATCTCAGTCTGATGGGCGACGGCAGTCTGTTTTTATGTGCCCTGTCGTATGCATTTTCATCCTGCCTGATGAAAAAATATTCCAAGAAGGACAATCCGGTCATGCTCAGCGGCTATCAGTTTATCGTTGGCGGGATCGTGATGGTCCTGCTCGGTTTATCGATGGGTGGACGCATCACGCATGTATCTGCGCAGGCGCTGCTGATGCTGTTTTATCTGGCGTGCATCTCGGCTGTGGCATATTCGATCTGGAGCATTCTGCTAAAATACAATCCGGTATCCAAGGTTGCGATCTTCGGATTTACCAATCCGGTATTCGGTGTGCTGCTGTCGGCCTGGTGGCTCGGTGAGGGCGCAAAGGAACTTGGCTGGAATGCGCTCGGAGCACTGGTACTCGTCTGCATCGGCATCTGTATCGTGAATTTCAAAAAAGAGTAAATACAATAAAAAAATATTGTAAAATTTACTATATATGTTAAAATAATAGAACAAACATTCGAATTACACGGCGGAGGTGATGCTATGTCAGAGCAGACAATTCAAAACGCATTATATACGGAAAATGTGAGTATTCTGGATAAATATGAATGTCTGAGTTTAGGAAGTACGACTGTTGGCAACTTAATCAGAACAAAAACAATATGCAATACTAAAGTCAGTAAAAAGAATGCTGTTAAAAAACCTGATGTATTGATTTTAGATAAAATGAAACAAATCATTATTTATCAGGAGCAAAAGCTTCCGCAGAAGTTTGTGACTGAGCAGGACATACAGCAAGCAATTGAACAAGAAATAGATGTTGCGCGAGAATTGAGAGCGAAAATATATGTTGTTTCGGATGGTGAACAATTTATTTGGATCAATCCATTGACCGGTAACCGGATATTGAATGAAAAGGGCGAACCAATAGAAATAGCAATTAAACCGAAGAAAAATGCACTTAAATTAGTTTCTTTAATAAATGAGATCTTGTTATCAATCAATGATAAGAATGATCAGATTTTGAAAAAAGAGTATTTGAATCCCAAGGATCTTGCAGAAAAAATAAATAAGATTCTGAAACATTTAACATTTGCGTCTGCCAAAAAGTGCCTGTATACATTTGTAGAGGTCTTTTTGTTTAAATATTTATCAGATATTAATATTTTAACTAGGGAAAATTCATTTCAATATATTTACAGTTTATATTTGGATGAGGAAATTGATGATGCAACTGTATTAGGAAAATATATTGATGGTCCACGCGAAACCATGCGGATGTTATGTCCGGAAGGCGAGGATGGAACCAGTATTATTAATGGTCAGGTGTTTCATGTTGAAAAAGATTCATTGAATAAGTATGTAAGTGTTGACAATACGGATGTAGTGTTTAAGCAGGTGATTCTGGAATTCAAAAAATATGAAGATGAAAACGGAAAGTTTATAAATATCAGCCGTGATTTTAAATCTAAGCTGTTTGAAACATTTATGAAAAACAGCAATGAAAAAGCAAATATGGGACAGTTTTTTACACCTTTAAAGGTTGTTCGTGAGATGGTCAATATGGTTGAAGTTACTGAAGGAATGAAGATCTGTGACCCGGCATGTGGTGTAGGTAAATTTTTGCTGGAATCTGTAGAAGACCACTTGGAGGATTTCTTTTATGTGGGTGATCATGGAGAATTGATTCAAAAGGTGAAGCTTGTTGGATATGATAAATTAATGGCAGATAATGATGATATAACAATTATTCTGGCGAAAGCAAATATGCTTATTTATTTTTCGAAGCTTTTTACAGAAAATAATAGTCCACAGAAAGTACAACAGTTTGCAATTGATCTCTTAAATGGTACATTCAAATTAAGTAAAGCTTTATTGGGAACATTGGAACATGTCGAAGAAAATACTTATGATGTCATATTTGCTAATCCGCCGTTTTATCAGGAAAAGTTGTTGACCGATGAAGCAAAGAGAATAAACCAATATACATGGAATGGTACGGGAATAGAGGCCCTTTTTCTGGAATGGATTGTAAGATCTCTGGCATATGGGGGAATAGCAAATGTAGTTCTTCCAGATGGAATATTTGCAAATATCGGTAATAAAAGATTGAAGCATGAATTGAAAAAAATGTGCTATATAGAAAGTATTATTTCCTTGCCGCGAAATACTTTTTTTAATACATCGAAGAAAACCTATATATTAACAATTAGAAAAAAAAGTCAGCGGGAAATAGAGGTGGGTGAAAAACAGCAGCGTCCTGTATTTACATATATTTGCAATTCTATAGGGGAAACACTGGATAAAGATCGTTTTGATGAACCAGAAAACAATGATTTGCATGAGGCTGTATGTAAGTATAATAATTTTAAAAATCTTTCAGAAGATATGAGGGATCAAGAACCGTTTAAATCTTATTTTTCGCAGGATTTGCGGTTTAAGGCAATATCATTTCAAAATTTTTCTGATGATGCAAGTTGGATTATTGAAAATTGGTGGTCAGATGAGGAAAAGATAGCACTAGGGATAAAGGATCAGGTGGATTTTTCGGATGAAAATGATTTTATGACTTCTATCTGTGATGCGATTAATGTTTTAAATGACTGTAAATGGAAGATGGAAAATATTTGTAATGAGCAGCAGTTTACAGTAAAAGGAAATTATAAAAAAGTACCTTTAACAGACATTATTGATTTTTCTATTACGACGAATAGTGGGTTGACCAAGAAATTTGTAAATAATCATGTAGGGAATATCCCGGTGTATGGAGCATCTAAGTACAAGGATGAAGTTTCATATGGATATATCGAGGATCATTTGGATGGTATAAAGTATTTTGAAAATTGTTTAACTTATAATAAGGATGGCGCAAGTGGATATGTATTTTATCGTAAGGGAAGATTTTCGCTATCGGAAAAGGTATTGCCATTAGTTTTGTATGAAGAATTTTGGGATAAGATTAGCTATGATTTCTTGGCAAAATCTATTCAAGAGGTGTCAATGAAGGAGGAATATTCTTTTTCAAACAAGGCAACAAAGTATAAGCTAAAAGATATGGTTATTTATATTCCGACAGATGATGAGGGAAATTATGACATTAATCAGCAGGTTGCTCTTTCACAGAAATATGATGATATATCCAAAGTAAAGCAAAATATTGCTGAGGAGTTACAAAACATATTAAATAAAGAAATAATTTTCCAATAAGGGCAAAGCTAATAATATAGAGAAATGCATACAAGCTATTTGCTGCGGCACCCGAGGATCCGTTCAAATAACAGCCCGGCACCCATCCACAGAGGCGCATAATCGAGGCGGATGATCCCGCGGATATTGAATCTGGCATGACTGTAGTCCCATGGGCAGCAGTCATGCTTTTTTAACAGGGAACCGCTGATGAATTCGCCGGTTAGGATCGCAGCGGAGTAGACGCTGCCTCTGGCGAGCATGGGCAGCCGGCCCACGAGATGATACAGTGGTTTGATGAGCGCGGCGCATCCGTAGATCGGAAACATCCAGACAGATGTCTGCCCCATCAGTTTCGGATCGATGTGGCGCACATTTTTCATGGCAGTGAACAGGATCTCCATGCACCAGCCGGTCAGACCGCACAGGATAAAATTTTTTGGAAATAAAGTAGGTCGTGTCTGCATATTCATAAGAAGAGTATGCCCGAAAAAAATGGATTTATGCGGAATATGCTTGCACCGCCTGCAAAAAAGCAATAAGATAGTCTATATGAGTCAGGAGTTAGCCTGTAGATTGGGAGGTAGACGATGAGATTACAGATACTTTTAGAACGTATGGAATATAGCTGTCTGCAGGGCAGCACTGATATTGAAGTGACGGATCTGGTATATGATTCGAGAAAGGTGACAGTGGGCAGTGTTTTTGTCTGCATTAAGGGCGCAGTCGTAGACGGACATACATTCATTCCGTCTGTGTGCAAGGCAGGCGCGGCGGCAGTCGTTGTACAGGATGATGTGGAAGTGCCGCAGGATGTGACCGTGATCCGTGTGACGGATACGAGACTGGCACTCGCCGAGCTCTCAGCAGCCTATTTCGGATATCCGGCTGAACAGTTAAAGACGATCGGAATCACGGGAACCAAGGGAAAGACGACGACGACCTATATGATCAAGTCGATCCTGGAGCATGCGGGCTATCAGGTGGGACTGATCGGTACGATCGAGACGATCATCGGACAGACACACATTCCGGCGGTCAATACGACACCGGAATCCTACGTCATTCAGGAGAGCTTCCGCAAGATGGTGGATGCGGGGTTGGATGTCGTTGTCATGGAGGTATCGTCACAGGGACTGATGATGCATCGTGTCGGAGGCTTTACATTTGATATCGGTATCTTTACGAATCTGGAGCCGGATCATATCGGACCGAATGAGCATGCATCCTTTGAGGAATATATGGCGTGCAAGGGCATGCTGTTCCGGCAGTGCCGTCTGGGCATCGTCAATGCGGATGATGCGCATACCGAAGCGATGCTCGCCGGTCATACCTGTGAGCTGGAGACTTACGGATTATCGGAAAAAGCGGATCTGCGTGCGACAGATATGGAACTGATCAAGGGCAAGGGATATCTGGGCGTGAAATATCATGCAAAGGGACTCGTGGACTGTCCGGTAGAGATCCATGTACCCGGCCGTTTCAGTGTATACAATTCGCTCACAGCGATTGCCGTATGCCATCATTTCCACGTCACGACCGAGAATATCCAGTCTGCGCTGCGTGCAGCTAAGGTCAAGGGCCGTATCGAGATCGTGAAGGTATCGGATGATTATACACTGATGATCGACTATGCGCACAATGCGATGAGTCTAAAGAGTCTGCTGTCTACCTTGCAGGAATACGAACCGGGCAGACTGGTGTGCCTGTTTGGCTGCGGTGGCAACCGTTCCAAGCTGCGCCGTTATGAGATGGGAGAAGTCAGCGGCAATATGGCAGACCTCACGATCATCACCTCGGACAATCCCCGGTATGAGGAACCGCAGGCGATCATCAATGACATCAAGATCGGAATGGCCAAGACAGACGGTAAATTCGTAGAGATCGCTGACCGCAAGGAGGCAATCCGTTATGCAATTGCAAATGCCAGACCGGGAGATGTCATCGTGCTGGCAGGAAAAGGACATGAGGATTACCAAGAGATCTGCGGGGTAAAGCATCATATGGATGAGCGTGAGCTGATCGCAGAAGTTGTCGCTGAGTTACAGAGTGAAGCATAATGATGTACGCAGATATCATTATTGATATATCGCACGAGAAACTGGACCGGGTATTTCAATACCGCATACCGGACAGATTGCTGGATAAGCTGCGTGTCGGCATGCAGGTACGGGTGCTGTTCGGAGGCGGGAACAGGCTGCGCACCGGTTATGTGACGGATATCACGGATCATGTGGATTATGATCCGGCGAAGATCAAGGAGATCGTGCAGATCGTAGAGGAGTCTGTGCCGATCGAGTCCCAGCTCATCGCTCTGGCGGCGTGGATGCGCCGCAACTACGGCGGGACGATGAATCAGGCATTAAAGACGGTGATCCCGGTCAAGACAAAGGAACGCCTGCAGCAGAAGCGCACGGTCGTTCTGGCAGTGGATGATCAGGCTGAGGCTGCAGATATGCTTATGCAAATGCATAAAAAACATGCGACGGCGCGGGCGCGTCTGTTAGAGGCATTGATGGAGCATCCGTCGATCGATTATGAGGTCGTCCTGCACAAGCTGAATGTGACGGCTGCTGTGATGCGCGCGATGGAAGAACAGAACATCATCCGCATCGAATCGGAGAATCGTTACCGCAATCCGGTCGCGCATCTGACGAAAAAGGGATACGAACTCGTGCTGAACGAAGAACAGCAGGTAGTTGTCGATGCGATCGATGCGGATTTTCAGGCGGGGCATTATGAGAATTATCTGATACAAGGTGTGACCGGCAGCGGCAAGACTGAGGTGTATATGGAACTCATCGCGCGTGCGGCTGCTGTGGGGCGTGCATCGATCGTATTGATCCCTGAGATCGCGCTGACCTTTCAGACAGTGATGCGGTTTTACAATCGTTTCGGAGACCGGGTCAGCATCCTGCATTCGCGTCTGTCGCAGGGTGAACGATATGATCAGTTTCTGCGCGCCAAAAACGGTGAGCTGGATGTGATGATCGGACCGCGTTCCGCGCTGTTCACACCGTTTTCAAATCTGGGATATATTATCATAGATGAAGAACATGAGACGAGCTATAAATCAGAGACCGTGCCGCGTTACCATGCGAGAGAGACGGCATTTGCGCGGGCACGCATGGCGGGAGCCAGTGTCGTGCTCGGCTCAGCAACACCGTCGTTAGAGAGCAGCTATTACGCAGATCGGGGACAGATCAGACGTTTTTATCTGACGAGCCGTGCAAAGGCAGACAGTACGCTGGCGAACTGTCAGGTCGTGGATCTGAGAGAGGAACTGCGTGAAGGTAACCGGTCCATTCTCAGCAGACGTCTGCAGGAGCTGATGGAGGATCGGCTCTCACGCAGGGAGCAGACAATGCTCTTTTTGAACCGCCGAGGGATGGCGGGCTTTGTATCCTGCCGCGCGTGCGGAGAAGTGCTCAAATGTCCGCACTGCGATGTGTCGCTCAGCCTGCACAATGACGGGCGGCTCAAATGTCATTACTGCGGCTATGAGACGGCGCAGGTATCATCATGTCCGTCCTGCGGTTCGAAATATATCGGTGCATTCCGTGCAGGCACGCAAAAGATCGAGGAGATCGTAAAACAGCGGTTTCCCAACGCGCGGATCCTGCGTATGGATTATGATACCACGCGCACAAAGGATAGTTATGAGAAGATCCTGTCTGCATTTGCCAATGAAGAAGCGGATATACTGATCGGTACACAGATGATTGTCAAGGGACATGATTTTCCCAAAGTGACGCTCGTCGGTATTCTGGCGGCAGATCTGTCTTTGCATGGCAGTGATTACCGGGCCGCAGAGCGGACGTTTCAGCTGCTG
>JBNMHW010000081.1:0-15021 GCA_050872965.1 bacterium | reverse complement strand
GCATGGGTTGGTCTGCCGCCATTTCAGATGTGCAAGTTTGATCTGACTGCGATCCTTGTTATGGCACCAATTGCAATTGCATCCATGATGGAGCATATCGGTGATATGTCTGCGATCTCTGCAACAGTCGGAGAGAACTTTATCGAAGATCCCGGTCTGCACCGCACTCTGATCGGTGATGGTCTCGCTACCTCACTGTCAGCACTCGTCGGCGGACCTGCCAATACGACTTACGGTGAGAACACCGGTGTGCTGGAATTAAGTAAAGTCCATGATCCCAAGGTCATCCGTATCGCCGCTGTCTATGCAATTATCCTGAGCTTCATCCCCAAGATGGCTGAAGTGATCGGTTCTATGCCCTCAGCGATCATCGGCGGTGTCAGCTTCATGCTCTACGGTATGATCTCAGCGATCGGTGTGCGTAACGTCGTAGAAAACCATGTAGATTTTACCAAATCACGTAACCTGATCATCGCAGGTGTGATCTTCGTCTGCGGCCTCGGTTTCTCCAACGGACTGACATTTACCGTTGCCGGAACTTCCATCACCCTGACCTCTCTGGCGATCGCTGCAATCGCAGGTATTGTCCTGAATGCGATCCTGCCCGGTAATGATTACCATTTCGGCAAGAGCTCAGAGGCTGATTCGAACCGCGGTATTGACATGATGCCGAACTTCCACGAAGATACCCGTTACGGTGATCATGAAGACTAATCTATTTGAACGCAATTTTAGGAGGTAATATCTATGGCTTGGTATGATGAAGCTGTTTTTTACCATATTTATCCACTCGGGCTGTGCGATGCACCCAAAGAAAATGCCTATGCAGCTCCCGTCCACCAGCTGCGTGATGCTTTTTGCTGGATCGGGCATGTCAAAAAAATAGGCTGTAATGCGATCTATATCGGACCGCTCTTTGAATCTGTCGGACACGGTTACGAGACGACCGATTATAAAAAGCTCGACAGCCGCTTAGGCGACAATGCAGATCTGGCAGACTTTGTAAAAGAATGCCATGCACAGGGCATCCGCGTGATCTTTGACGGTGTGTTCAACCATGTCGGACGTGACTTTTTCGCATTTAAAGACCTGCAGAGCAACCGCGAAAACTCTCCTTACCGGGACTGGTTCTGCAATGTGAATTTTGGTGGAAACAACGAATACAACGATGGTTTCTGCTATGAGAACTGGGGCGGCTACAATCTGCTCGTCAAACTCAACCAGCACAATCCCGCGGTCCGCGAATATATCTGCGATGTGATCCGCTTCTGGGTCAGCGAATTTGATGTAGACGGCATCCGGCTGGATGCTGCTGATGTGCTCGATTTTGACTATATGCACATGCTGCGTTCCGTCGCAAACGAAGTAAAGCCTGATTTCTGGCTGATGGGCGAGGTCATCCACGGCGACTATACCCGCTGGGTGAACGGTGATACGCTGCATGCAGTCACGAATTATGCGCTGCACAAGGCACTCTACTCCGGACATAACGATCACAACTATTTTGAGATTGCCCATACAGTCAAACGTCTGTATGAGATGGGCGGCAACCGCCCGGACGGATTAAAGCTCTACAACTTCGTAGACAATCATGACGTCGAGCGTATCTATACAAAACTGAACAACAAGGCTCATTTTGCTCCGGTGCACGTACTGCTCTACACACTGCCCGGTGTGCCTTCGATCTACTACGGATCGGAATTCGGCATTGAAGGCAAAAAAGAGGCATATTCCGATGCATCCCTGCGTCCCGCGTTAAACTATGCGGACTATGCCGATGCATGCGAGACGAATTCTTATACCCGACTGATCGCCGCGCTGGGACATACCAGACAGCACACACCGGCGCTGTCCTATGGTGCTTACCGCGAACTGTTGCTGACCAATCGCCAGTACGCGTTTGCCAGAGACTATGATGACCAGTCTGTACTCGTCAGTGTCAACAACGACGATCAACAGGCGGATCTCTATCTGGCTGCCGGTAACTGCAGCAGCTACACCGGTGCTCTCTCCGGTACGCATGTACCCGTAGAAAACGGACAGATCCATGTGACGCTCGGCGCAAACAGCGGAGAGATCTGGCTGCCGGATACTTCCCCGGAACCGGAGGCTCCTGTGACATTCGATGCCGCAGATGCAGTCGGTGCAATTTCCGCTTCCCCGGAACCGGTTACGGATGAACAGCCCATCGAGGCAGAGACACCTGCGCAGGTATCAGGCGCACCTACACAGCCTGCCGCAGAGCCGCAGGTATCCGCCGCAGACGATAACGAAGCATTTGAACGCGGACGCATTGCAGGTCTGCAGGAAGCGATCTTAGCGATCATGTCCAAGAATGGACCGATCACCGATCAGATGCGACGTGATGTCGAGGCAAATGTATATCATGATTCCCTGATCAACTGGGTAAAGAGTTTTAATTAAAGCATGAATTTTAAAAGGCTGCAGCTTTCCGCTGCAGCCTTTTATGATTTTAACAGTTCATCCAATATGTCCAGTCCTTCTGATATCTGTTCTTCCGTCAGTCCTCCAAATCCGAACAACAATGTCACAGCCCGCTGTTCCAGGTCACATGCCGCCATGATGCGATAGCTGCTCATTCCGTACAACTGTATGCCTTTACTTTTTGCCTGATCCAACAGTTTTTCTTCACTCATTGCTGTCCGCACAGTCACGACCAGATGCAGTCCCGCATTTTCTCCCTGAATACTCTCCACCCAATCCCGATGCTTTAATTCCCGCAGCAGATAATCATGTTTTGCCTTGTAGACACGCCGCATCCGGTTCAGATGCCGCTCAAAATCGCCACTTTGCATAAAACGGCTCACCGTCAGTTGCTGCTGTGTGGATACTGTCGAAGCATAAAACCCAAACTGCGTGCGAAAAAGCTCACTCAGATGTCTCGGCAGCACCATATAACTCATGCGCAGCGCCGGAGAGATACTTTTTGAAAATGTACCCAGATAGATGACACTGTCACTGCGATCCCTGCTCTGCAAGGACGGAATCGGTTTCCCTACATACCGGAATTCACTGTCGTGGTCATCCTCCAGAATATAGCGCCCCGGCTGTGCTGCCGCCCAGTCGAGCAGCTCCTGTCTGCGCGCGAGCGGCATGACTGTTCCCATCGGAAACTGGTGCGAGGGCATCACGTACGCGATGTCTGCCCGGCTCATCTGCCCGGTATCACATAACAATCCGTTCCGGTCCGATGCTCCTGCCAGCACCTTGCATCCGGCATGTGTCAGCACCTCATAGGCCTGTATATACGTCGGATCATCCATCACGACTGTACACTGTGTACCCAGCAGTTGTACCACAAGCATCAGCAGATACTCATTTCCGGCACCGACTAATATCTGTTCCGGTGCACAATTCACACCTCTTGCACGGTACAGGTACGTAGCGATCGTCTCCCGCAGCAGCGGATCGCCCGCCGCCTCGCGTGCCAGCAGCAGATCCTTTGTATGATCCAGTACATCCTTACTGCAGCGTTTCCAGCCGCGGTACGGAAAGTGCTCCGCATCCACGGCAAACGGCGAGAAGTCGACCCGTATGGTCTGTTCCGGCACAATATCCGGCATCCCGGCGTGTACTTCCGGCTCCTGCACAGGACGGACATCCCGCGTCAGTCCGTCATACAGATCACTCAGATCGCACACAAAAAAGCCGCTCCCTGCTCTCGCCTGCACATATCCTTCGGATACGAGCTGCTCATAGGCGAGATTGACTGTAAAACGGCTCACATTCAGATTCGCTGCCAATAAACGCGTAGACGGCAGCTTTTCCCCGCAGGGAAGTCTGCCGTCCTCAATATCACGTCTGATCGCCAGATAGATCTGTTCATATAAAGGTGTCTGTTGTCCATGCGCTGCATCTGGTGCGGTCTGCAGTGCGATCATCAATTCCTTCATAAATAGTCTCTGTAATCTCCGGAAAAATCCGCTATCACTTACTGCGTTTTCTTGCGGTTTTTCAGTTCCTCAATGATCTGTTCCTTGAGTTCGAGTGCACGATCCTTGACATTTCGTGAAGCGGAAGAATTCGTGATCACAGAACCGATCATCTTAGCCGATACCTCCAGTTTTCCAAAATGGTAGGCCATATATGCAATAATATACTCTAATGTCGGCTGATTGAGTCCTGCGATCGGGAACATCTCATTCATCATCGCACGCTGAAAGCCTTCGAATGCCTCCAGATAATGCTCCTCCGCCAGATCATGGTTATTCTTGATCTCCAGCTCACGCAGTTCCTCTACCTTGATCTGTTCCGCCTCTTTTTCCTTTTCCCGGTACAGCCATGCCATCACCAGATGCAGATAGGACTTTTCTCCGTCCTTTGCCAACTTGGCATCCGCACACTGCAGTGCGAGCGTATGCATCCGAAGCGCCTGATCGTAAGTATAGGATGTCCAGCCTGTGCGATCCTCCGGCAGAAAGTGGGTACACACCTGCTGCTTGATATTGGATATCTGTCTTCCCGCAATATGCGAAAACGCGCTGTGGGTAGCGCTATAGCCGCAATTCGGGCAGGAGCAGACACCATATTTTAACGTATCGATATACTCAAAACGCGGTCTTAGATCAGCATCGGAACCAATCCGTCTGGCGCGGTTGGATTTCAATACTTTTGTTGTAAAGGGTTTATCACATACCACACAGGTCATCTTCTTGTCAAAAATAAACTCGTCCTCTGTGTGCATGATTGCAGATTCTGCCATTATAATTCTACCTCTTTCTTATTCTTGCATTCCTTTTTATTGCTGCGGCTTGGGCAGCTTAAAGGAACTCTTCAGTGAAACAATACGGTTAAATACCGGTGCGCCTTCCGTTGAATCCTTGTAGTCTACGCAGAAGAATCCGTTACGCACGAACTGGAAGCTCTCATATGCCTTCGCATCGGCCAGCGAGGGCTCCACATAGCACTGATCCAGTACAGTCAGCGAATTGGGGTTGAGATTCAGACTGCCGTCCTCATTGTAGACACCCAACTCTTCATCTACGATATTCTCGTACAGACGAACCGTGACCTGCTTGGCAGTCGGAGCCGCTACCCAGTGGATCGTACCCTTTACCTTTCTGCCATCCGGGCTGTTGCCGCCCTTGGAAGCCGGATCATAGGTACAATGGATCTCAGTCACCTTGCCGTCCGCATCCTTCTTGAAGTCTGTACATGTCACAAAATAAGCATTCATCAGACGCACTTCATTGCCGGGGAACATACGGAAATACTTCTTCGGAGGCTCTTCCATAAAATCCTCACGCTCGATGTATAATTCCCTTGCAAACGGTACCTGTCTCGTTCCGAGAGCTTCATTTTCCTGATTGTTCGGAACTGTCAGCCACTCGGTCTCTCCCTCCGGATAATTGTCAATGATCAGCTTGACCGGATCTAAGACAGCCATCACACGCGGCCGCTTCGTCTTCAGATCCTCGCGGATACAGTACTCCAATGCCGCATAATCCGCGATGGAATTAGCCTTCGATACACCGCACATATCCACGAACATCTGGATGGATTCCGGTGTAAATCCACGTCTGCGCAGTCCTGAGATCGATACCAGACGCGGATCATCCCAGCCGTCTACGATACCTTCCTCTACCAGACGCTTGATATAACGCTTTCCTGTCACCACATTTTTCAGATACAGCTTGGCGAACTCGATCTGTCTGGGTGCGCTCTCCGGGCTGTCCTTATAGCCCAGCTCCATGACTACCCAGTCGTAGAGCGGTCTGTGGTCCTCGAACTCCAACGTACAGATCGAATGTGTGATACCCTCGATCGCATCCTCGATCGGATGGGCAAAATCATACATCGGATAGATGCACCAGGTATCTCCGGTATTGTGATGCGTCATATGCGCGACACGATAGATGACTGGATCACGCATGTTCATATTCGGGGATGCCATATCGATCCTTGCACGCAGTACCTTGGTTCCATCCTCAAACTTGCCGTTTTTCATATCCTCAAACAGCGCCAGATTCTCTTCTACGCTGCGGTCAGAACCGGGATCCTTTTTACCGGGTTCCTCCAGCGTACCGCGGTACTCCCTGATCTGCTCCGCACTCAGATCTGAGACATATGCCTTGCCCTTTTTGATCAGCTTGATGGCAGCCTCATACATCTGCGGGAAATAGTTGGATGCGAAGAACAGACGATCTTCCCAGTCTGCACCCAGCCACTTGATATCTTTTTTGATCGACTCAACAAACTCAATCTTCTCCTTGGTCGGATTCGTATCATCAAAACGCATATTGAATTTTCCACCGTATTTTTTTGCCAGTCCGTAATTTAATAAGATCGACTTGGCATGTCCGATATGAAGATAACCGTTCGGCTCCGGCGGGAAACGTGTGCAGACGGTCTCACATCTGCCCTCTGCCAGATCCTCTTCGATGATTCGCTCGATAAAATTTTTGGAAACTGTTTCGTTCTCCATCACGTACTCCTCCTAAACAACGTAAAATGACCTCTTTTCAGTGTACCGAAAAAAGGTCATTCCGTCAATTGATTTTCACATTTTAACATAACATTTGTAACAGTTCAGCCCGCGCCATTCGCAAAGACGCCTGCCGGCGTTTTCCCACTGCTACGCAGTTAACTTTGCTCATGAGAGGGCGCTCACCTCATCACCTGTGAAATGCGCTCATTCATGCAAGCATGACTCACGCATTTCCCCAGTGATGGCTGAACTGTTACCGTTTCACATGTTGATGCGTAAACAAATGATCCTGGCAATACTCCAGTCCGCCGTCACACTTGGAGCAAAACCGGAACTCCAGCGAGGGATCGTCCAGATCCGTCCGCCCGCACACCGCGCATTTGTGCTTGTACAGCGCACCGTCTGCACGACGCATCTTCGGTGGCGGAGCCGCCTGTGCCCGGAAATCCCGCTTGCGCTTGATCTCCTGCGGAGAAACTCTGTGATAGTCTCTCGTCGAGAAAAAGAACACGATAAAATTCATCAGTGACATCAATATCACGATGCGTCCCGCCCAGCCACTCTGCAGGAAGCTGAACGCTGCCAGCACCGCATAGAGCACCGCGAGCCACTTGATCTTGACCGGAATAATAAAATACAGCATGAGCTGCATCTCCGGATAACATACCGCAAAGGCGAGGAAGATCGACAGGTTGATATAATAGGTGCTGACCGAATAACCCATCAGATATGCCTCCGGCATGCCAAGCAGCCGCAGAATGAAAAATCCAACCATCACACCGACAACCGTAAACAATGCACCGCCGATAATGTATGCATTATAGCGGAATGTCCCCCACGTACGCTCCAGCGCCGTGCCGAGCTGATAATATAACAGCAGCATGATCGCATAGAACAAAATATTTGAATAGGACGGCGGCATAAAGATCCATGTGAACAGCCGCCACACCTGTCCGCGCATCACGAGTGCCGGATCTAACATCAGCAGTTCCAGAATCGGAATCTGGAAAAAACGCTCCATGTAATAAAACACATATCCGATCGCATAACCCACGATCAGCCATTTGCTCAGATTCGGGATCGCATAGCGCCCGAATTTGCGCTCCAGTTTATTTAAGTAATTCATATGATTCTCCTTTTGTTGCAGACTGCCTGATCACCGCAGTCTGATGCCGATATACGTTTCAGTATAAAAACTCCGTTCTCATTTGTCAATGTCTACATAGACTTTATAAAAACTTTAGATTTAGGGTGTTGTCTTTTGACGAAAGCTGTCTTATAATGTACTTTGTTTTCGATTTTTACAGAACTACATTATAATAGGAAATCATAAAGGAGTAGAACTGCATCAGATCCGCAGTTCACAAAGGTAAGCATATGAGTACAAATCTTTACAAGCTTGGTATCGACATCGGTTCCACGACCGTCAAAGTCGCATTATTGAACGACAAGGATGAATTACTTTTTGCAGACTACAAACGTCATTTTGCAAATATCCGTGAGACATTGACCGACCTGCTCACTGAAGCGCGAAGCGCACAGGGCGATGTCACAGTCGCACCGATGATCACCGGTTCCGGCGGACTGACACTCGCAAAGCATCTGGACATTCCGTTCGTGCAGGAGGTCATCAGCGTCTCTACCGCACTGACCCACTACGCACCCCAGACAGACGTAGCGATCGAGCTCGGTGGTGAGGATGCCAAGATCATCTATTTTGAAGGCGGCAATGTTGAACAGCGTATGAACGGTATCTGTGCAGGCGGAACCGGATCTTTTATCGATCAGATGGCTTCCCTGATCCAGACAGACGCGGCAGGCCTCAACGAATATGCAAAAAACTATAAGGCGATCTACCCGATCGCTGCCCGCTGCGGTGTATTTGCCAAGACAGACATCCAGCCCCTGATCAACGAGGGAGCTACCAAGGAAGATCTGTCCGCATCGATCTTTCAGGCAGTCGTCAACCAGACGATCAGCGGATTGGCCTGCGGCAAGCCGATCCGCGGACATGTCGCATTCTTAGGCGGTCCCCTGCACTTTTTATCAGAGCTCAAGGAGACCTTTATCCGCACGTTAAAGCTGGACGAGGATCACGCGATCACACCGGAGAACTCTCATCTGTTCGCCGCGATCGGTTCTGCGCTCAACTACAAAGCTGACAAGACAACGACGCTGGATGACCTGTTAGGCCGTCTGACCTCTGAGATACATATGGAATTTGAGGTCGCACGTATGGAGCCGCTGTTTGCATCACAGGCAGAATATGATGCTTTCATGGAGCGTCACAGCAAGCATCACGTACAGACAGCAGATCTGGCTTCTTACCACGGCAACTGCTATCTCGGTATCGATGCCGGCAGTACAACGACCAAGGTCGCACTCGTAGGAGAAGACGGATCCCTGCTCTATTCATTTTACAGCAATAACAACGGCAGCCCTCTGGCTACCGCGATCCGCTCGATCAAGGAGATCTATGAGCAGTTGCCCGCAGACGCCCACATCGTCTACTCCTGCTCGACCGGATACGGCGAAGCACTGATCAAGGCTGCGCTCCAGCTCGACGAGGGCGAAGTAGAGACCGTATCACACTACTATGCAGCTGCATTTTTCAATCCGCAGGTAGACTGTATCCTCGACATCGGCGGACAGGACATGAAATGTATCAAGATCAAAGACCACACCGTAGACAGCGTGCAGCTCAACGAGGCATGCTCTTCCGGCTGCGGTTCTTTCATCGAGACATTTGCCAAATCATTAAATTACAGTGTTCAGGATTTTGCATCGGAGGCACTGTTTGCCGAGCATCCGATCGATCTGGGCACACGTTGTACCGTATTCATGAATTCCAAGGTCAAGCAGGCGCAGAAGGAGGGCGCATCCGTCGCAGATATCTCTGCCGGACTCGCTTATTCCGTCATTAAAAATGCGCTGTTTAAGGTCATCAAGCTCTCCGACCCGTCACAGCTGGGCAAGCATGTCGTCGTGCAGGGCGGTACGTTTTATAACAACGCCGTACTGCGCAGCTTTGAGCGTATCTCCGGTGTAGAGGTCGTGCGTCCCGATATCGCAGGTATCATGGGTGCCTTCGGTGCCGCACTGATCGCCCGCGAGCGTTTCCATGCAGGCGGCGACCACGCGTCATCCATGCTGCCGATCGAAGAGATCCTGAACATGAAATACGACACAAAGCTCACACGCTGTCAGGGCTGTACGAACCACTGTCTGCTCACGATCAATCGTTTTGACGGTGACAGACGTTATATCACCGGTAACCGCTGTGAGCGCGGACTCGGCAAGGAGAAAAACAAGGATCATATCCCGAACCTGTTCGAATATAAAAACAAGCTGATCTTTGACTACGAACCGCTCTCAGAGGAAGAGATGACACGCGGAACTGTCGGTATTCCCCGCGTGCTGAATTTCTATGAGAACTATCCGTTCTGGGCGACATTCTTCAAGTCACTGGGCTTCCGTGTCATCCTAAGCCCGCAGTCGACCAGGGATATCTATGAGATGGGCATCGAGTCCATCCCCAGCGAGTCCGAGTGCTATCCCGCCAAGCTCGCACACGGACATATCACATGGCTGATCAGACAGAATGTAGACTGGATCTTCTACCCCTGCATTCCGTACGAACGCAACGAGTTCCCGGATGCAAACAACCACTACAACTGCCCGATCGTCACGTCCTATGCCGAAAATATCAAAAATAACGTGGATGAGATCACTTCCGGCGAAGTGCGTTTCTTAAATCCGTTCCTGACCTTTGCCAGCAGGCAGGCTCTGACAGACAAGCTGTGCGAGGTATTCGGCGCAGAATTTTCGATTCCCGCCGAGGAGGTCCGCACCGCGACGACCGCTGCATGGGCAGAACTGGTTCACGTGCGCAATCTCATGCGCAAAAAGGGCGAACAGACACTGCGTTATCTGGAGCAGACCGGAAAGCACGGCATCGTCCTCGCCGGCCGCCCGTACCATGTAGACCCGGAGATCAACCACGGTATTCCGGAGCTGATCAACTCTTACGGTATCGCTGTACTGACGGAGGATTCGATCTCTCATCTCGGACAAGTCGAGCGCCCCCTGATCGTCATGGATCAGTGGATGTTCCACTCCAGACTGTATGCAGCCGCAAACTACGTCAAGAAGACCGAGAATCTGGATCTCATCCAGCTCAATTCCTTCGGCTGCGGTCTGGATGCCGTCACGACCGACTGCGTGAGCGATATCCTGACGAAATCAGGCAAGATCTATACCTGTCTGAAGATCGATGAGGTAAACAACCTCGGTGCAGCCCGTATCCGCGTGCGCTCCCTGCTCGCTGCGATCCGTGTGCGTAAAAACAATCCGAAGGAACGCAAGATCGTACCCGCCAACCACAACCGTGTGATCTTCACCGAAGAAATGCGCAAAAACTACACGATCCTGTGCCCGCAGATGTCACCGATCCATTTTGAGTTGCTGCTCCCGGCCTTCCGCTCCGCAGGCTACAATCTGGTCATCCCAGATGTATCCAGCCAGGAAGCGATCAATTCCGGTCTGCGCTACGTCAATAATGATGCATGCTACCCTTCCCTGATCGTTGTCGGTCAGCTCATGCATGCGATCGAGAGCGGCAATTATGACATGAATAAGACCGCGGTACTGATCTCCCAGACCGGAGGCGGCTGCCGCGCCAGCAACTATATCGGCTTCTACCGCCGTGCACTCGAAAAGGCAGGCTATCCGCAGGTTCCCGTGATCTCGATCAACATGGTAGGCTTAGAGAAGAACCCCGGATTCACCTTTACACCCAAGCTCGTCCAGCGCGGTCTGTACGCAGCCGTATTCGGCGACATCTTCATGCGCTGTGTCTATGCGACACGCCCGTATGAGAAGGTGCCCGGTTCGACTGACAAGCTGCATCGCAAGTGGAAAAAGCGTGTGTCCCAGTTCGTATCCGAGGATCACATGCTCTCACACCGCAAATACAACTGGATGTGCCGTCAGATCATCAAGGAATTCGATGAACTGCCCCGTCTGGACGTAAAAAAGCCGCGTGTCGGTATCGTCGGTGAGATCCTCGTCAAGTTCCATCCGGAGGCCAATAACCACCTTGCCGAACTGCTGGAGTCCGAGGGCGCAGAGCCGGTCGTACCCGATCTGCTCGACTTCCTGCTCTACTGTCTGTACAACAACAAATTCAAGGCAGAAGAACTCGGCATAAGCAAAAAATCAGCGCGCAACTCCATGCTGGGCATCAAAGCGCTCGAATGGTTGCGCTCTGCTGCACGCTCTGCTTTTGAAAAGAGTGAGCATTTCGATCCACCCGCTCATATCGATGAACTGGCCAAATATGCCGAACCGATCGTATCGATCGGAAATCAGACCGGTGAAGGGTGGTTTTTGACCGGCGAGATGATGGAGCTGATCCATAACGGTGCGAAAAACACCGTATGTACCCAGCCGTTTGCATGTCTGCCGAACCATATCGTAGGTAAGGGTGTCATCAAAAAGATCCGTCATGAGCATCCGGAGGCCAACATCGTGGCGATCGACTACGACCCCGGTGCCAGCGAGGTCAACCAGCTCAACCGTATCAAGCTGATGCTGTCCACCGCACAGAAAAACCTGAACAAACAATAGAATCTACAAAAAAGCAGGAAAGCGAACCGTAAAATCTTCGCTCTCCTGCTTCATAGAAATCGCTCCATTATTCCGACACGGCTGCCTCAAACGACAGTTCTCCATCCGGCAAAATACCGACGGAATATTGCGCTGCTGAGGTGAGACCTGTAAAGACTGCTTTTGTATGCTCTGCATCAAATTTTTGTTCTAAAATGACATTTTGTTTTGGATCATTTGCATAAAATAAACACACCGTTCCCTGCCCCTCAAAATCCTTGATCTGCACCTGTATCTGCGTAGAATTTGTCACAAATGAAGGGGCACAATAAACGGTCTCCGATCCGTCACCGGACAACTTGGTCTCATATTTCGGACTGCTGCTCAGATCATATACATTTTCATTAACAGCATTCGCGTCCGCATACACTCCCTGTGCTATTTCAAGCGTTTCAGAAGTATCATCCGCTTCAGCTGACATAGAAGTATTCGGTTCATTTTTGGACTCGTTACTTGCACATGCACTCAGGCATACACAGCATCCAAGCAAAATCAGCATTGCAACACATTTCTTTTTCATTGGAAATCATCTCCATATTTTATAGAATTCATCTGACTGGCATCCGTTCCTGTACAATCATCTGATTCATAGTCATAATAAATTGTTTCATCAAAAACATACCCATCTGACTTTTCTGCTGCCTGTACCGGTGTAACACATATAATACTTTCTGCCATTTTTACTAGCTCTTTCAAGTCCACCATACCATCTATTGTATAAAAATATTTATCATCATACCAATACACTTGTGATAAACCATTTTTTTCTATTAAATTTACTTCCTGTTCATCAATGAGCACTTTTTGTACATATGCATCTTCCGTATCAAAAATGTATTCTGCCGCAGATAAAACATTTTGTTCATACATAATCTCAAGCTGTTCATCATTGACATAAAAAACCTCATATGTGGATTTCTGATAGGTTTCTTTTGATTTTATGGTATATCCGTCCGGTATATATGACGGTTCTTTAGGAATCATGAAATCTACATCATCACCTGCATTTCCCTCTACCCTGACCGATGTCAATTCCTTTGATACCTGCGTAAAAAACGAAAACAGCTTTGTAAATGCCGCCTCTACATCCACCGTCATCCCCCAAAACACAAGCACAGCAACCGCAACTACTGCCGCCGCAGTACGCATTCCCCATACAATGCCTGACATCTGTGGCGTGCGGCTTTCATGGCGGATCAGACTGCGCATAGTTTTTCGGAAACGTCTTGAAAATCTATGATGAAGCGTATGTTCTGATGGCAGCTCACGCAGCAGCTGCAGCTCTGCCTGTTCCAAATACACGCGAAGCATCTCATCATCCATCAGATGACTCATAAAAACACCCCCTCTGCCTCTAAACGATCTGCCAGTCGCTTTTTCGCACGTGAAATCCGTTTGCGCACTGCCGCCTCTGAAATACCTGACAGCTGTGCAATCTCACTGTCCTGATAGCCATGTACATATTTCAGCCGCAGCACGATCGAATCCGCCTGCGGCAAATGCAGAATCGTCTGTACGATCAGCTCTGTGTCCGTATATGCCTCCGTCTGATCCTGCATCGGAAGCTCGATCTGCTCCTCACCATATGCCGGATGCTCCCGCTTTTGCCTGCGATAGCTGTCAATCGCGATATGCTGCGTGATCGTGACCAAAAATCCCCTGATTTTTGGCTCATTGTCCACATCCACCTGATCTAAACGATCAAGCACGCGCAGAAACGCCTGATGAACTACATCCTCTGCGGCGTGCGCATTGTGCAAGATCTGATAGGCAGTATAATACATGGTCTGTTTATAGTTTTCATACAGATAAACAAACGTTCTCTTTTCTTCTTCAGTTTCGATTAACGTTAAATAAAAAAACATGCTTCTTTTCCTTTATCTATATACTTATAACGAATGAAGGGCACGTTTTGTGACCGCTAAAATCAAAAAAATACCACAATATTTGAATCTTTGAGCCAAATATCGTGGTATTTTTTAATTCATGACAATAGAATGTTCGCGAAGCGTGCACGCTATCGTTTTGACTTGATTTTTGTGATTTATGGTAGATTTCATAACAGTAATCAGGTTTCCGATACCCACGAGAACTTAAAAGTTCTCCTTTTATTCTCTGATATCAGTTTTTTATAAGTGAAGCACACGCTCCTTGATCTCCTGCGTTCTGCCCTGATTCCAGAACTGTGTACCGATATATCCACAGGTACGGCGTGCGACATTCATCTTGCTCTGGTCACGGTTGCCGCAATTGGGACATTCCCACACCAGCTTGCCGTGCTCGTCGTTCACGATACGGATCTCTCCGCCAAAACCGCATACCTGACAATAATCACTCTTGGTATTCAGCTCCGCATACATGATATTGTCATAGATATATTTCATCACTGTCAGAACAGCCTCGATATTATTCTTCATATCAGGCACTTCCACGTAGCTGATCGCACCACCCGGAGACAGTTCCTGGAACTGCGCCTCGAATTTGAGCTTGGTAAATGCGTCGATCTGCTCTGTCACATGCACATGGTAACTGTTCGTGATATAGCTCTTGTCGGTCACACCCGGAATGATACCGAAACGCTTCTGAAGACACTTGGCAAACTTGTAAGTCGTAGACTCCAGCGGCGTACCGTAAACACTGAAATCAATATTGGTCTCCTGCTTCCAGCGCGTACATGCATCGTTCAGATACTGCATCACCTTGAGCGCAAACGGTGTCGCCTCCGCATCCGTATGCGATTTACCGGTCATATATCTGGTACACTCGCACAATCCCGCATATCCGAGAGATATGGTAGAATAGCCGTTATACAGCAGCTTGTCGATCTTCTCGCCCGGTGCCAGTCTCGCCAGCGCACCGTGCTGCCACAGGATCGGTGCCACATCCGAAGGTGTGCCCTTCAAACG
>JBNMHW010000080.1:0-15146 GCA_050872965.1 bacterium | reverse complement strand
GCTTTTGCCAGATAACCACGCAGCGGATCAAGCAATTCCTGTGAATGTAGTGCCTGATGTTCAAGCTGAGCTTTCACAACATCGAGAATCTCCTTATTTCTATGACCGCAGGTGAAGATACCGAATCCTCCTAAACAGTCGATAAATTTCTCATCGTTTAATCCACAACAGTAAGCACCCTCATCATACCACTCTAATACTGCTCCATTTTCAGAATCGGAAGATACGGATTTACGATACTTTAACCAGCCGGGGCTGACATAGTTATCAAAATAATCCAGTGTATCTGCTACCATCTGTTTCTTTTCTTCCGGTGTGATATCCTTGGTATCACGTTCGATCAAACCGATCACTTTATCCAAATCCTTGATTACCTGCTGTTTATCTGCCATAATGTTCACCTTTTTCCTTTCTTTGCTTCATCTGATCCCCTGTCAGTCTCTACATGTCTTGTTTTGTTCCATATACTCTCTCCACACCAGGCCTCTGCATGAATGAAAGTATTTTGATAACAAAAAAGACGTACCCGAAACATTCGTTTCAGATACGCCTTTGTATCCGCTCCCTTGAGCTAAGGTCAGTATAGCACCCGGGAACTTCATTTTCCATTCCTAATTTTACCTAATTTCTAATTATATTTCGTTACGACTACTTGTTTTTAAGTATTTTCTAAAGTATGATGTAACTATCAAGCAACGGAGGCAGCACACCATGGAAAAGAACCATTTTCTGATCATCAACGACTTAATCTATGAGATGTACAACTGGAACTCACTCGAAGACATTAAACAGAACTTCTTCCAGCGTCTGAAGATCATCATCCCGTTCAGCTATGCCAGCATCCTGCTCAAAGCGAACGATGACCCGGACGATGTGACACTGTGCAATCCGATCTGCTACCCGGACTATTTTACCGAGGCAGAGCAAAACTATATCTCCAATGAGCCGGAATCCGATTACACGCTGTGGAATCTCTACGCCAGGGAATCCAAACTCATCCGCTCCAGTGCGATCCTCGACGATGCAACGCGCCTGAACTCACCCTTATACGTGAACTGCTACCGCAAATATGATGTCTACGACGATATGCAGTTTACGATCGTGCATGAAGGCCGTCTGCTCGGTCTGCTGACACTCTACCGCACACGTATCGACGGAGCATTCGCCACAGATGATATGTTCTACATGCGCGCGCTCGGCATGCACTTAAACGCGGTCATGCACCGGATCCTGACACCGGTTTCTGCGACACCGGTCGTAAATGAAGCCCATCTGACCGAGCTGCAGAAAAAATATGCCCTGACCGGACGCGAGACGGAGATCCTGTCCCATCTGTACCGTTTTGAATCAAATACAGAAATCGCGGACGCACTCGGCATCCGCGATAACACTCTGCAAAAACATCTTCAAAATCTGTTCCGTAAACTGGGCGCCGCCTCCAAATGGGAGATCCTGCGGCTGTGAACTACCACAATTCGCGATAGATCTTATAGACGCGCTCTCTGTCTAACGGCACGAAATTGTTCGCCATCAGTCTGCCCTGATTTTCCATGACAGAATCCGCGAACTCGGATAGCTGTGCCTCCGTGACACCGTACTCATGCAGTGCCTTTTTCGGGATCAGCACGTTCAACAGCTTTTCCAGTTCTTCATAGACATATCTCACCGGACATTCCAGCAGATCTGCCAAGAAACGGTTCAGTACCGCGATCTCTCCATCTGTCTTCAACTCCATGTAATTTTTCATGACACCGGTAAACATCGCATAATTTGACTCGCCGTGTGCCACATGATAGGTCGCTCCGAGCGGATAGCTCAGTGCGTGGACGGCTGCACAGCCTGCATTGCCGAATGCGATGCCCGCATAATTGGATGCCAGCATAAAATCAGCCAGCAGCGGTTTTCTCGCTTCCATGCCCTGATCGCGGATCACCTTGTATCCGTTTATGATCATCTCGATCGCGCGGTATCCGAACATTCTCGTATAGACATTGCCCTTCGGTGACAGGCTCGACTCGATCGCGTGGATCAGCGCATCGATCGAACTGGTCGAGAATACATAATCCGGCAATCCTTCGAGCAGCTGCGGGATCAGCACCGCATCATCCGCATACATCTGATCGTCGGCAAGGCCCTTTTTCGTGCCACGGCTGTTCAGTGCCAGGATCGAGATATTGGTCATCTCCGAGCCCGTGCCACAGGTCGTCGGTACAAGGATCAGTTTTTTATCCTTTTCTACCGGAATCCTGCCGTCATAGAGGTCGAGGATCGGCGATGTCTGCTTTAACGCATACAGCTTGGCGAGATCGAGGATCGTGCCGCCGCCGATCGCAATGATCCGCTTCGGAGCCTCCTTTCCGGGTGCATAGATATCCGCATAGATCGCTTCCGCCATATCATCTGATGGTTCTCCGCTTCCGTATTTTTCCTGATAGATCACATCGCAGCCCAGATCCAATGAGCCGAAATACGGCTCGTATATATACTGGTTGGTCAGGATGAGATCTCCTTTTCCGAGTGAAAATCCCTCTGCGAACTCCTTTGCGGTATCGAATTTATGTATTGTCGGTCTTATCATTAACTGCTGCATGTTCTTACTCCTCTTCCATGCACTTTACGAGTGCTGTTTCCATGATCTGAAGTCCTGCCTCAAGCTGCTCATCGGTGATGACAAGCGGTGCCAGGAAACGGATGACATTGCCGTAAGTACCTGCATTCTCGACGAGCAGACCGTTCTTCGCACATTCCTGGATCATTGCTGCAGTCAGCGGTGCATCCGGCTCCTTGCTCTCCTGATCCTTGACGAGTTCCAGGCCGATCATGCCACCGAGTCCACGGATATCTCCGATACAGCGATACTTTTTCTGCCATTCCCGGTAATGGGCGGTGACTTTCTCACCGATCTCCAGCGAACGGTCAGCCAGATGATCGCGCTCCATGATCTCGATCGTCTTTAATGCAGCCGCACACGCGAGCGCATTACCGCAGAATGTACCGCCGATCGTGCCCTTTGCAGGAGCTTCCATGATCTCCTCTCTGGCGATGATCGCTGAGAGCGGCACACCGGCTGCGATCGATTTGGCCGTAGCTATGATGTCAGGCTGTACGCCTGCCTCTTTCCAGTAATCAGTCGCAAACATGCGTCCGGTACGACAGAAACCACTCTGTACCTCGTCTGCGATCAGCATGATGCCATTCTCATCACAGATCTGTCTGACAGCCTTGACCCATTCGATCGGAGCCGGGATAAATCCGCCCTCGCCCTGCAGCGGCTCGACAACGATCGCTGCGATCGTATCTGCCGGAGCGCACTGTTCAAAGACTGCCTGGATTGATGACAGGTAATAGTCACATGCCTTCTCCTGAGGCATTCCCTCTGGATTACGGTAATAATACGGGAACTGTGCACGGTATACACCATCCGGGAACGGTCCCATACCGACGGCATATGCCTTTTTCGATGTCATGGACATTGTCAGCAATGTACGACCGTGGAATGCACCGGAAAATACGATAATGTTGTTACGTTTGGTATATGCTTTTGCGATCTTTACCGCATTTTCGTCAGCCTCGGCACCGCTGTTTGCGAAAAATGCTTTTTTCTTATCTCCCTTTACCGGAGCGATCTGCGACAGCTTTTCTGCAAGTACCACATAACCCTCATGTGTCACGATATTGAACATGCCGTGGAAATACTTATCCGCCTGCTCCTTTACCGCCTCTACGACTTCCGGCTGTGAATATCCGATATTCAATACGCCGACTCCGCCGACCCAGTCCAGAAATTTATTTCCGTCCAGATCCTCGATCATTGCTCCCTCGCCACGTTTGATCGCTACGGGATAGACACATCCGATCGCGGTCGGTGTAGCTGCCTTTCTGCGCTCGATCAGCGCTTTTGATTTCGGTCCGGGCACAGTCTCTGTGATGATTTCCGGTAAATCAGTTCTCAACATGATGTTCTCCTCCTTTAGGTATCAGTCTCTTTTTTCTTCATGTTTAACGCAAAAAAGGACAATGACGTACTAACCAGTACGCCATTGTCCCTGTGTCGATACTCATTATAGCACCTTTTTTTTCGTCGTAAAGATGTCTGTGAAAATACCGAAGAATATTAAGTTTTCATCCAATTCCGTCAATGACAGCCTTTGCAGTGACTGCAGTCACCACCGCACGATGATTTACCGCTTTTCTTATCCTTGACGATGTTTCGGATAATGAGGGCTACGATCGCGCCCAGCACTACCAATACGATCACTGTTCCCATTCTATATGCCCTCCTTGAATGCTTATGCTATGATTGTAAGCTAATTAGCTCGCTTTTGCAAATGCTGCGCCTGCCTTCTTCTCGTTCTCCTTCGGAGCCGGACGGAACAGCAGATATAAGAATCCGATGACAAACAGGATCGCTACTACAGTTCCGATACCGAATGCACCTGTGGTGAATACGGTTCCGATCTGATAGATGCACATTGCTACGATGTAAGCTAAGATACTCTGATATCCGATTGCGATCCAGAACCACTTGGTGTTGTTCATCTCACGCTTGATCGCACCCATCGCTGCGAAGCAGGGAGCACATAACAGGTTGAATACCATGAATCCGAATGCTGCGATCGGAGTCATTGCCTGTGCCAGGTTACCCCAGATCTCAGATCCATCTTCAGCAACTTCCGCAAATCCGTACAGCATACCGAATGTAGCTACGACGTTCTCCTTTGCGATCAGACCGGTAACAGCAGCGACTGCCATCTTCCAGCCCTCGCCGGCCTGTGTCCAGCCCAGCGGTGCGAAGATCCATGCGATCGCAGTTCCGATCTTGGCAAGGATACTAGCGTTCAGCTGCTCTGCCTCGAGCATTGTAAAGCTTCCATCGATCCATCCAAAGCTCATTAAGAACCACAGAACGATCGTTGATAACAGAATGATAGTTCCTGCCTTTTTGATGAATGACCATCCACGCTCCCACATAGAACGAAGAACGTTTCCTACGGTCGGCCAGTGATAAGCAGGCAGCTCCATAACGAACGGAGCAGGCTCGCCTGCAAAGAGCTTGGTTTTCTTTAAAATGATACCGGAGCATACGATCGCTGCGATACCTACCAGCCATGCACTCCATGCAACCCATCCGGAGTTGTTAAAGAATGCACCTGCGATCATCGCGATGATCGGCAGCTTGGCTCCACAGGGGATAAATGTCGTTGTCATGATCGTCATCTTACGGTCACGGTCATTCTCGATCGTTCTCGAAGCCATGACACCGGGAACTCCACATCCGGAACCGATCAGCATCGGGATGAAAGACTTTCCGGACAGACCGAATTTACGGAAAATACGATCCATGATGAACGCGATACGTGCCATGTAACCACATCCCTCTAAGAATGCGAGGAACAGGAATAATACGAGCATCTGCGGTACGAATCCGAGTACGGCTCCGACACCGGCTACGATACCATCCAAGATCAGTCCCTGCAGCCAGTCAGCACATCCGATCGCATTCAGACCAGCTTCGATCGCAGGCGGGATGATCTCGCCGAACAATACATCATTGGTCCAGTCTGTCAGCAGTGTACCGACTGTTGTTACGGATACATAATATACTACAAACATTACCAGTGCAAAGATCGGGAGTGCCAGAATACGGTTGGTAACGACACGGTCGATCTTATCTGATACGGTCAGTTTCTCCTTATTATGTGCCTTGGTCATGCACTTATCAATAATAGATGAGATGTACTGATAACGCTCATTGGTAACGATACTCTCTGCATCATCATCCATCGCTTTCTCTAATTTCTCGATCTCATAAGATACATCCGGAACACTCGTCAGGTTCGTGGAAATCTTCTCATCGCTCTCTAACAGCTTGATAGAGAAGAAACGCTTCTGCTCCTCAGGTACTCCGCTCAGCTTGGCAGATACAGAGTGAATAGCCTCCTCGAGCTGCTCACCGTAAGTCACCGGTGCAGGTGCTGCTGCCTTGGAAGTAGCCTGTGCTACGACTTTCTCTGCTGCCTTCTTCACTCCGGTTCCCTTTAATGCTGAGATCTCTACAACCTCACAGCCAAGCTGCTTAGACAGCTCATCAAGGTGGATCTTATTACCACTCTTGGCTACCAAATCTGCCATGTTGACAGCGATCACTGTCGGGATACCCAGCTCTAACAGCTGTGTGGTCAGATACAGGTTACGTTCTAAGTTCGTTCCGTCTACGATGTTTAAGATCGCGTCGGGGCGCTCTGTGATCAGATAGTTTCTCGCTACAACCTCCTCGAGTGTGTACGGAGAGAGAGAATAGATACCCGGAAGATCCATGATCACAACATCCTTGTGACCTTTGAGCTTTCCTTCCTTCTTCTCAACGGTTACGCCCGGCCAGTTTCCCACAAACTGGTTAGATCCGGTCAGCGCATTGAATAATGTAGTCTTGCCGCAGTTAGGGTTTCCGGCAAGTGCAATTTTTACTGCCATAATTATTTCCTTTCTATAGTAATATGTTATGTAACTTTTATTGCTCGTCGCTATCTCTTGTTAGCATACACTAACGCTCGCTCAAAAAAATATGCGCTACTGCACTTCGATCATCTCTGCGTCTGCTTTACGAAGTGAGAGCTCATAACCTCTGACCGTAACCTCGATCGGATCTCCCAGCGGTGCTACCTTGCGGACATATACGTCTACACCTTTGGTGATACCCATATCCATGATTCTTCTCTTGACAGCTCCTTCACCGTTCAGTTTTGTAACGGTCACATGAGCGCCGACTTTTGCATCTTTTAACGTACTCATACAATCCTCCTCTTAGACTAAGATCTTGTTCGCCATATCCTTGCCGAGCGCGACACGTGAGTCCTTAATATTTACGATCACATTACCGCCAACATCAGACACAACGGTCACCACACTGCCAACCACAAAACCAAGCTTCTCCAGAAACTTTCTGGTCTCCTCTTTTCCACCAACACGCTTGATGGTGTTCTCTTCTCCTTTTTTCGCCATTGTCAGGGGCATCATAGATCTCCTTTCCGTTTTGCAACTACTTATTATATAAAATCACGCAAAACTTGTTTTCTGCCGTTAGTATATGCTGTTTTTTGTTAGATGTCAATAACTTTTTATCGATAAAACGAACGAAATTTAGCCTTATCTCATTTGTTTTTTTGTAGATATTATGCTATACTGTGTTTAGTTACCACGTTAAATTAGGAGGATTTGTCCATGGGTCTTGTAGTAAATGAATCTGCTGAGAACTACCTGGAAACGATCTTGCTCCTGAGCAAGCGGCTCCCGGTCGTCCGTTCCGTAGATATAGCAAATGAATTGAATTATAAAAAATCCAGCGTCAGCATCGCGATGAAGAATCTGCGCGAGAAAGGACGCATCACTGTCACAGATGCCGGTTTTATCTATCTGACAGACGAGGGGAAACGCATCGCCGAGATGATCTACGAGCGGCATGAATTTCTCTCTTCTTATCTGGAGAGCCTGGGTGTTCCGGCTGACATCGCCGCCGAGGATGCCTGCAAGATCGAGCATGTCATCAGCCCGGAGAGTTTCGAGGCGATGAAGCGCAGTGTGAATAAGTAAACACCGCTCTTAACATGAATGCAACAGACAAGGCGCATGAAGCGAAATGCTTCATGCGCCTGTTTTGTTGGGTGTATATCCCGCATCTCAGGTTCTTTTTCCACAAAAGGTCTCTAACGATGTCAATAGCTGATTGGCTGCCAGAGATACCGCAGCAGTCAGGATCGTACCCCACCAAATCTTTACACTGTTTTGACTGCGCAGACCATCAAAGAGCAGTACACCCAAACCACCTGCATTCACAGTCTGTGCCAGTGTAGCGGAACCGATTGTGACCATCATCGCGATCCTGATGCCACTGATAATCACAGGCATCGCCAGTGGGAGTTGTACTTTCCAGAAGATCTGAAATGCACTCATTCCCATGCCCTTTGCTGCTTCTAATACAGCTCCATCGATCCCATCAAACCCAGCCACTATATTTCTGACCAGAATAAATTGGGAATACACTGCCAATACAACAATCGCATCTTTCATTCCCAGTCCCAGAAATGGTACCAATAATGCAAAAAAAGCCATGCTTGGAATCGCATACAGCGCACCTAATATTGACATCACCACATTTTTCAAAATCGGTAGTCTCATGATGCAGGCACTGATCATTACCGCAACCACCAGTGCGATCGCGACAGCCAGTACACACATCGTCACATGCTGAATGGCATACTCCAGCATCTGATCCCAATGCTTCCATAGGTATTCTGCAAATTTTTCCATTTATATTCCAGCCCCCTCCGTCAGAACCATCAGATCTTCCCAGTGGAATTCTCCAATAATATTTCCCTGCTGATTGGTGACAAACATCGCTTTGGATCTGTCACCACGGAATGTAAATATCGCTTTCTCTATCGGCGTATCTTGCGCAAAAAAAGCAGAATCGCTCTCTATCCTGCTGCTGCACGGACGCATGATGGAGCCTACCGTAATGATCTTGATCCTTTTTACAACATCACCGGCAGATACCAGCCGTGATACGAATTCATTTGCAGGATGAAGCATGATATCACAGGGTGCTGCGAACTGCTGCAGTTCTCCCTTATCCATGATCAGTGTCCTGTCTCCCAGCAGAAATGCCTCCTCAATATCATGCGTCACAAACAGAATCGTTTTCTTGAACTCTCTCTGCAACCGGAGCAACTCCTGTTGCAGCGCGCTTCTTGTGATAGCGTCAATCGCTCCGAACGGCTCATCCATGAGCAGAACATCAGGATTTGCAGCCAACGCACGAGCAATCCCCACTCTCTGCTGCTGCCCGCCCGACAGTTGTCTCGGAAAACGTTTTGCATAGATCGCCGGATCCATATCTAACAGTCGCAACAGCTCCATCACCCGCTCTCTGATGCGCTCCTTATCCCATTTCAGAATCTGTGGAACTACGGCAATATTCTGTTCGACCGTCATATGCGGAAACAGCCCCGCCGACTGGATCACATATCCGATCTGTCTGCGCTGTTGGATTGGATCCAGCGTCTTAACGCTTTTTCCATAAAATTCAATATCACCATCCGTGATATCATATAGCTGATTGACCATTTTCAGCAATGTCGTCTTTCCGGAACCGGAGGTTCCCATAATCGTCACGAATTCGCCCTGCGCAATGTCTAGTGAGACATTTTTTACTGAAAAATATTCTGCATCGGCAAATTTTTTGCTGACATTCTTAAATGAAATCGCCGGTATCTCATTTGTTTCATTATATATATTCATTACTTCTCCACCATTCCATATCTTCTCTCGATCTGTGTCTGAAAGAACGATAATACGAAATCTGTTACAATCGATATAGCTGCCACACTGAGTCCTCCAATCGCAACCATATAAGTCTTGTTGATGCCGAGCCCTGCAAAAATAATGTTTCCCAGACCTCCGGCACCGATATATGCTGCGATTGTCGCTGAAGCGATCGTCTCAACAATTGAGGTCCGGATACCTGCAAATATGAGCGGAATCGCCTGCGGTACACGTACTTTCCAAAATATCTGGCGATCGTCCATCCCTGCGCCATACGCCGCCTCCAGCAGCTTTTCATCTATATTTTTAAAGCCTGCGGTTGTGTTGATCAATATTGGCGGTATCGCAATAATGAGCAATGCCACGACCGCTGGAATCTTTCCGATCCCCATCAATGGGATAAATACAATCATCAGCGCCAGACTCGGAATAATCCTCAGCATACTCATGAGCCGCATGATAAGCTGTGAGATCCGCTCAGATTTTACACACACTGCCCCAAGCGGTACAGCGATCACTGCCGCCAGAAGTCCAACCTCAAAGCTCAATAGCAAATGCAGCTCTAATGCACTCCAATACTCACTCATATGCGTCATATAATATGTGACCATCTCGGAAACCATTTTATCACCTACCTGTAATTCAGTACTGTACCTGTATGCTGCTCCTTCGCCTTCCGGTAAATATAATAGCCCAGTGCAATATCATTGATAGATAAACCTCTGTGCCAGAAGAGTATTCTCTCATCCGCTGATTCCCTGCCTGGCTTGTCTCCCACTACGATCTCCGCCATTTCACCATATAGGGTCTGTTCATTCAGTTTGCCGCTGTCTACGTGATATCTCAGACTTCCGAACTGACCGCCCCGGCACTGTCCCCAATCATCGACCACGATCTTATCCATCACATCTGTCAGATCATTTTCTACGGCACTGATCGTGCCATAGGGAACAACAAATGTTCCGGGTACGACCCATTCTGTTTTTAAAAGCGGGGCCGGTTCGAGCAGTCTGGTTGCTTCCACCATAATATCTGCCCCCTTCAGGCAGCTCTCACTGTCCTCGGTCGCCACGACTTTTTTCCCAAGCTTTTGTGTAAGTCTTTCTGCAAATGCCTCTCGGGACTCACGCCTGCGGCTGTTGACACGAATCTCATCAAAATCAAAGATATCATCTAACAGCACAACATTCCAATAGGAAGTACCGCGCGCCCCTAAATGTCCCAGTATCCGGCTGTCCTTTTTTGCCAGATATTTTGCTCCGATCGCGGTCAGTGCGCCGGTGCGCATATCTGTGATCGCACTTGCATCCATCACGGCGATCGGTGCACCTGTCCTTGGATCAAACAGATTCAACAACGCCATCTCTGATGGCAGCCCCTGCTTATAGTTATCCACATAATCACCGACAATCTTTACTCCTGCGACATTGGAGGGGGCAATATACCCCCGCAATATATTAAAATGCCCATGAAAATCCGGGTCCGGAACCAAATGTACCCTTGGCTCGATGACCGTTTCATGCTTTCCCTGCGCCACGAGACTGTCCTCAACAACATGAAGGATCTCCTGATTGGATAGCTGCAATCCTTCTATGTCTTTTCCACTGATAAATAATATGTCCATTCTCTGTCTTCCTACACTTCCTATATTTTTTCCCGATCAGATCTTATCCTTGATCGTATCGTAATATTCACCCGCAACATCCCCATAATCCTGTCCATCCAGATCGACCTTTGCATTCATCTGGATCACATCCTCAGTCGTGAATTGCTTTGTCACTGCATTGATGACATCCTCTGCTCCGGGATTTGCCTCCAGCGCATCCGGGCGGACAACCGGAGCAAGATAGAACGGCGCATAAGCAGCCTTGTCATCCTCCAATATTACATAATCTCCACCTGCGAGACCACCCTCTGTCGTGTAGACGCTAAAGACATCTACATCACCGGACTGTGCCGCCGAGAAAGATAACGCATGTTCCATCACAGCTGTATCCTTCCATGCTGCATCACCATATGTTTGTTTCAGCGGCAGATACCCGGAAGGGCTCTCCAGAAACTCTGCCTTGCATGAGAACACCAGATCCGACGCATGCTCCCAAGCATCTGAAATCGTCTGAATTCCCAGCTCCTTCGCACGCTCACTCGTCATTGCAAGTCCTTGGGAATCATTCACTGCAGACGGATCCAGATAGTCCAAATTTAATTGTTCCTTATATTCTTTTTTTACTGTCTCATAGCATTCCTGCGGATCGTAGATCGGGTCCATCCCAAGTACAGCAACAAGACTCGTTCCTGTATATTCCGGATACAAGTCGATATCCCCCGATTCTATAGCTTCACGAATGACCGCATTTCCCAATGCTGTTGTCCGCTCTACCTGATAACCGGCATCTTCAAGCGCAAGTGCATATACCTCTGCAATAATCATAGATTCTGTAAAATCCTTGGCTCCGACAATGATCGGCCGATCCCCTTTCGCTGTATCTGTTGAGCGGTCTGTTGCTCCGCATCCAGCGAGCAGTGACACCGCGAGTCCCATACTGATCATTCCCATCATTTTCTTTCGTAAATTCATTTTTCTCTCCTTTTCTGCTATATAGCTGCTTTGTCTATATAGTCTTGCATAAATTTATAGCTTCTCTCAATATCCTGCGAGAGATCCCTGTCCTCTGACAGAAACGGTATCCTGTCCCGGTATGCCCGGTACAATGCACCGGTAATCCCTCCCAAATGATCCGTCACCTTTCTCAGATCCACCGCCTGCGCCGCATGCATCAATTCGATTGCCAATAGATATGTATAATATCTGACAGACTCCTTCAACTGCCGAACAATCATCATCGCATTGGTTGCATGATCCTCTATTTCTCCTGCAAGCGCGGTCTGGTCAAGTGACGAACATCTGCCGCACGCCCTGATCCGTGCATCCAGCTCGGCGCAGGTCTTCTGTATCGTACTAAAAGCGATCACATGCGCTTCATCGGGTGATAAAAACCTGCCAAGTCCGGAAAAGTCCGGATCATCTATTTTAATGATGCGCTGCATCACCATTGAGGAGAGATGCCCCAGTCCATGCAGTAGCATTTCCAGACCGAGCACCCACGTAAGTGGCTCAAAGTTCGCACTTCCTATGATTCTCTCCTCCTCTGCGATCACACATGGATTATCACCAGAGGTATTGATCTCACACGACAACTTTTCTTCTACATATTCCAATGCATCCTTAAAAGCACCGCTGACCGCACCCTCATCCCTGATACTCAGCGGATCCTGCAAAGCCTTTTTTGCACGCTTCTCATTCTTTTCATATAGATAGCTTCCCTTCAGACATTCTCTGCAATACGCAGCGGCGAGCTGCTGCCCCTGAAGTCTGCGAATCTCATTCACACGCTCTTCGATCGGGTCTAAAACAGCATCATAGCCTTCCAAATACAATCCGTAGATCTGCAGGGATACGTGCCATATACGATGTAACTGCCCGATTGCCAGCGCAGCGATCCCTGCTGATAATGCATTCGAGGAAACGATACCCAATGCTCCCTTCGGGCCAAGCTGTATGGGCTCCCGTCCGATCACCTCCAGCAATTTCCTTCCAGATAAGCATTGATCTCCCACATAGGCATTTCCCTCTCCGATCATACATAATCCGATGGATGCCATGAGTCCAATGTCTGCCTCCCCAACGGAACCAATCTGATGGACTACCGGGACGACATCCTGGTTCAAAAACTCACACAGCATCCCTACGATGGCTTCTGATAGTCCGCTCCTTCCATTCAGACAACTATTCAACCGTAGAAGCATCGCCGCCCGCACCTCCTGCGGTGCACACAGTTCTCCGGCACCTACATTGTGACTAAGCAGCAGATTTCTATTAAAGTACTCCTGTGTATCCTTCGCTACCGCACGATCCTTGTTCCATCCCACACCGGTATTCAGTCCGTACACCAAAGTTTGTGTTTCCCTGATCTTTACCAGCATTTGCTCTGCCTCCCGCACGCGCTCCCATGCTTCCCGGCTGATCTTTACCCTTTCTCCATCGCAAGCTACCGCCTTGATCTGTGACCATGTCAGATGCCTTCCATCAATCTGTATCAATGATTCTCACCTCACTTGTCTGTTTTCTTGACCCGATTATAAACATGATCCGGGCAGCATCGCAACGACTGCATTTGAAAACGTTCTCAACATGATCCTGATTTTGGGCAATATTTCCCTCTGTTTCACCCATTTTTCCTCAAGTTTTCCAAAAAAGCTTCTGAAAACAATCAAATTCTGAAAACGTTTTCTCCCGCTAAATATCAACAAAATATGACCTCCGCACACCCAAATGATGTGGGAGGTCTGTATGTTGGTGTCCTATTTCTGATATACGATGTCACCAATCTCTATTTTTGCTGGTATATATTGATTCTCATACATAAAGTCCGCCGTTTCCTGAAGATCTGCTTTTACTTCATCTGTAATGTCCGGCTTCCAGAAGGAAAATGTCTTGTCAAAACCTGTATCATTGGCATACTGCTCATAGGAGATCGTTCCTCCGGAATAATCTGCTAATGCCTGATATACCGCCTCCGGATTTTTTTCGGCATATTCCTGTGCTTCACTGAATGCTGTCCGTATGGCATCTACGATCTCCGGTGATTCGTCAAGCAGTGCTGTTTTGGCAATCGCGATAAAATTCGATGAGAGCTTTGTGCTGTCTCCGGATACGGCGATAATATTTCCGGCTTGCGCACTCTGTACATAATATAAATACTGTGTACTCTGTGCAATTGCATCAATTTCTCCTGACATAAACAAGGATGCCAGATCACTGGACGCATTTACGATCTCCACATCATCCGTCGTAAGATTATTTTCCGCTAAAATATCTACCAGAAATTTATACGCTACCGTGCCCAGAATCGTTCCTATCTTTTTTCCTTTTAGATCCGCGACACTATCAATCCCTTCTGCCGCAAGAATTCCCGTCTGCTGTCTGGTAGATGCGACCGCTATAATCTGTGCATCCTGATTATTGGCAATATAAGTCAGAGCCGGGAAATCCCCATACACTGCCACATCTGCTTCTCCCGCTGCGAGTGCTTCATTCACACCTACTCCAGCCGTCTCAAATCCTGTATATTCTGCTGTGTAACCGATCTGGTTCAGTTGTTCCTCCAGATAGCCGTTCTGTCCTGCCACAAACAGGCTCTCGGAAAGACCAGCGCTTCCATCTGCGGCGACGCCCGGCACAGCAATCCGCAATGTCTTATAATTATCATCAGACGCTGTGTCCACATCCTGTGTACCGCTGCCATCTGCCGCCGGTGCTTCCGTTGCAGACTCAGACACCGCCTGAGTCTGTTCTTCCTCCGCTGCGCATGCCACCAGTCCCAGTGCCATGACTCCTGCTAATATACCGGCTGTCATCCTTTTTACATATCTGCTGACTTTTTCTTTTCTCATATAATGTTGTCCCTCCTCTAATCAATCGCAAAAAATTTGTCTAAATAAGATTCCTTATCCACGATTGCAGGTGCTGCATAGAGCTCTGCCCGGATGATCTCTCCCGGATATTCAAACGGCGCTTTATATTCCGGATTGATCTCTGTTGTCGATGCTGCTTTAAATCCGGATCGTGTCTCATAGTTAAACTCAAACTTCAGTATCTCAACTTCTCCCTGTTTTTTCTTATTTAACTAAAACTTCCCACACCAATAAGGTGTGTTGAACCTTGAAAATTCAATATTTCAGCCAATAAAAAAGGCATAAACCGATTCCGTTTGGTATAATGGAGTTGACTAGAAACCATTTTTACAAAGGAGATTTATGCCATG
>JBNMHW010000079.1:0-15182 GCA_050872965.1 bacterium | reverse complement strand
TCGAGCTCGCAGTTGAGGCAGCACGCAGAAGTATGGTACTGCTCAAAAATGACGGACTGCTTCCGTTACATAAGGATCAGATCCGTTCGATCGCTGTCATCGGGCCGAATGCCAATTCCAGAGATGCGCTGGTCGGCAACTATGTAGGCACATCCTCACAGTATATCACTCCGTTAGAGGGTATCCAGCAGTATGTCGGGGATGACGTGAGAGTCTATTATTCAGAGGGTTGTCATCTGTATCATGATAAGGTAGAAGCACTGGCACAGGTCAAGGATCGTTTCGCAGAGGCTGTAGTTGCAGCGGAGCAGGCGGATGTCGTGGTACTGTGTCTGGGTCTGGATGCGACGATCGAGGGAGAACAGGGCGATGCCGGTAACGAATACGCGAGTGGTGACAAGTTTGACCTGCGTCTGCCCGGCCTGCAGCAGGATCTGCTCGAGGCAGTGACAGCAGTCGGCAAGCCGGTCGTATTGCTGCTCTCAGCAGGCAGTGCGATGGATCTGAGTTGGGCACAGGAGCATGTGAACGCGATCATCGATACCTGGTATCCGGGTGCACGCGGCGGCAGGGCGGTCGCAGAGGCATTATTTGGTGATTTTTCACCGAATGGCAAGCTGCCCGTGACCTTCTATGCATCGACGGATGATCTGCCTGATTTCAAGGATTACAGCATGGACAATCGCACGTACCGTTATTTCAAGGGTACACCGCTGTATCCGTTCGGTTATGGATTGTCTTACGGAACGATCAGTTATGCAGATGCATACATCAGCCGGACACAGGCAACTATCGGAGATGAACTGACGATACAGACAACTGTGAAAAATGAGAGCGTTTACCCGCTGCATGAGGCGGTGCAGGTCTATGTACAAGATGTCGAGTCTGCGAGCCGGACACCGATCTGGCAGCTGCGTGGTGTACAGTGTGTGAGCCTGGCACCGGGGGAGAGCCGCAAGGTTGCATTGACATTATCTGCCAGAGATTTTGCGATCATCCGAGAGGATGGTTCCTGTGTCGTAGAGCCTGGTGCATTCAAGGTAGCGATCGGAGGACAGCAGCCGGATGCCCGCAGCGAACAGCTCACAGGACGCAGAGTACATGTATTCGATGTCGTCTTAGAAGGAGAGACGACTGTTGTGGAGTATTAGAGCGGATATATAGGAGGAAGGGATAACTATGGCGAGAGGACCGGTAGCACCGAAAGATCCGGAGAAGCAGAGACCGTATTTTTATATTATTAAGGACAAGGAGATCTTTGGCGGCAGGGAGCCGGACGGCAGAGGCATCCAGTATTTTTATCAGGATGCCGGCAGACTGGAGAACAGCGCGCAGATTGTGGGCAATATCGAAGATCCGCAGATGCTGGAACTGTTGTCTACAGTAGCCGGATTCAGACAGGTGGTTCACAGCATCGGCGTATCGGTAGAGATGCCTGATCCGAAGGAACATGTCAGATTTGTGTTCCAGATGTACGGAAAACATGATATCTATGGGGGAGGAACCAATCTGACTGCGGATCTGCTCGCGGACGGTGCGGAGACGCGGATCTATCTGTCGGATGCAGACTGGCAGCCGGATGATTATGTGCCGGGACAGATCAAGATCTATCTGGAGACGCCGGAACAGCTCGGCAAGACGAGCGTGAGGCTGTATCTGAATGATGGATATGAGGCACCGGAGATGATCGAAGATCTGGACGTGGACACGGATAGCGACGCATACCGGCAGATGATCGGCAGATCGCTGATCAGCACCGGCAACACCTATCGGATCTGCGAGGCACTCCGCCGCGCGCGGGCCGGAGAAGAAGTGACGCTCGCATATATCGGTGGTTCGATCACGCAGGGCGCGGGAGCGACACCGATCAATACGGAGTGTTACGCCTACAAGTCATATCAGCGTTTTCAGGAGATCGTCGGCAGGACGGAGAACGTGCATTTTGTAAAAGCAGGCGTCGGAGGCACACCGTCAGAGCTTGGTATGATCCGGTTTGACCGGGATGTGCTGCGGGATGGCATCGAGCCGGATGTCGTGGTCGTTGAGTTTGCGGTCAATGATGAGGGTGATGAGACACGCGGCAACTGCTACGAGAGTCTGGTGCGCAAGATATTAAAGCTGCCCTGGCACTCGGCAGTGATCCTGCTGTTCTCGGTATTTGCGGACGATAGCAATCTGCAGGAGCGCCTGATCCCGGTCGGAGAGCGCTATCATCTGCCGATGGTGAGTGTCAAAGATGCCGTTGTGCCGCAGTTTTATGACAGAGAACACCGGATATTGACGAAAAACCAGTTCTTTTATGATCGTTTTCATCCAAGCAATCTCGGACACACGATCATGGCAGACTGTCTCGCCAATCTATACCGGCAGATCGTTCATGCTGTGGAATGTGGGAAGACATCGGACAGCGATTATGAGCCGTCGATCTATGACGGTGCACCGGCGATCGGCTGCTCGTTCGATGACATTCGTTTATTGGACAAAAAAGATGGTTATGCAAATGCATACATAGACTGCGGTGGCTTTACACAGACAGATACGCAGCTGCAGAGTGTAGAGATGGATCTGGATCTGGAACTGACACCGGAGTTTCCGTACAACTGGATGTATGACGGTACCGTGTGTGAGCAGGATTATTTTGAAATGAAGATCACCTGCCGTTCGCTGGTACTTGTAGCGAAGGATTCCGGCGAGGTGGATGTGGCAAAGGCGAACATCTATGTGGATGGCGAACTGATACGGACGTTCGATCCACATGAGATCGGCTGGCTGCATACGAATCCACTGCTGATCTTTGATGAGGCAGAGTCGAAGGAGCACACGGTACGCATTGAGATCACACCGGACGACAGAGATAAAAAGTGTACGATCTTAGGATTTGGTTATGTAGAGTGAGGAAGTATTTATGACGATAGCGCAGAACCCGGTATTGGGCGGTTTTTATCCGGATCCGTCGATCTGCAGAGTGGGAGCAGATTATTATCTGGTGAATTCGAGCTTTGCCTATGCGCCCGGAGTACCGGTCTTTCACAGCAGGGATCTCGCCCATTGGGAGCAGATCGGCAATGTACTCGAACGCGATTCGCAGCTGTGGCTGGACGGGCAGGAGATCTCGCGCGGGATCTTTGCCCCGACGATCCGCTATCATGAGGGTGTCTATTATGTGATCACGACAAATGTCAGCTACGGCGGGACGTTTGTCGTGACAGCGGCTGACCCGGCGGGTCCGTGGTCAGATCCGATGGAACTCGGAGGCGGTGCAGCAGGCATTGATCCGAGCCTCTTTTTCGATGATGACGGGCGCTGCTATTATGTGGGAACGCGTCCCAATCCGCAGGGAACAGCCTATGACGGTGACTGGGAGATCTGGCTGCAGGAACTGGATCTGGAGCATATGCGGCTGACCGGGGAGAGCATGGCGATCTGGAAAGGTGCCGCGAAGCACGCGATCTGGCCGGAGGGACCGCATCTGTATAAAAAGGATGGCTATTACTATCTGATGATAGCCGAGGGTGGCACGGAGCTGGAGCACAGTATCTGTATGGCGCGCAGCAGGGAATTGTTTGCGTGGTACGAGGGATGTACGCGCAATCCGGTCTTTACCCATCGTCATCTCGGACGTGACTATCCGGTGATTTGTGCCGGACACGGAGATCTGATCGATGATGAGAACGGCAACTGGTATATCGTCATGCTGGCTTCGCGTGCCAGCCGCAGACATTGCAGTCTCGGGCGTGAGACCTACCTGGCGCGTGTTGTCTGGGAAGATGGCTGGCCGGTCGTAAATCCGGGTGTCGGTGTACTGGAACAGCAGGTACAGATCCCTTTACCCGGATACCGGTTCACACAGGAAGTAAGCGGAGATATCCGATTTGATTTTGCAAATGCAGAATCTGATAATAGTTTAGATCCCAGGCTGGTCAGCATGATCCGCCGCGACGAGGGCATGTATTCACGCTCGCAGCGGCCCGGTTATCTGAGATTGTATACGGCGGCAGGAGATATCACGCAGACACAGCCGTGTGCCTATCTGGGTGTGCGTCAGTCTTCGTATGATTGTACGGTATGCTGCAGGATGGAATTTGCGCCACGCTCGGAGCATGAGACGGCGGGACTGGTATTGTACCAGAATCACGAGAATCATTTGAGGATAGAATTAGGAATAGAACCCGACACAGACATTGGAAGAACAGATGCGTGCGCGCATGCATCGAGAGTGGTATGTGTCACGGAGCATATTCGCGGGAACGATCATGTGGCGGCGGTATATCCGTTGCAGACGGATGGAGCAGTTGAACTGAGGCTGACCTTGCATGATCAGAAGGGAGCGGTAGCTGTCACGGAGAACGGCGTGCAGACGCATGTTGCACAGGATCTGGATCTGCTGCCCTATACGACAGAAGCTGCAGGTGGTTTCGTCGGCTGTACGATCGGAATGTATGCATCGGGGCATGGCATCGACAGTGACAATCACGCAGATATCGCGTGGTTTACATACAAAAACGACAGCGGTAATTGATAGATCGCTGTCGTTTTTATGTGCTAGGAACTGTGTTAGCAGGAATACATTTTCCGGAATTCCGTCGGTGTGCAGTCCTTGATGATCTTGAACATCCGGATAAATGAGGACAGACTCGAGAATCCGGACTGCAGGGCAACCTCGGTGATCGAGATCTCCGGATCGATCAGCAGCCGTTCGGCATGGGCGATCCGCTTGCGGTTCAGATATTTGTAGAAGGAGCAGCCGGTAAAATCCTTGAACAGCCGGGTGAAATGGTATTTGCTGAAGCCGACCAGGTTCGCGGCATCATCCAGTGTCATGTCTTCGGTGCAGTGATCCTGGATATACTGACAGACATAGATGAACTTGGTCGTATATTCCTGCTGCTTGGAATGTGTGACTTCCGAACTGATGCCCTCGCCGGTATATTTGCGGCCGATGAGGATCAGAATCTCTAAAAGGCTCGCATAGACAGCAGCGCCGGAGAGGATGTTTTCGCTGAAATATTCATCCTTGATCTGCATCATGAGCGCATGGAGAGAGCCGTGAATGTCGGGAGCGTTTTCTGCGGTGATATGTAACACCGATGGGATGCTCGAGAGCACCGCTTCGATCTCCGGGATGTTCTGCAGCATCGCAAAATCCGCCTGAAAGATCAGTCGTTCGCCTTCGTAGGCATCCATACTGTGGAGCACACCGGAATTGATAAAGAAGAAGTCACCCTCCTCCAGCCGGTGCGTCTCACCTTTGCATGTGATCCCGTAGATATTTTTGATCGGCATGATGATCTCGATCGGTGTATGCCAGTGCGAAGGATATGCCTCGTATTCATCATTGTCAAACAGCATAAATCCGGTGACCTGTTTGTAGTTGACGGTCTCCTTGACGCCCTGCAGAGTCTCAATCATAGTTACTGCTTCCTCCTATAGACCACAGAATCATCACAAAATGTATCAAAAATTGCTATAATTGCAAAAACTTGCGCAGATTCTGTGCGAAATCTTGCTCTTATTTACGACAATCATATCATAAAATGATAAAAAATCAATGCCTAATATGACATAATTACAATCGCTATTCGTCATTTTTTTCACGAAAATAAAAAAATGCACAAAAAATAGGGGTATTAAATAGTGAAAAATAGCCAAAAGGTATATGACAATAATTATTAGTATAGCAAGAATTGATACATAACAAGCAACTATTATAAAGCATATCGTGCGCAGCTTTGTTATGCTGTAAGAGTAATAAATAACTGTTTTCGAACAAAGTTATCAGACAAAACAAGGGAGGGTATTTGATAATGAAGAAAAAGGTATTATCAGTATTACTGAGTGTAGCGATGATGTCTACATTACTCGTAGGATGTGGCGGCGGCACCGCAGATAGTGCAGATGCACCGGCAGACGGCGGTTCAGGTGATGCGGCAGCGACCTCTTCTGATGGGGTAGAAGAGATCACATGGATGTTCTGGGATGACCTGAATGCGACTGAGGATCTGATCTCCATCGGTTACAAGGATGTTGTAGACAGATTTAACAAAGACTATGAAGGTAAATATCATGTGACACCGATCACAACGAACCTTGAAGAATATTATACCAAGCTGAATGCGCTGGTTGCCTCAAACGAGACACCTGATGTATTTATCGTCAGCCCCGGACCGAACCTCGATGTATACGTTGAGCCCGGTGTGGCAGCAGATCTGACCGACGATCTCAAGGCAGACGGATGGATGGATACATTCAACGGCGGTGAGGGAGCATTCTCACAGCAGACCTATGATGGCAAGATCTATGCAGTACCTTTAAATATCGCTGCTGCATGTGTATTCTATAACACAGAGATGTTCGAGAAAGCCGGCATCAGCACAATGCCTACCGATTGGGACGGACTGATCGATGCATGTGACAAGCTGCAGGCAGCAGGCTACACACCGATCACGATCTCTGCAGGAACCGCATGGTGCTTATCCATGTTAGCAGGTTATCTGTGTGATGCTGAAGGCGTGGATCTGGATGCGATCGATGCAGGTACCGCTCACTGGACAGATGCTAACGTTGTAGCAGCAGCTAACAAGATGCTCGAGCTGTCAAAGTACTTCCAGCCGACAGCAGCAGGAGATACCAATGACGTAGCTACCGCAAACTTCTACAACGAAGAAGCAGCTATGCTGATCCAGGGATCATGGGCGATCGCTCAGATCAATGGTTCTAACCCTGATTTCGAGGATAAGTGTGGTGTATTCGCATTCCCCGGAACCAACGGCAGAGTTATCGCAAAATCCGATAGTTTAGCAATGAGCGCCAATACCCAGCACAAAGAGGCTGCACTGGCATTCATGAAGTACTTTACCGATGATACCGCTCAGAAGTACACCGCTGAGATCGGTGGCAAGATCCCTGTAACCAAGGTTGATTACGACGCAGACAAGGCACCCGCTCAGTTGGCATACGTTATGGATGTATTCAGCAATGCATCATCTACCTTCGGATTCTACAATGAGTCACTGGCTTCTACAGAGGCAGGATCTACATTTGATGACGCAATGGTATCTATCTACCTTGGAACTCCGGTGGAGGAAGGCTTACAGACGATTGAAGATTTCTACGTGAATAACGTATGGAAATAATCAGACAATAGGACAATAAGAGCTGGCTGCGGGATCGGAGAAGACCGGTCCCGCAGTTTCTAAAATTCTGGAGGTTTTTATGGACAAATTATTGAGGAATAAAAAAGCGATCATCTTTTTTATCGCACCGGCATTCCTGTTATTTACATTTGTTTTATTTATTCCGATCTGCCAGTCAGTGTGGTATTCGTTATGTAATTATGACGCACTGACCAAGCCGGAATTCATTGGATTCGAAAATTACAGACAGTTGTTTTTGAATGACAAGACGATGCGTATCGCAATCAAAAACTCTCTGTTTTTCATGGTGTTCTCCTGTGTATCACAGTTGATCATGGGTCTGCTGCTGGCAGCACTGCTGACGAACATCAATAAAGGTAGAAACTTTTTCAAAAATGTCTACTATCTGCCCTGCGTACTGTCATCCGCAGCACTTGGTCTGTTGTGGATGTTCATCTTCAGTCCGAAGCTGGGTATCAATCAGGTATTGGCTACATGGGGGATTCAGGGTCCGCTGTGGCTGATGGATGTCAAGGGATTTATCAATCTGCCGATGAAGGTTATCGCTTTCGTGGCACTGTGGCAGTATGTCGGACAGTCGATGATGTTGTATATGGCGCAGATCTCCGGTATCGATAAGAGTCTGTACGAGGCATCTTACATCGATGGTGCGACAAAGACACAGTCATTTGTACATATCACATTACCTCTGATCCGGCCGATGGTCGCTACCGCGATGTCACTCAACTGTATCGGTTCGCTGAAGTTCTTCGATCTGATCTTCAACATGACTGAGGCAGGACCGAATCACCAGACGGAAGTACTGGCGACACATCTGTATACACAGGGATTCAAGTATTTCAAATACGGCTATGCCAGTGCGATCGGTGTCGTACTGCTGATCCTGTGTCTGGTGATGACATTTATCATCAACAAGTTCGTCAAAGTCGAATCATATGAAATGTAGGCGGGGAGGAGCGTAAGACATGAAGAAAATAAGTAGAAAAAAAGTAAATGTGTGGCAGATCGTGATCTATCTGTTCCTGATCATCCTCGCATTTATCTATCTGGCACCGCTGCTGTGGATGCTGCTCGTATCGGTCAAGGATAATGCAGAGATCTTCACATCACCCTTTGCACTGCCGCATCGTATCCAGTGGGAGAACTACACGTTTGCATGGACCGCCGGTTACCTCGGCAAAGCGACGCTCAACTCTGCGATCGTCTGCGTGACGGCACTGATACTGAGCCTTGTGATCGGTTCGATGGCAGCGTTCGCGATCGCGAGAATGCGCTGGAAATTCTCAAAGCTGATGATGACCTATTTCCTGATCGGAATGATGGTGCCGATCCATTGTGTGCTGATTCCACTGTTCAAGACGTTTTCAAGTATCGGCTTGTATAATAATCTGAGTGGATTGATCCTGCCGTATGTGACGTTTTCGCTGCCGATCACCATATATATCATGGAAGGCTTTTTTGAAAATATGCCGCAGGAGATCTTTGAGGCAGCCTGCATCGACGGCTGTAATATCTATAAATGTTTCAGCACGATCGCAGTACCGCTGTCCAAGACCGGATTGTTTGTGACCGGACTGATGTCCTTCGTTGCAAACTGGAACGAGCTGTTGCTTGCGATGGTATTTATCTCAGATGACTTGAAAAAGACACTTCCGGTATCGCTGTCCAAATTCGTAGGACCGTATAACACGAACTACGTGCAGATGTTCGCAGCGATCATCATCGCGATCGTACCGACGATCATTGTGTACTGCTGCTTCAGTAACCAGATCGTAGACGGCTTGACCGCAGGTGCTGTCAAAGGATAAGTAAAAAATAGTACTGAATGTTATGACAATGAGAACTTTGGTGAAAGATTCTGCCGGAGTTCTCATTGTTTTTTACATGGAGCTGTGCTACGCTAAAAGGTAATGAGTGCAAGCTGGTATGTCAGAATGATTGACAGGTGACATACGCTGGGAGGAAAAATGTTGGATACAGTGATCGTAAGACCTTTTATAAAACAGCAATTTGACAGATTTATGCAGGATGGGCGCATCTTATTTATCAGTGCGCCCTGTGGATTTGGCAAGACGACAGTGGCAGATGCCCTGCTGACCGGGCAGACAGTCATCCGGTTAAATGCGACAGATGCCGGACTGACGGCTCCGTTTCCGGAGATGGGGAATCTGATGCTGGTCGATGATCTGCAGTCTATGCATGAGGATGACTGGCCGCTGGTGCGTGACTGGATCCGGCATGGAGAGGAACGGCGGCTGATGCTGCTCTCGCGCGGAGCAGTACCCGGTATACTGATGGAATATACATATAACGGTCAGATGATAGTTCTGGAGGCCGATGATCTGCTCTTTGATCATAATGATATCCGCAGATTATATGATGCATATGAGATAGATGTGACAGACAGCGAGATCAACGGAATCCTGAAGGAATCACTGGGTTATCCGCTGGGTGTAGTGATCACTGCGCGCTACATGTCGAGTGGCAGAGCGTTTGGAACGGATGTCGTGGAACGGGCGTTCATTGAGGTATACAGATACTTCGAGACGGCTGTTTATCATCGGCTGGATCTGCCTGTGCGCCGTTTTCTGCTGGAACTGGCTCCGTTTGAGACTTTTGATATAGAACTGGCCAGGATGGTCAGCGGAGACCAGCATGCGGGAGAACTGCTGAGCTGGCTGCTGAAAAATACGACCATGCTGCGCTATGATGGGACACAGAGATATTATTTCTGGTCGAAGTTTCGCGGTTTTCTGTTATGGGAGATGGAACGTGAATATACGGATGAGAAGTGCCGGATGCTGTACAGCCGCGGCGGGCTCTATTATGAACTGAAGGAAGATTATGCACACGCACTCGAATGTTATACCAGAGGCGGGGATCATGCCAAGGTATCTGAACTGCTGATCCGGAATGCGCAGCTGCATCCGGGCATGGGGCATTATAGTGAAATGGAACGATATTATCGCAGCCTGCCGGAGAGCGAGATTCTGGCATCGCCTTCACTCATGCAGGGCATGAGTATGTTATGTGCGCTGGCGATGGACTATGCCGGTTCTGAGCGGTGGTACCGGGAACTGCGGGAATTTGGCAGAAGGTGTGACAGACAGGATGCAGCCGGCAAACAGGCGAGAAGCCGGCTGGCATGGCTGGATATATCCCTGCCGCAAAGGGGCGTGGAGAGTCTGATCGATACGATTCCGGCGGTTTTTCGCCTGATGACCAATAAAGAGGTGAATCTACCGGCATTTTCAGTCACGAGTGCGCTGCCCAGTATCATGAACGGAGGCAAGGATTTCTCGGCATGGAGTAAAAAGGACGACCTGCTATATCAGACGATCCGGATCCCGGTAGAGGCGGTACTGGGAAAAGACAGCGTGGGATTAGCTGACTGTGCCATTGCAGAGAGCAAATTTGAAAAGGGTGAGAATATATCCAATCGCATGCTGTCGCTCATCCCGATCATGAGTGAGGTCCGGCAGAACGGAACGCCGGATATAGAGTATGCGATCAATGGACTGTTTGTGCGCAACCAGCTCGCGAACGGTCAGCCGGAGGATGCCAGACGTACGATCCATGCGTTGCGCGAACAGTATGAGCAGCGGGGACTGACACGATTTTTGCCGAATATGGATGCGATGTGCTGCCGGATCGAGCTGCATATGGATCAGTTTGACAGGGCGGATGAGTGGTATCGGACCAAAGCACCGCGGGATCCGATGCATCTGAATGTCATGAAACGGTATCAGTATCTGACACAGGCGATGGTCGAACTGGCAGACGGCAGAGTGGATGCTGCGCTGATCACGCTGGCTCCGTTAGAACCGTATTGCCAGAAGTGCGGAAGGCATATCGATGCGATCCATCTGCATGTGCTGACTGCTGTTGCGCTGTACCGGAAAAAGGAAGACACATGGAGAGAGCATCTGACCGAGGCATTGACAACAGCGCAGGAGTACCGTTTTATACGCACGATCAGTGTGTACGGAAATGCGGTGTTGCCGTTATTGGAGGATCTGCACTGGGATAAAAACACGAGATTGTTTGACCGGCTTATGGCAGATACGAGGGCACAGGCGGCGTTGTATCCGCATTTTCTCGAGTCGCATCTGGCACAGACAGAAGTATTGACACCGACGGAGACGCAGATCCTGCATCTGATCTGTGCGGATAAGAGTAACGCACAAATCGCGCAGATCATGAATATCAAGCTGACGACCGTGAAGACGCATGTGAGCCACATATTGAGCAAACTTGATGTCAGCCGCCGCAGCGAAGCAAAGACAGTTGCCAAAAAACTGCGCCTCGTGCCGTAGATCATTCCATCTTATACCTCCATCTCATACTTTGGTAGGATTTACATAATTGATACTTCACGTATACTAATTATATATGAACTTGTAATTGGCGATACGGAGGTACAGAGTATGGGATGGAAAGTAAACTGGATGCAATATCCGAAGCGGATGCTGGCGGCAGTGCTGTCACTCGCGATGATCGGTGGAACGCTGGATCTGACAGCGCTGGAGACAGCGGCAGAGACGACGGATCAGCAGGTGACGGTCACAGCGGTCGAACCGCTCGCGGATGAGATCGGGGTACAGCAGCTCGCGGTCGGAGCATCGGAGAGCGAGATCGTGTTCCCGGATACATTGCAGGCGACGGTCATGTATGCGGTGGATCAGGCTGCAGATCCTGTGGATGAAAACGCAGAAAATATTGAAAATACAGAGAATATTGAAAATACGGAAAATAATGAGCCGGCAGAGGACACCGGAGATCCGGACAATACCGAAAATGCACAGGGTGAAGAATCCGGACAGCCGAATGGAACCGATGCGGGTGAAGCTGCGTCTGCAGCCGGGACGGAATCAGGCATAGGTGAAACCGGAACCGAAAATGATCAGAATGCGCAGGACCAGACGGCTGCAGGAGAATCCGCAGATGCCTCAGGGGTCACCGAGGAGACAGACTATGCGGCGAATGAAGCGCCTGCGACTGTGACGGAACAGATCACGTTAAGCGGTATCACATGGGCAATTGATGCCGCCCAGTCGGATGCGCCGGTATTCGACAGCAGCGAAGAAGCTGACGGTGCCTGCTATGTCTATACGCCGGTACTGCCGCAGACAGACGACAGTGGTCGTCTGCTTGTGATGGGCGCTGATGTAGAGCTGCCTGCCATCTATGTACTGGTGGGAGAGCCACAGACTGCACTGCTGGCAGAGGAGGCTGTGATTGAGGTTAATGGAACATCGTATGCAAGCGTTGATGCAGCGATAGAGGCGAACGGCAACGGCTATATGAACAACTGCACCATCAAGCTGTTGCAGGATGTTACACTGACAACGCCACTTCATCTGTATGGAACAACCACGTTGGACTTGAATGGACATATTTTGACAAATGGTGTTACAAATGGTAGTTATTTGCTAAAAGCAGAAAATGCAGATGGATTCAAGGCAGCCTGTAATCTGACAATTCAATCTTCAGTTGCAAGTGGCAAAATCCTGACAGACAGAGGCTGGGGGACGGGAACGTTAAATGTCTATTCCGGCGCAAACTGTACCATTGAAAAAAATGTCACCATCGAAGATAACACTGGTGTGTCTATAGAAAACAGTGGTACGTTTACCGTCAAAGAGGGTGCAACGCTGCTCAACAACAATCAGTATACTAGTGGAGTAGTGTTACAGAACAACAGCGGCAATGCCATTTTGGAGGGTGGCAGCTATACCGGAGACAGATGTATAACGGTAAAAGGCGGAACTCTCACCATCAATGGCGGTACCTATGAGGACAAAATACAAGTAAAGAGCTCCGGCACGCTTGTCATCGGTGGCGGTACTTTTCATAAAAACATATCTCTTCCCAGCGGCCGAACCCTGCAGGACTGCATGAAAGAGGGCTGTACGCTGAAGGCATTGGATAGCTCAAACACAATCGACATGGATGCCAATACCTTAAAGGTTCCTGCCGAGGCTAAGGAGGCAACGCTCTATTTTACCCAGCAGCCGGAATTGAGTGGAGATAAGGCATCCCTTTTGGAGGGCTATGCAGCGGATGCTGCTGCCACCCTTACTGTGGCTGCAGCAAGCAAAATCGGTAGTATCACCTATCAGTGGTATGTGAAGAAAACCCCGGCAGGTGAAACAGAAACAACGGAGAAACTGGAAGACGCCACATCTTCATCGTATCAGATTCCCGCAGGACTTGCGGTGGGAAGCTATCAATATTATTGTGTGGCGACCTGTGGAAGCGAGCATGTCACTTCCAAACAGGAATTGTTTACGGTAACGAAGAAGAATATAACGACGACAATCAACGGCAATGTAACGAATCAGAGATATATTCATCAGGCATTCGACGAGATGCAGAAAGCAATTAGTGCTGCGGCTGAGGATGCTGATGTAAATATCGCTCTGGAGATTGGAGAAGATATCACCGATGCTGAGCTGGATTGCACCTTAGATGGAACAGGCAAAGAGGTCAGCCTGTCCATCGATCTGAATGGCAAAACAGTCAAATATACGAATGGCTCTACCATTTCCACCAGTAAGGTTCAGCTTACAGTGAAAAATGTCGATGTCACCATAAGCGGTGGGGGAACATTGTATGCCGATCTTACAATGCAGGAAGAGTCCGGACTTACCGTAGATGACGACATTACTTTTGGCGGAACGCTGGATATGGAGAGTGGAACGGCAAAGCTGAACGCAGGAACATGGAAACAGGCGGTTATTCGGGTGGAAGATGGTGCCTCCTGTGAGATTACCGGAGGAACATACACACAGAATGGAAGTATAGAGGTAGCAGGCGGCGGCAGTCTGGAGGTATCCGGTGATGCCAATATAGAGGAACCGCTGCAAGTGAAGTGTATAGTGACAACAGATGGCGTGAAACGTGCCGAGGTCGCACTCTCCGGCGGAAGCTATCAGTCAATCGAGGTGCCAGCATCTTTGGATATCATGTATTTAACGGGAAAGAGCTATCAATGTGCGATTGTGGATATGCTGGCATCCGGCTATGCTTTTTATGATAAGAGTACGAATGAAGTCGTGACTACGCTCAGCAGGACATCCCGGAAACTGACCGATGTGACTGTCAAACAGGGAACGATGCCTTCTGCTGATCCCACGAAGGCTGTTGTCAAATTTAACATTACCAAGACAGATGGTACCAAGGAAGAAAAATACTTCTTGTCATGGGAAGAAGCCATTAGCGAGCTGAGTGATTCTGGAAATGCAGCGGAATATAAGAACTGGGAAAAAGGTGGAGATTATCCTGCAAAAGGACGCAACCACCGCTGAAAAAGGTAGTGATGTTGCACAGATGGTGGCCTCGGATAAGCTGTCTGCGGAGCTGGTACTGCGTTCCGCAGGCGATGCGGTATATACACTGTCTGGCGCGGGTAATGGTGGAATAGCTATTGCATTGTATACAAACGGTCAGAAACTTACGGTAGAAAATATCAAGACAAACGGTGCTTCTATCAAAACAGTAGGTGGTACCGTGACCATCAGGGAAGGGGCGAGCCTTGCAGCAAACGGATATAGTAGCCTGGGAACAATTGATGTAACGGGAAGTACACTCATCCTGGAGGCGGGTGCAAGTGTCAGCAGTACAAATACGAATGAAGATGACTATTGGGCAGCAATTCGCATGGCAGATACAGGCACCCTACGAATTAAAAGAGGTGCGAAGATTACAAAAGGAGAGGTTTATATCACCGGATTTAATAACGAAAGTACCGTGGTCATTGAAGAAGGCGCTGAGCTGTCCGCCATTGGGTGTTCTAGTGATGCCAATAATGCCTGCGTGTATTGCAATCTGGATTCTACGACATTTGACGTTTGGAAAGGTATGACTGGTGGAAAGGTTTACTTCCTCATCGACTGCAACGGTGTGACTTTGGAGAAATCTAGAAACATAACAGAATATGAAAGGAAGACTTATGGGAGATTTTATCGTGATCCAGAGACGTATAGTTCTAATACGAAAATCAAAGTCCTGGACACTGTATGCAGC
>JBNMHW010000078.1:0-15468 GCA_050872965.1 bacterium | reverse complement strand
ATGGGATTCCGTTCCGGTTTGATGACTCCAGTCTTTTACCTGATTTGTCCGATACGCAGTCTCCAGCGACCGTTGACGTATATTCCTGTCAGGTAAGAACCGGTTTCGGATGGTGCTACCTGAATCACGGCACACAGGTGCGCTATGCGCTGCATGAAAATTGACAGACATGGCACAAATAAAGAAGCCCGCTGAAACAGCGGGCTTCTTCGCGTAAGAAGGAAGTTTTTATGAAAAATAAGAGCGAATTTTTCATCAAACATTATAATAACTTCTCATATATTATATGCTCACTATGACGCGCTGTCAAGCAATATCGTTTAAAAATTTTCATAAAAATATTCTTAAAATATTTAAAAAGACGACAAACGGTTATTTCATAAAATTCTTCATGAGATTGACCGTCTTCGCCTGCTCAATAATCTCGAAACGATGTTCGGTCAGATATGTTTCAAACTGTTCGATTTCTTCCTGTGTAAAACCATCATGCGAAGTGATTCTGCCGGACGGAATGCTCCCTTCCGCATAATCCTTTCCTCGTTCAAACCGCACATAGATGATCTTCTCCCCCTCTTTGCGCAGTATACCGGAGCATATCACCTGTACAGCGGGTTGTTCCGTTTCCTTTTTGGTATTAAAATTCATGCCGTTCTCCATTCCTGTTGCCTTTTGAATTTTCAGAATCCATTTTTAGTGTATCACGGTCATTCTGCTCTTGCAAGCGCCCGAAAAAGAATCTATACTATGCCTATACAAAAACAGAAAAAAGGTGGTGTTACTATGGCGGAAAATCAGGCATTAAAACGTGCGCTTCGTGCAATGGCAGCCGGTTCAAAGTCTGGTTTCAAGACATTTTACAACAGTACGGCTGCGTTTATCTACAGCAGTGCGCGCCTGCTCTATCCCTCCCACGAGGAAGCCTGCCGCTTCATGGTAGATGTCTATCAGTATATTTACCTGCATCTTCCTGAATACGACGAAAAACAAAGCATCGAAAAATGGATCTCCCGCATGATCTATGACCGATATACACAGCTATCAATCGGCCGGGAGCCGGTCGCACCCTCCGTATCACAGCAAATGGAGGCAGGCACTGTCATTCTGAGTGAAAACGAACGCGCCCGGATCTGGCGCATGCTCGATGTCCAGATCCATTTTCCTCCGGAGCCGGTCAAACGCCAGCCTATGCTGCGCATCCTGCTCGTCATATCTGTATTGCTGCTCGCCCTGCTGTTTGTCGTCCGCTATGCGCCCGCCGTCGCACAGCAATTCACAGCCTCCGACCAGTCAGCGAATCAGGCAGCGGACGATACAGACCATGCAGATGTCAGCGCAGATGATACGGAATCCGAGGATGCTGTATCCGGATCTGTGATCGATGAAAACGCACTCCCCGATACGCAGACACCGGATGATGACACAGCTACAGACCAGAGGGATGACCAAATGGACGAACTGGAAGATCAGATGAATCAGATCCATACACCCGATACACCGGCGTCAGCCTCTCAGTCCGACCGGTCAGATACACGCTCAGACAGCTCAGACGCACAGTCCGGTTCGGACAATTCGATCGACGCGCTGGAGGATCTGGAGCTGAATCTGCGCTACGGTGATTCGCTCATCTATGCGGACGGCAATACAGACGCTGAATAATGTCTGGCCGGCTCTTATGATCGGCTTTTATCATTGACTTTTGTATGAAAAAAACGTATACTTTATTCAGCAGGCGCTTTAAAGCGTAAAAGTGCCCGACAATACTATTTACAAAGAAGAATGGAGATAAACGTTATGCCGATCACACAGTATTTAGAGGATAACGCCCGCAATTACGAAGATGAGATCTGCCTGGTAGAGCTCAACCCCGCAATGGAAGAGACCCGGCGTGTCACATGGAGAGAATATGACCTGATGGAGCCCAACCGTGCTTCCGCCTACCGGCGCGAGATCACCTGGGGAGTATTCGATGAGAAAGCCAACCGCTTTGCGAATCTGCTGATCTCCCGCGGTATCAAAAAAAATGACAAGGTAGCGATCCTGCTCATGAACTGTCTGGAGTGGCTGCCGATCTATTTCGGAATATTAAAAACCGGAGCGATCGCCGTTCCCTTAAACTTCCGCTATTCCTCTGACGAAATCGAATACTGCGTCAATCTGGCAGAAGCAGATATTCTGATCTTCGGTCCCGAGTTTATCGGTCGCGTAGAGGAGATCGCAGACAAGATCAGCAAGAACCGCCTGCTCTACTACGTAGGCGATCACGACTGTCCCAGCTTTGCCGAGGATTATATCAGCGAAGCAGCCAACTGTTCCAGCAAAAAACCGGATATCACGATCACAGATGACGATTTCGGTGCTATCTATTTTTCTTCCGGAACGACAGGTTTTCCGAAGGCGATCCTTCACAAGCATCGCAGCCTGATGCACGCCGCCGCTGTTGAGCAGAAGCATCATTCCACCAAAAAGGATGATGTATTCCTGTGCATCCCGCCGCTCTACCACACCGGCGCCAAAATGCACTGGTTCGGTTCGCTCGTCTCAGCGAGCAAGGCCGTATTGTTAAAGGGTACCAAGCCCGAATACATATTAAATGCCGTATCCGACGAAGGATGTACGATCGTCTGGCTGCTCGTGCCGTGGGCGCAGGATATCTTGGAGCAGTTAGATTCCGGTGCACTGAAGCTGTCTGACTACAAGCTGGATCAGTGGCGTCTGATGCACATCGGTGCACAGCCGGTTCCGCCTTCTCTGATCCGCCACTGGAAGGAATACTTCCCGAATCATCAGTATGATACGAACTACGGTCTGAGTGAGTCCATCGGACCCGGCGCAGTTCATCTGGGTGTCGAAAATATCCACAAGGTCGGTGCGATCGGTGTACCCGGCTACGGCTGGCAGTGCAAGATCTGCGATGAGAACGGCAATGAAGTCAAGCAGGGTGAAGTCGGCGAGCTCGTGATCAAAGGCCCCGGTGTCATGGAATGCTATTACAATGACGAAAAGGCAACCGCCGAAGTATTAAAAGACGGCTGGCTCTTTACCGGAGACATGGCGCGTCAGGATGAGGATGGCTTCTACTACCTCGTAGACCGCAAAAAGGATGTCATCATCAGCGGTGGCGAAAACCTCTACCCGGTTCAGATCGAGGACTTTATCCGCCAGTATGATGCCGTTCACGATGTGGCTGTCATCGGACTTCCCGACAAACGTCTCGGTGAGATCGCCGCAGCCATTATCGAATTAAAAGACGGTGTCACCTGTACCGAAGATGATATCAATGAATTCTGTATGGATATGCCCCGTTATAAGCGTCCGAAGAAAGTGATCTTCGCTGACATCCCGCGCAATCCTACCGGAAAGATCGAAAAGCCCAAGCTGCGTGAGATCTACTGCGGTGAACGCCTCGTAGAAGCAGAGAGCAAGGGCTGATAAACCAAAAGATAGAACAAAAAAGTGACCTGAATACTTTCAGGTCACTTTTTTTGTGCTTTTTTATCCGGCAACTGTGCCAGGATCACTGCTATAAAGATCAACACACAGCCGCTCAATTCACGTGCTGATAAACTCTGATGCAGTACGACCCATCCCGTCAGCACGGAAAATACCGATTCTAAACTAAGCAACAGGGTCGCTACCGTCGGGTTGTAATTCTTCTGTCCAACGATCTGCAGCGTATATGCCACTCCGCAGGACAAGACACCTGCATACAGGATCGGTACTGCCCCTGCAAAGATCGCCTGCAGGCTCGGTGTCTCAAACAGGAACATCAGCACTCCCGATAGCACACCACTGACCAAAAACTGGATACAGCTCATCCTGACACCATCCACAAGCGGTGAAAAATGATCAATCACCAGTATATGAAACGAAAACAGAATGGAACAGCCGAGCAGAAACAGGTCTCCTCGCTCCAGCGAAAATCCACCTGTCATACACAGCAGATAAAAACCGACTAACGCGATCAATACGCCGATCCACACCTTGAGTCCACATCGCCGTCCGAAAACCAGCCCTAAGATCGGTACGATCACGATATAAAGAGCAGTGATAAATCCAGCCTTACCGACAGATGTATATTTCATACCGATCTGCTGCAGATTCGTCGCTGCACACAGCACCAGTCCACAACTCACGCCACCAATCCACAAAGTCTTTCGATCCATCTGCGCGGCACGTTCCCGCTCCTTGGATGATTTCAGCCGATCCAACAGCAAAATGCACGGAACAAGTACCGCACTGCCGATCAGACTGCGCACACAGCTGAATGTAAACGGGCCGACATATTCCATGCCGACACTCTGTGCGACAAACGCGCTGCCCCAGATAAACGCAGCCAGAAGCAGCATCGCCGGATTTTTCCAGTTAAAACGCTTCATGATTATAATTTTTCTCCGGTAATCTCACCGACTGCCTCCGTCAGACGTTCCAGCTCATCCTTGATCTGATGATTGCAGGAACCGAAATCTGCGGCCAGTGATCCGACCTTGTTGGCAACGATCGCAAATCCTCTGCCGGCTTCTCCCGCACGTGCAGCCTCGATATTGGCATTGAGGGAGAGGATCTTCTGATTTTTCTCCAGCTTATCCAGATTCTTGGTATAGGAATTGATATTATGGATATAGGATACCACATTCTCAATATCCTCCTGCACCTTGGAATTGCGATGGTTCTCCCGCTGCTTATAATATTCGTTGCTCACCATATTGTTCACAACGATACCTAACAGATCTGCGCCTGCACGAATTGATTCCTCCGAGCTGATCTTCACCTTGCCCAGTGCCTCTATGTATGCATCCGGATCCACACCCAGTTCCTCCGCGATCGCACGGAACTTGCTCTCATCCGGCTCAGTCGGCAGGATCTGTCCGCCGATGATCTTACCAAAATAGATACCGTCTACCACGATATCCTTACTGAAATCCATCAGACCTGCATGACAGAAGTATACGTCCTTGCCCTCCTGATCACATTTGAGACACCGCTTGGCTCCCTTTTCACAGCCTCTGGTATATTTCATACAAAAGTCTGTGAAGCCGATCTCTCCGGAAATGTATTCGCCATTCGCATCCAGAGCAATGGTAGCCATTCCGGTCGCTTTTGACCATGCACTGAGGATACTATCTAACTGCTGTCTGTCAACAAAATCTCTAATGTTCATTTGACTGCCTCCCTGAACTAATTTAATTATTTATAATTTTACCACACTTCTATTATAAATCAAATATAAATCAAACGAAAATTGACAAAAAGTGCACCGCAGACGCGGTGCACTCATGTAAATAAATGGGAGAACTATGAAAAATATTTGTTTTTATTCGCTCTTCTTCTTAGATACTACATCGAAGATAACGGCTGCTAATAATACGAGACCTTTTACGACCTTCTGGTAGTTGGCATCCACACCCATGATAGACATACCCAGGTTGATGACACCCATCAGGACTGCACCGACGATAACGCCGGGAACTGTACCGGTTCCACCGTATGCAGAAGCACCACCGATGAAGCAGGAACCGATCGCATCCATCTCGTAGTTCTGTCCGTATGTAGGCTGTGCAGAGGTCATACGTGCGATCGTCAGCATACCTGCCAGAGCAGATAACAGACCCATGTTTGCATATGCTAAGAAGTATACGTTTTTCGTGTTGATACCTGATAATTTTGTAGCTTTCTCATTACCACCTACTGCGTAGAAGTAACGTCCGGTTGTTGTCATTGATGTAATGTAACCGTAGATCAGTACGATCACGAGTACCCATACAAGTGCGGTAGGAATTCCCTTGTATTTTGCAAGGCTGTATGCAAACCACAGGATGACTGCACTTAATACGACCGTCTTTGCGATCAGTGCGCCAAAGGAACCTGTCTCATATCCTTTTGACTTTTTGGTCATATAACCCTTCAGCTGTACGATCACGAAGATCACTACTGCAAGAACACCTGCTAACAGACAGGTCAGGTTGATGGATGCATTGCCGAAGATATCAGGGATATAACAATCAGCACCACCACCGAACAGGTTGATAAATATCTCATTTTTGATAGAGATCGTCATACCATCCAGCACTACGTTGGAAAGTCCTCGGAATACGAGCATACCTGCCAGTGTCGTGATGAACGGCGGTACATGTACAAACGCGATCCAGAAGCCCTGCCATGCACCGATTGCCAGACCAACGAGCAGCATTACGAGGATGGATACCCATACATTGACGCCCTTATTCTCCATCAGGGTAGCTCCGACTGCTCCGACGAAGCAGACGATAGAACCTACGGAAAGGTCGATGTTACCACCGGTCAGGATACAGAGTAACATACCGGTTGCCAGCACGAATACATATGCATTCTGTGCGATCAGGTTGTTGATGTTCTGCGGTAACAGGATCTTGCCACCTGTCTTCCATGCGAAGAACGCTGTTACGAGTAACAATACGATGATCATCGTATATTTTTTTACAAATTCCATAATAGTTTCTTTATTCATTGTCTACTCTCCTTTGCTTGATTTCAGAATGTAAGACATGATCTTCTCCTGAGTTGCCTCTTCCTTGGATACCTCACCAACGATCTTTCCTTCATTCATGACATAGATACGATCACTCATGCCAAGAACCTCAGGAAGCTCGGAAGAGATCATGATCACTGATTTACCGGCTGCTACCAGCTGATTGATAATACAGTAAATCTCATATTTTGCACCGACATCGATACCACGGGTCGGCTCATCCAAAATCAGTATGTCCGGATCAGCAAACATCCATTTTGCAAGCAGCACCTTCTGCTGATTTCCTCCGGAGAGGTTTCCTACGTTCTGCTCGACTGTCGGACATTTTGTCTTTAATTTTTCTTTGTAATCAACTGCAACTGCGTATTCCTTATCCTTATCGATCACGCGGTGTGATGAAACGGCGTCCAGATTCGCCAGTGTCGTATTGATCTTGATCGGGTTCGATAAGATCAGTCCGTTACCCTTTCGATCCTCAGTTACATATGCCAGCTCGTGATCGATCGCATCACGAACGGTCTTTAACTGTACTTCTTTGCCATTGATGATGAGTGTTCCTGAGATGTTGGTTCCGTAGCTTCTGCCAAAAATACTCATGGCAAGCTCTGTACGGCCTGCGCCCATCAGTCCGGAAATACCTACAACTTCGCCCTTGCGCACCTTCAGTGATACATCATCGACCACCTTGCGCTCTGTATACAGTGGATGATGAACGGTCCAGTTCTTTACCTCAAGGTTTACTTCGCCGATCTTTACATCCGGTCTCTTCGGGAACCGGTCTGCGATCTCACGACCAACCATGCCGCGGATGATACGGTCCTCGTTGATTTCGTCTTTACCTTTTACCAGTGTCTCGATGGTCGAACCATCTCGGATCACGGTAATCTTGTCTGCCACATAAGCGACCTCATTCAGTTTATGTGAAATAATGATGCAGGTCATACCCTCCTGCTTAAATTTCAAAAGTAAATCCAGCAGCGCCTTCGAATCAGTCTCATTTAAAGAAGCGGTAGGCTCATCGAGAATGAGGAGCTTTGCATTCTTTGCCAATGCCTTCGCGATCTCGACCAACTGCTGTTTTCCGACACCGATATCTTTGATCAGTGTTCTCGAAGATTCTTTCAATCCTACTGTCTGTAAATGCTTATCTGCCTGGCCGTAAGTCTCGGTCCAGTCGATCTTTGCCTTTTTTCCACGTTCGTTTCCAAGGAACATATTCTCACCGATCGTCATATACGGGATCAGTGCCAGCTCCTGATGGATAATAACAATTCCTTTTTCTTCACTATCTTTGATCTTTGTGAATTTACACAATTCCCCATCATATATAATGTCACCCTCATAGGTTCCATAGGGGTAAATACCGCTCAATACATTCATCAGTGTGGACTTTCCTGCACCGTTCTCTCCGACCAGCGCATGGATCTCGCCCTCTTCTACCTGAAGGTTGACATTATCCAATGCCTTTACACCGGGAAATGTTTTGGTAATATTTTTCATTTCAAGCAATGTCTTTGCCAAAAGAATCCCTCCCTGCTTATCTCCTTAAAACAGGCGGGCTGCCTACAACCCGCCTGCTAAAAACTCGTGTTACTTGATTTTACTTCAGATCATCCTCTGTGTAGTATCCAGAATCGATCAGGAGCTCTTTGTAGTTGTTGATATCAGCAAATACAGGCTCGCAGAGGTAAGAAGGAATGATACCTGTTCCGTTGTCATATGTCTCAGTATCATTTACAGGAGCGTCCTCGCCCTTCATGATGCTCTCAACCATGATAACTACCTGTGCTGCCAGAGCACGTGTATCCTTGAAGATAGACATTGACTGCTTGCCATCGATGATGTTCTTAACGCTTGCTACGTCACAATCCTGACCGGTCAGGATCGGGTACTTGCCGGTGTAGTTAGATGCTAATGCATTGGCAACACCGAGTGCGGTAGAGTCGTTAGATGCTAATACAACATCCAGATCTTTGTCTGTGTAGTATGAAGATAAGATGTTCTCAAATCTTGCCTGTGCGGTCTCTGTTGCCCAGTTAGCTGTAGCAACATCTTCCTTTGCTACCTGACCTGAAGGGATTACCAGCTTGCCGGCATCGATGTACGGCTGTAATACGTCCATAGCGCCGCCATAGAAGAAGTTCACGTTGTTGTCACCGGGATCACCAGTTACGATCTCCATGTTGAACGGTCCGTCCTGATTGTCAAGGTCTAACTGATCAACGATGTACTGTCCCTGAGTCTTACCTACAAGGTAATTATCGAATGTAGCATAGTAAGAAACTGCATCAGAGTTCATGATCAGACGGTCATAAGCGATAACCGGGATGTTCTTCTCTTTTGCCTGAGCTAATACGGTTCCTAAAGAATCACCATCGATAGATGCGATAACGAGTACCTGGCATCCGTTGTTGATCATGTTCTCAACCTGTGAAACCTGAGTAGCGATATCGTTTGACGCGAACTGTAAGTCTACATCATATCCTGCTGCCTCGAGTTCTTCCTTCATGTTGGTACCATCCTGGTTCCATCTCTGAAGATCCTTGGTCGGCATTGCAACACCGATCAGTCCGCCATCGCCTGTAGCTGCTGCATCATCTGTAGATGCATCTGCTGCGTCGTCTGTTGCTGCTGCATCGTCTGTAGATGCATCATCTGTTGTTGCTGAGTCATCTGCTGCAGGAGCATCTGCTGCTGAGCTTCCGCAACCGGTAAATACGGTTGCTACCATTGCTACGCTAAGTAACGTTGCTAAAAGTTTTCTTTTCATCTTTGAAAACCCTCCCTTGTTTTGATGAATTAACTATACCACATCGGTTTCTGTACAAACTTGCGATGTTCAGCACATTTTTTTCTGCACAGAAAAAAAGGCAGAAAAAGAGCAGGACAAAATTGTTCTATACAATCTCATCCTGCACAAATTTTTCCTATTGCAAAATCATCCGTTTTGTTCTCTACTTCACATTCAGATAGATCTCGCTTTTTTCGTGATATTTTCCCGTGATGATCTCATCCATGTTTTCCTTGGTGACCGCGATCGGCTCCAGACACTCATACAGAATATCATTCGTTCCGTCCGAGATCGTCTGGGTCACCCCGGGATCTTCGCCCTTTGCCAGTTTTACCGCCAGTTGTGCCGCACGCTGTGCCAGCTTCTCCACTGGCTTGTACACGGTCATGCACTGTGTTCCTTCGACAATTCTCTGACATGCATCCAGATCCGCATCCTGTCCGACCACGCAGACACTGCCTGCGAGCCGGTGCTCCGAGAGTGCCCGGATCGCCTGACCTGCAATACTGTCATTTCCACACATGATGCCATCCGGTTCCCGCATCGCTCCCAGATAGCTGCTCGTCACGGAAAAACCGGTCTCTGCCAGCCAGTTCTGTGCATGTTCCGTCAATGTGATCTGTAGATCGGAGCCAGCCAGCGCTTTTTCAAATCCTTTCATGATCTCGGATACATTGTTATCGGCTAACGGTCCACAGATCTGCAGGATCTGCCCCGTACCTTTCAGGTGCTCACGCATATGCTCTCCCATCAGTTCGCCGACCTTTTCATTGTCAAACGAGATATACAGGTCTGCATTGGCATCCATGATCTGTCTGTCATACGCGATCACCGGAATTCCCGCCCGGCGCGCATCCGCGACCGCACTTTTCAGATCGGCACCTTCTGTAGCCACCTGTACGATCACGATCGCATCGACTTTCTTCTTTATAAAATACTCGATCTGGTTGACCTGCTCCTCAATACTGCCGTTTGCATTCTGTACGTTGACATCCGCGCCCAGCTCCTGCGCCGCTGCTACAAACACATCGCGGTCTCTCTGCCAGCGCTCGATCACGAACGAATCAAACGTGATACCGATCTGGATCCTGTCATCATCACTCTGCTGTTCCTGCTGATCTACCGGTTCTGCTGTCTGACAGCCGCCCAGCAGCATGCTGCTCAATATCACTGGCAGTAACCATCTGCCCCATCTCTTCTTCCTTCTCATTGCTTCTCCCGCTCCCGATATTCTGTTGGTGTCAGACCGACATTTTTCTTGAAAATACGGCTGAAATAATTCGGATCACTATACCCGATCTGTGCACAGATCTCCTTCATGCTACGGCTGTCATCTTTTAGCATCTCCTTTGCCTTGTTCATCCGCAGTCCGGTCAGATACTCGACAAAATTGCTACCGGTCTCTTCCTTAAATAATTTACTGAAATAGTAAGGGCTGATATCCAGTTCTCTTGACAGCTCATCCAGAGACAGATCCTTGCGGTAATTCTCATTGATATATTCCTGTGCCCGGCGCACCAGACTGTTTTCATGCTCATTCTTTTTCGTATGCATATTGGCATTGCATTCACGGAACTTGTCCACGAACCAGCCACGCAATTCACGGACAGATTCAGTCTGCATGATCACATTCAGATAATCGGAGCGCTCATCAAAATGGTAGGTCATACCACCATTGAGATAGACCTCATGCTCCGCAAACAGCACAAATTCCAGCGTTTTCAGACGGACACTCTCGTTTTTATCCTGATAATTTTCTACCATCCAGTCAAAAAAGCGCCCTGCTGCCCTGCCGCATTCCTCGGCAGTTCCGTCCCGGAGCAGATCAAACAATTCATTCTCCAGATCGAGCCGGTACTCGTCATCATACCGGCACTGGATCGGCAGGTCATCCACATGCGCGACGCTACCGGTCGAATTGTCCAGTGCTTTGAGCGCCTCTTCATAGGAATCCATGCTGTCCATCAGCTTGCGGATCGACCCGATACCAATACGGAAAGAGATATCGATCTCCTTTTTTAATTTACGTGCGAGCGCACGGCAGGTATCGATCATCTCGATACGCTCCTCATAGCTCACCTGCTGCTTGGCATACGGTAAAAATACAGGTACTTTATTTGAGATCACCGCCCCGACCACACAATTCCACTGCTCCTTTAACAGCTCGCGGAATTTCTGGTAATTTTTCTGCATGCGCACACTGGCACCGACCGCATTGGTCATCTGTCTGCCGTGCTGGTCATCGCCCATGGCAAACGCCAGCATGCAGCCGCAATCTGTTTCCAGCCCCAGAAGGCTCTTATAATTTTCTACATCTTCCTGCGCATATTCATTGAACATCGTCGCATAGATGAATCCGTTTTCTATGATCGGTGTGACCGATTCCATCTTTTCACGTATGAACAGATCCTGACTGCGCTTCTTTCTGCGCGAATCGATCCGGTCGATCGCACGTTTTATGACCTCGCAGATCGACCGCTTATCAAACGGCTTGGTCATATACTCCAGAACACCCAGATTCACCGCTTCCTTCGCATAATCGAATTTATCATAGGCGGATAAAACGATAAATTCTGCTGTCTGATTACTCTTCTTGATCTCACGGATTGCATCGATCCCGTTGATCCCGGGCATCTGGATATCCATGAATACGATATCCGGCCGGAAGATCTCCGCCAGTTCGATCACATCCCGCCCGGTACGAGCCATCTCTATCTCGCATTCATTCGGAAAATTTTTCTCTATGATCATCTTCAAGGAATCCCGAACGATTCCCTCATCATCCGCTAACATGACCCGATACATATGATTCCCCCTCGTCTGTAAACGGGATCGTAAGCACGACCTCCGTTCCTCTGTTTAATCCTTCACTGAATATCTCCATCTTTGCGCGGTCATGGAAAAACAGGTTCAACCGCTCGATCACATTGCGCATGCCGACTCCGTTCGAATGGTCGGTCGCAGCCTCCTCATTGATCGATCCGGACAGCACCTGTTCGATCCGCTCTTTTGTCATACCGGCTCCGTTGTCCCAGACACTGATGCTGATATGATCATCCTTTTTACAGATCGTCAGTTCGATCCGTCCCTCCCAGTCAATGTTTCGAATACCGTAATTGACCGCGTTTTCTACCAGAGGCTGCAGGATCATACCCGGAACCTCTACATGATCTAACGCCGGATCCACATCCTTTTCAAACAATATCTCTCCGGCGAACCGCACATTTAATATGTATACATAGTTATCTACCAGACGTACTTCCTCGCCGAGCGTCACCTGCTGATTGTTTTTGCGGACATTATACCGGAAAAATTCCGATACATTGAGCAGAAACTGCTCTGTCTTCGCAGCGTCCTCCATCATCGCAAGCTGCGCACCTGCGTTCAGTGTATTAAATAAGAAATGCGGATTGATCTGCGCCTGAAGATATTTGAGCTGTGCATCCTTCAGGTGGCTCTGCATCATCAGTTCACGCTCTTTGAGCTGGCTCTCGCGCTCCATAGTGATCCGAAGCTGTTCAATATAGGTACGGATGCTCGTCACCATCTGATTAAACGCAGCCGTCACGATACCGACCTCGTCCTGCTGATGTACCGGAATCTGTTCGATCTCCAGATTGCCCTTTGCCACCTCATTGGCAGCTTCTGCCAGCAATTTCAAGGGTTCCGTGATCAGCCGCGTACTCATGACGATCAAGCCGCCATTACCGATCAATACGAGAAGCAAAACGATCACGGTGATCATCTCCGTATACCGCAGCGACTCTACCAATGTCCGGTAAGTCACGGAATTATTCTTGAACTGTTCATTGTTCAGGCTGTAGATAAACGTATTGATCTGATCGTATAATTCGTTGGCATCGCTGTACAAAGAGGCGTATTTTTCTACATTACGTCCACGCTTCGCCTGTATAATCTCTCCGGAGAGATCCAGATAGCTCTGCGATAAGCCATAGATATTCTTCTCTGTGAGCAGCACATCATTATCCGTTGCCTGCCGGTTGAGCGTCTCGAGCTGATCCCTGTAATCCTGCTCACTGCGATAATAATTTTCCATCGCATCCGAGCTCTTCGTCTGCAGGTAATCCGTCATCGTCTGCTGAACCGCCTCCAGTCCGTCCGACAGATCATTTAAGCTGGCATTACTGATATAGACTTTCTCTACCCGCTGCATCATCCGGTTGATGGATGCATACGTGTAGATGTTGACCATCACGATCACGCAGGAAGTGATGATAAACAATGCCACCAGCTTTTGCCGCAGCGTCATATTTATCCATTTCTTTTTCATCATACGCTACTCCTGCATTTCCCCGGCCAGACGCTGCTTTGCCTCAGCCGGTGTGATCATCTGTACATTCACCGGTGTATAGCCATTGGTATAACCGGTCTGTCGATACTCGTCAAGTGCACCCACGCATGACTGCCCCATCTCTGCCGTATCGGGCGCGATCGTGACTGTCAGGATATTTTTTGCCAGCGCATCGAGTATCTGCGGCGAGTCAAAATATCCTAAGATCTGTACCACGCCGACTTTATTGTAATCCACCGCAGCCTGATACGCACACTGGGTATACACACCACTCAGACAGACAAGAATATCCGGTATCTGCTTCTCATCCAAGAATACATCCCGAATGTATTCCTCCGCACCAAAGCTGTCGGAATTGTCTACCTGTACCGCATCGACAGACACCTCATGCGTGACTTTGATCTCTCGTTCCAGTGTCTCACGAATTCCGAGCAAAATCAGATTACCGGAGGTATCTCCGGAATTTTCCTCCGTCAGCACCAATACCTTTTTCATTCCTTTATCCTTCGCATCGTCCAGTGTCTCACGAATCTGTCTGCCGTATTCCTGCCCGATATTGTAATTGTTGGCTCCGATAAAACACTGCCGCTTGCTGCCGCTGCAGTCGTTGAGCACCGTGGCTACCGGTATACCCGCGTCCACAGCCTCATCGATACAGCGGATCATCTCATCCGATTCATCCCCGTTGACGATGATGCCGTCCACAGAAGCCTCTACCGCCATCTTGACCAACTGGTAATTATCATATTTGACTGCCAGATTCTCACCAAAACGCTCCACATAGATGCCACGCTTTTCGCCCTCGGCTCTGGCACTCTCATAGACCGAATCCCACAAGCCGCTGTCTTCCTCTCCGGTAATCATTGCATAATGTCTGTTATACGTTGTCATCTGCTCTATCTCTTTGCTCGTGCCACCATAAAGTACACGCCCGTACACCATCAAAGCGACCGGTGCTAGGATAAATACTGCCACCAGCAAAAAAATAGCGAACTTTCTCTTTTTCATCCAATTCCCCTCTTGCCGAGATGTCTCATGTATAGAAAACCGGAATACACCCATGAATATTCACAGGTATATTCCGGTTTTCATTATATCAAATTACATGCTGTTTGTGAACCGAGTTCACCTCATACAGATTATGCAAACGGATTCTCTGTCGGATAAGGAAGTGATGCCGGCTGATTGTAGTTCAGATCCTCTACCGGTACTCCGAGATATTTAAATACCTCGAATAACTCTTTTCCGTAATGTCCGAAAGCAACTGCTCCGTGGTGAGGATAATTCTTCTCGATCAGTACGTGGCGATAGAAACGTCCCATCTCCTTGATCGCGAATACACCAATGGCTCCGAATGACTTGGTAGCTACCGGAAGCACCTCGCCCTGTGCTACATATGCACGCAGCTTGCAGTCAGCAGTAGACTGCAGACGGTAGAAGGTGATATCTCCAGGAGCGATATCTCCCTCGAGTGTTCCGTTGGTAACCTCGATCGGCAGGCTTCTGGCCATGATCATCTGATACTTCATCTCGTGGCTTGACAGCTTCTTAGAGCATGTATTTCCGCAATGGAATCCCATGAATGTATCTTTCTGTGTATAATTATACTTTCCTTCAATCTCCTCTTTGTACATATCTTTTGGTACAGAGTTGTTGATATCCAGAAGTGTTACAGTATCCTGACTTACAACTGTTCCAATAAATTCACTCAATGTTCCATAGATATCTACTTCGCATGAAACCGGAATTCCCTGTGCAGTTAAACGGCTATTTACATAGCATGGAACGAATCCAAACTGTGTCTGGAATGCTGGCCAGCACTTACTTGTAAGGGCTACGTATTTACGATATCCTTTGTGT
>JBNMHW010000077.1:0-15509 GCA_050872965.1 bacterium | reverse complement strand
CATCGCAGGGTAGCCAAGTCCGGAAGGGATAAACGCTGAAGGCATCTAAGCGTGAAGCCCCCCCCAAGATGAGATATCCCTTCCTATAAGGAAGTAAGACCCCTGAAAGAGTATCAGGTAGATAGGACAGGAGTGGAAGCGTGGTAACACGTGAAGCGGACTGCCACTAATCGGTCGAGGGCTTGACCAAAAGGTTTAAGCGGAAAGATCTGTGTGAAATTTTGAAGGTACATGAATACTTTCAAAAAGTATAATCCTCAATAGCTCAGTCGGTAGAGCATTCGGCTGTTAACCGAAGTGTCGTAGGTTCAAGTCCTACTTGGGGAGTTCTTTTCATATTTGAAATGAGGGAATCCAACTAGTAAGGCCCCATGGTCAAGCGGTTAAGACATCGCCCTTTCACGGCGGTAACACGGGTTCGATTCCCGTTGGGGTCATTTTAAATAATTATATATGGCGACTTAGCCAAGTGGTAAGGCGTGGGACTGCAACTCCCTGATCATCGGTTCAAATCCGTTAGTCGCCTTAAAAGGATTGAATTCTAAGACGGGAAATGTTTTAGATTCAATCCTTTTTTATTTGTAATGTTGTAACTATTTATTCCAGGAGAAAAGCTATGAGAAAAATGTATGGGAAACTGCTGTCATTTGCGTTAATGATCACTATCGCATGGAATGTGCCCGTTACGGCAAAAGCAGAAAATGTGTCGTCTGTAGGCAAAAATGATATTGTTATATTATACGATAATGATGTTCATTGCAATGTAGACAGCTATGAAGACATGGCTGCATTAAAAAAAGAGATGCAGTCAAAGAGTAAGTATGTATCACTGGTTTCATGCGGAGATTATCTTCAGGGTGATGTGATCGGAACGGTCTCAAAGGGGAAAGCGATTGTTCAGATCATGAATCAGGTCGGTTATGATGTTGTTACGATCGGAAACCATGAATTTGATTATGGTATGCCAAGATTAAAGTCACTGGTTAAATCTATGAATGCCAAGGTTGTAGCCAGTAATTTTGTAAAAAAATCAACCGGAAAGCCTGTCTTTCGTTCTTACACGATTAAGAGTTACGGAAAGAAAAAGGTAGCATTTGTAGGGATCACGACACCGGAGAGTTTCACAAAATCTACACCGGCTTATTTTCAGGACAGTAAGGGCAATTTTATTTATGATTTCTGTGGGGATTCCACCGGAAAGCTTCTGGCGGAAAGAGTACAGAAAGTAGTAAATGCGGCACGTAAAAATGGTGCAGATTATGTGGTCGTCCTGTCACATATGGGAACAGAAGGCGTCACCACGCAATGGGATATCCAGCATCTGATCAAAAATACATATGGTATTGACGTTGTTTTAGATGGTCATTCACACAGTACGGTACCTTCCATGAAGGTGAAAAATAAACAGGGTAAAAAGATTACCGTTTCCTCAACAGGAACAAAATTTGCAAATATTGGACAGCTCGTCATCAGTAAAAACGGTTCCATTACTACCAAATTGTTACCTGTTGATGAAGAACACCAATATGAGGACGCAGAGACAAAGTCTTATATTGATCAGGTAAAAGCAAAATATGAGAAGCGTTTAGAGCAGGTAATCGGTAAAACAGAAGTTGATCTGACGACACTCGATGCTGATGGTAATCGTGCAATCCGAAATGCAGAGACAAATATGGGAGATTTTTGTACAGATGCAGCCCGTTCTGTTATGGAGGCGGATATTGCGATTATGAATGGTGGTGGTATTCGTGCAGATATTGCAGCAGGTGACATCACTTATAAGGATCTGATCTCGGTATTTCCGTGGAATAATGAGTTATGTGTCATAGAGGTGACAGGTCAGCAGATCAAAGATGCGTTGGAACTGGGCGCAAAGAACTATCCGGAGGAAAACGGTGGATTTATGCATGTATCAGGCTTGAAATATACGATTGATGCATCTATTCCTTCTTCAGTAGTGATCGATGATCAGACGGCAATGTTTGAAAGGGTGGATGGAGCATATCGTGTGAAAAATATTCAGGTATGGAATGCGAAAAAAACAGCGTATGAGCCGATCAAGCTGAAAAAGATTTATCAATTAGCCGGAATCAACTACACGCTTCGAAAGAACGGTGACGGCTTCACTATGTTTGACGGCTGTAAAGTCATCAAGGATAATACAATGCTTGATACACAGGTGCTCAGAAATTATCTCACAGATGTTTTAGATGGTGTTGTCGGAGAAGAATATAAAGATCCCGCCGGACAGGGAAGAATTACGATTATCAACAAATAAACAAATGCTTTCAATAATTGTCAACAATTAATTTACAGTTATTATAAATAAAAAGTGCATGCTGTGATGGCATGCACTTTTTATTTAACACTATTTTTATTCAGTTACAACTTTGGCAAACTTTTTCTTACCACGCTTTACGACTTTTCCATCACCGGAGAAGTCATCCAGTTTATAAGAAGTGGCAATATCGGATACTTTCTCACCGTCTACTGTTACACCACCCTGCTGGACCGCACGGCGGGCATCGGAACGGCTGTCGCACAAGCCTGCTTTTACGAGAACTGCCATGATGTCCATATCGCGCTCTGCAAAATCATCGGCATTTACAGTTACAGTCGGCATATGTGCGGTATCTCCTGCACCGGAGAACAATGCACGTGCACCTTCCTGTGCCTTTAATGCTTCTTCCTCACCGTGTACGAGCTTGGTCAGCTCAAAAGCAAGGATCTCTTTTGCCTGGTTGAGCTGGGCGCCCTCCCAGTGATCCATCTCATCGATCTGCTCTAAAGGCAGGAATGTCAGCATGCGGATGCATTTTAATACATCAGAGTCAGCAACGTTTCTCCAGTACTGGTAGAAGTCAAACGGAGAAGTCTTATTCGGATCAAGCCATACAGCGCCTGACTGTGTCTTACCCATCTTTTTGCCCTCTGAATTTAAGAGAAGATTGATCGTCATAGCGTAAGCATCTTTACCGAGCTTACGACGGATCAGTTCCGTACCGCCTAACATATTAGACCACTGGTCATCTCCGCCAAACTCCATGTTACAGCCGTATTTCTGGTATAATACATAGAAATCGTAGCTCTGCATGATCATATAGTTGAACTCAAGGAAGCTCAGTCCCTTTTCCATACGCTGCTTGTAGCATTCAGCGGTTAACATACGGTTGACTGAGAAATGAGCGCCTACTTCACGTAAGATCTCAATATAATTCAGGTCAAGCAGCCAGTCAGCATTGTTGACAAGAAGTGCCTTATCATCAGAAAAATCGATGAAACGGCTCATCTGCTTTTTAAAGCAGTCTACATTGTGCTGGATCGTCTCTTTGGTCATCATCTGACGCATATCGGTACGTCCGGAAGGATCACCGATCATGGCTGTACCACCGCCGATCAGTGCGATCGGTTTGTTTCCGGCCATCTGCAGACGCTTCATCAGGCACAGGGCCATGAAATGTCCGACATGAAGGCTGTCGGCAGTCGGGTCAAATCCGATGTAAAATGTGGCTTTTCCGTTGTTGATGAGATCACGGATCTCTGTCTCATCGGTTACCTGTGCGATCAGACCGCGGGCAACCAGTTCGTCATAGAGTGTCATAATTTTTTCCTCGCTTTTCTTATTTTGATGGAAGATATATGGAAGCATAAAAAAACCCTTCTTCGTGTTATACACGAAAAAGGGCGATTGTTCGTCGCGTTACCACCTTTTTTTACCGATCATTCACATGATCAGCCTCTGTCAGACGTCCATCAACATCTGTCCACGATAACGGGAGGAGCCCGTCGCAGCCTACTTCATTGATGAAACATGGTTCGGTGCGCAGCTTGGAGATGTATTCGTAAAAAATTCTGCCTGCGCCTCTCACCAACCGGCGGCTCTCTGTAGGTGACTTTTCTTTACTACTTGTTCTCGTCATTGCCTTTGCGCCTTTATTATAAAAATGGCTGTGCATTTTGTCAAGAAAAATATGTGCGTTTTGTGGATAAAAGTTGCAAAAGCATAGCAAAGTGGGTATAATCAAAAGATAATCATTAATTTATTTTAGAAAAGGAGATGTGTGATATGGCTTTTTTTGATAAACTTGGTGAAACACTGGTGAATGCCAGCAAAGATGTCAGCCAGAAGGCAAAGGATCTGTCAGGTACAGCAAAACTGACATTGGATATTCGTTCAAAAGAAGATCAGGTACAGAAGCTGTATGCAGAGATCGGCAGACGATATTTTGATGAACATAAAGAAGATGATCCTGCCATGTATGATGAGATGGGTCAGGTCAAAGAACTGCTTACAGCCATTGAAGATATGAAAAAAGAAATGTTAGACCTGAAGGGTGCAAAGGTCTGTCCCCGCTGTGGCGCTGAAGTTCAGGCTCAGGATGCATATTGCAAGAGCTGTGGAGCAAAGATGGAAGATGACGATATTGTTGTCGATGCAGTTGTAAAAGAAGCACCGGAAGAGCCTGTCGCAGAGGATGAAGAAGCACCGGCTGAATCTGCAGGATCAGAGACTGCAGATAAAGAAATCACAGAGGAAGCGTTTGAGGAGTAAAGATGGGAAACAAAGGGAAATTTTACATGACGACTGCGATTGCATATGCGTCCGGTAAGCCTCATATCGGTAATACTTATGAGATTGTACTGGCAGACAGCATCGCGCGTTTTAAAAGACAGGAAGGCTATGATGTATTCTTCCAGACAGGAACAGATGAACATGGTCAGAAGATCGAGCTGAAGGCTGAGGAGGCCGGTATCAGCCCGAAGCAGTATGTAGACAATGTCGCAGGCACGATCAAGGAGATCTGGGATCTGATGAATACGTCTTATGATAAGTTTATCCGTACAACGGATGATTATCATGAGAAGCAGGTACAGAAGATCTTCAAGAAGCTGTACGATAAAGGTGATATCTATAAGAGTTCTTATGAGGGCTTGTACTGCACACCGTGTGAGTCATTCTGGACAGAATCACAGCTCGTGGACGGCAAATGTCCGGATTGCGGACGTGAGGTAAAGCCTGCCAAGGAAGAGGCATATTTCTTTAAGATGAGTAAATATGCAGATCGCCTGATCGAGCATATCAATACACATCCGGAATTTATTCAGCCAGTGTCACGTAAAAATGAGATGATGAATAACTTCCTGTTACCCGGTCTGCAGGATCTGTGCGTTTCACGTACATCATTCGACTGGGGTATTCCGGTAGATTTTGACGATAAGCATGTCGTCTATGTATGGCTGGATGCACTGACTAACTATATCACCGGTATTGGATATGACTGTGATGGCAATTCGACCGAGCAGTTCAATAAGAACTGGCCGGCGGATCTGCACCTGATCGGAAAGGATATCATCCGTTTCCATACGATCTACTGGCCGATCTTCCTGATGGCACTGGATCTGCCGCTGCCCAAGCAGGTATTCGGACATCCCTGGCTGTTACAGGGTGATGGTAAGATGAGTAAATCAAAGGGAAATGTGCTGTATGCAGATGAACTCGTTGATTTCTTCGGTGTAGATGCGGTACGTTATTTTGTTCTTCATGAGATGCCGTTTGAGAATGATGGTGTGATCTCGTGGGATCTGCTCGTGGAGCGTATTAATTCAGACCTCGCAAATACGATGGGTAATCTGGTCAATCGTACCATTTCCATGAGTAATAAATATTTTGACGGTGTTGTGACATCTACAGGAGTCACAGAGGAAGTAGATGCCGATCTGAAGAAAGTAGCTACAGAGACCAGACAGAAAGTGGAAGACAAGATGAAGGATCTGCGCGTCGCAGATGCGATCACAGAGATCTTCAATCTGTTCAAGCGCTGTAATAAGTACATTGATGAGACGACACCCTGGATTCTGGCCAAGGATGAGGCAACCAAGCCCCGTCTGGCAGAGGTATTGTATAACCTCGTAGAAGGAATCAGCATCGGTGCTACGTTGTTAAAGAGCTTTATGCCCGAGACATCAGAAAAGATCCTGGCGCAGTTAAATGCTAAGGAGATCCCGTATGATGAGCTGGATCAGTTCGGCGCCTATGTGAGCGGTACCAAGGTTACAGACGCACCGGAGATCCTGTTTGCGAGGCTGGACATCAATGAGGTGATGGAGCGTGTGAATGAGCTGCATCCGCCTGTAAAGGAGGAAGCTCCCGCGGAGCCTGTCATCGACATTGAGCCGAAGGACGAGATCACATTTGAGGAATTTGGAAAAATGCAGTTCCAGGTAGGCGAGATCATTGAGTGTAAGCCGGTGGAGAAGTCTAAAAAGCTGCTTTGTTCACAGGTTCGTATCGGAAGTCAGGTAAAACAGATTGTTTCCGGTATCCAGAAGGCATATAAGCCGGAAGAGATGGTAGGCAAGAAGGTCATGGTATTAGTCAACTTAAAGCCTGCAAAGCTCGCCGGTGTCTTATCTGAGGGCATGTTATTGTGTGCAGAAGATGAGAACGGTGAACTCTCACTCATGGTTCCTGAGAAAAAGATGCCTGCAGGAGCAGAAATCTGTTAGAGGATAAAGCAAAAGGATTGAGCTATGATATTTGAGACACATGCTCATTATGATGATGAGCAATTTGCGGAAGATCGGGGGGAGCTGCTCGCACAGCTCCCTTCTCTTGGTATAAGAAAAGTCATCGATGTGGCATCTACGATTCCATCCATCGATCAATGTATAGAGCTGGCACGTGCCTATGATTATGTGTATGCAGCAGTCGGTGTGCATCCGAGCGAGTTAAAAGGTATGAATGATGCTGTGATCGGGCATATGCGGGAGCTGGCCGGATGGGAAAAAACAGTCGCTATCGGAGAGATCGGACTGGATTATTACTGGGAAAAAGACAAAGCAAAGCAGCAGAATCAGCGTGACTGGTTTGTCAGACAGATGGAGCTGGCGCGCGAGGTGTCGCTGCCGGTCATTATCCACTCCAGAGATGCAGCAGAGGATACTTATTCACTGATGCAGGAGATCCATGCACAGGAGATACCAGGGGTGATCCATTGTTATTCTTATTCACCTGAGATGGCACGTGAATATATCAAAATGGGCTATTATATCGGTGTGGGAGGTGTAGTCACCTTTAAAAATGCAAAAAAACTTGTGCAGACCGTACAGGAGACGCCGATGGATCGTATTTTATTGGAAACAGATAGTCCTTATCTGACACCGGAGCCCCACAGAGGCAGAAGAAATGATTCCCGTGAATTGGTCTATGTGGTAGAGAAGATCGCGCAGATCAAGGGTATGACAACGGAAGAAGTAGAGGCTGTTACATGGCAGAACGCATGTCGTTTATTTGGTATCACAGAGGCATGAGATATACGGAGGAGCTATGGCATATTTAGGTGAACCACAGCACACGATCGCAGTGCTGCAAAAATACAATTTTCATTTTCAGAAAAAATTCGGACAGAATTTTCTGATCGACACGCATGTATTGGAACGTATCATCGATGAAGCCGGCATCACAAAGGATGATTTTGTAGTAGAGATCGGTCCCGGAATCGGTACGATGACACAGTACCTGTGCGAGGCAGCAGGATCTGTCGCAGCCGTAGAGATCGATAAAAATCTGATACCGATACTGGCAGATACATTGAGCGGATATGACAATGTGGAAGTCATTAATGATGATATTCTCAAGGTAGATATCGCTGCACTTGCAAATGAAAAAAACGGCGGCAGACCGATCAAGGTCGTAGCCAATCTGCCGTATTATATTACGACACCGATCATCATGGGATTATTTGAAAGCCATGTACCGATTGAAAGTATCACAGTTATGGTACAAAAAGAAGTAGCAGACCGGATGCAGTGCGGACCCGGCAGTAAGGATTACGGTGCACTGTCACTGGCGGTCCAGTATTATGCGAAGCCTGAGATCGTGGCAAATGTACCGCCAAACTGCTTTATGCCTCGCCCGAATGTCGGTAGTGCGGTGATCCGCCTGACCAGACATGAGACGGCACCCGTTGATGTCGCAGATGAACGGCTGATGTTCCGTCTCATCCGTGCGTCATTTAATCAGCGCAGAAAAACGCTGGTCAACGGCCTAAAAAATTCTTCAGATCTGTCGTTTACCAAGGAGCAGATAGAGGCAGCTATCACAGCGATCGGACAGCCTCTCACGATCCGTGGAGAGGCACTTACATTGGAACAATTTGCTGATCTGGCAAATAAGCTTGGAGCACTTTCATAAAAGTGCTCCTTTTTTCATATACTTGTACCATCCAGAAATGGGGAGGTATTTGTATGTCTGAAAAGATCAAAACAGGGATTGCTGTTTTTCTGATCCTTATGATTCTTCCATATATCATTACATATGCATTACAGGGAAAACAATTATTTGATGTCCGGACGGAACCGGATGAAAATCTCACACAGCAGGCAGAATTGTCACAGGAGCCTACAGAAGTACTGATAGGCATTCTGGCCGGACAGATCAGCATGGATCTGCCAATGGATGCGATCCGCGCGCAGGCGGTGCTTGTCCGGACGGAATATGTGCGAAGAAAGCAGGCGGGGCAGCAGCAGGAGCAGGCCAGATCGCTGGACGAGCTCACAGCGTTATGGGGGAGTCAGAATGTCAGAAAGTATTACGAAATAGCAGAAAATGCTGTGACCGACACGGCAGGTGAGATACTTACTTACGATGGAAAACCGATACAGACTGCGTATCACAGGGTCAGCGCGGGAGCAACACGCGCGATGAGTGAACTGAATGGCGAGCCGACGCCTTATCTGCGGTCTGTGATGTGTGGTATGGATATCACATCTGAGGACTATCTGACGGTACGATTTTTTTCATATGATGAAATGACGCGTGCACTCAATCTCATGCAGGAAGATGATCTGAAAACAATGACACAGACATCGGATGATGCCGAATATGTGTCATATGTACAGATTGGCGAAAAGGAGTTTTCCGGTGATGTATTTCGACAGTTACTGGATCTTCCATCGCCCTGTTTTTATCTGAAAGAAGTAGAAGGACAGATCCGTGTGGTCGTCAAAGGAAAAGGGCACGGCATCGGCATGAGCCAGTATGCTGCCGCAAAACAGGCAGAAGAAGGAGCCTCTTATCAGGATATTTTAAATTATTTTTTCCCGGATACTGTCTTAGAACAGATGTGATAGAAAAGATTTTACGGAAAAAGAAAAGCACTGCATAATCTCTGAAATTCCGGCAATAATAGGACTATCAAACACAGAAAGATGGTGGTAAGGGATGAAGGAGAGAAAAACAGGTGGAATGACAGGTCAGAAGCAGATGATCATCGCAGGCTGTCTGATGCTCATTCTCGTCACATGTCTCACAGGGCTGTATATCGCCAGAAGAATGCAGCAGCCGAACAGAGATACACAGATTGCCGAAAATAATGAAAAGATCAGCGAGGACGCAGATATTGAGCCGATTGAAAAGGTGGATTCGGTGATTCTTCCGGAAACATGGGATACAGACGAAGTGGAAGAACAGCCGCAGGTGAAGCCAAAGGCAGAGGAAAATAATGATATGGACGTTGCTGAGGAGCCTGCAGAAACGCAGCCGGTGACACCGGTAGGAGGTTCTGCCGTGAAGGTAGAGCAGGCAGCGCCTGCTTTGCAGTTTGGCGGTGAATTACAGTGGCCGGTAGAAGGTAGTGTACTGATGGATTACAGTATGGATCAGTCGATTTATTTTGCGACACTGGATCAGTACAAGTATAATCCGGCGATGATCATCGATGCACAGAGCGGAGATGCTGTAAAGGCAGCGGCAGCAGGTACGATCACGCAGATCAGGGAAGATGCACAGACAGGATTGACCGTGAGTATGGATCTCGGAGACGGATACGAAGTATCCTATGGCCAGATGCAGGATCTGAATTATAAGGAGGGAGCACATCTGGAAGCAGGTGACGTGCTCGGCACGGTAGCACCTGCCACAAAATATTATTCGCTGGAAGGAGACAATCTGTACTTTGCATTGACAAAGGACGGAGAGCCGGCTGATCCTACGGAATATCTTCCGCAGTAAAGCAGGCACAAACCTTGATTTTTCGTGTTATTCTCTGTATACTGAAAGAATGAAGGTTTAAAGGAGATCGTTGTTTTGAACCAGACGAAGAATGCTCAGATGATCGCACTCATGGAGCATGCGGTCGAGAACCTGAGAGAACATGCAGAGATAACAGTACAGGATTGTGAACAGATTCTGGCATATGGAAAACAGCATGAAAACGATATGTATTTAGGCTTTGCGCACTATTATAGTGGCGAGGCCTATTATACGTTGAACAATGTCGAGAAGGTACTCTATCACATCTCCCAGGCGATCGGATATCTCGAACGTGCGGATGCATGGGAGCTGGTAGCGCGTGCCTATAATCTAACCGGGATCACATCCATAGCGATCGGCAATGCGGCATTTGCGATGAATTATTATGTACAGGCATTAGCGTGCTGCCGCAGGGTTGGATTGCTGCCATTGGAGAATACGGTCTGCATCAATATCGGTATGCTTTATTACAGCTACGGAGAGTATGAGAAGGCGAGAAATTATTTTTCGGACTCCTTGAACTATCTGAAGGGGCATCCGGAGACAGAAAACTATTATCAGTGTGTGGCTGTAGATTATATCGGGCTGGGACGCTGTGCCTTACATACCGGAGATTCAGAGACAGCACAGCAATGCGAACAGAAGATCCGTGAGATCTGCAGTGCCCATATGGATATGGATGATTACAGTTTTTTGACTTTTCAGGCGGCATTGTATCAGTCACTTGCAGATACAGAGCATCTGGAGGAGAGCATCCGTCGGATTCATCAAAATCTGGGACAGCAGATACGGATCATGGACTATTTCGAGGATCTGTACGAGTATGCGCTGTTATTGCTGGAATCGGATCGGGATGAGTTGTTTGCAGAGCTGGTAGCACGTCTGGAGCAGTTGGCGATAGAGGCGAAAGTGGTCAATCTACAGCATCGGATCCGGCAGCTCAAGATCAGATATTATAAAAAGACCGGCCAACAGGATGCTTATTTCAATGAAACAGCGTTGTTTTACGAGGACACTGTCCGTATGGAGCGCTCCAATCAGGCGATGGTGCGCGGTATGATGGATGTCTGCTGTGTACTGGAGCAGGAACGGGAGCAGCGTTCGCAGATCGAGGCGCAGAACCAGAAATTGGCGGAAAAATCAGAGACCGATGCACTGACTGGTCTGCCGAACCGTTTCCGTCTGAACCGTGACAGTATCCGGCAGTTTGCGCAGGCAACGACCGATCATATACCTGTGGCAGTAGAGATACTCGATATCGACTATTTCAAGCAGTATAACGACAATTACGGGCATCAGAAGGGTGATCGCTGTATCTGTACGATCGCGGAGGAACTCAGGCGGATCTCGGCCTATGACGGTGTCAGCGCATATCGTTACGGCGGAGATGAATTTGTTGTGTTATATACAGGTCTGGATCAGCACCGCGTGCAGGAGATCGCAGAGGAATTACGAAGACGTATCTGTGCATTGCGGGTCGAACATATATATTCCAAGGTATCGGATATCGTGTCTATCTCGCAGGGAATCTGCTGGGGCTATCCGACAAAGAAACAGCGGATGGCAGATTATCTGCATACAGCGGATGATGCGCTCTACGAGGTGAAAAAGAGCGAACGAGGCAAAATCTGTTTTACCGGATTTTCAGATGCTGACTGACATGCACACCTGAACAGATCGTGCGTATATTGAATTATAGTCTATTGACAATCCGCAATCGCGCGGTTGCTTTATATAGATAGCAACATACAAAAACGGATACATTTCGGTAAGGAAGTGTATCCGTTTACATACGTTTAAAGGGAAAAACCATGAATTATGCATATCTTGTCCGGTGCAGCGATAACAGTCTGTATGCCGGATGGACAAATGATATAGAAAAGCGTGTACAGTCACACAATGCCGGAACCGGGGCAAAATATACCCGTGCACGCCTGCCGGTCACGCTCGCTTATCTGGAGATCTTTGATACAAAATCGGAGGCGATGAAGCGCGAGGCGGCACTGAAAAAGCTGACGCACCAGCAGAAGGAGCAGCTTGCGCTTGAATGGAACCGATTACAATTGGCGGATTTGGCTTGACTCGAACCCTAAGGTACGATGTACGATAATGCCAGTATTATAGTTGGTTCTTCATACAGGAGGATTCGAGTGAAAGGAGCATGACAATGAAAAAAATATTGACATTATCTCTGGCTGCACTGATGGCATTTTCTGCACCGGCAAGTATTACATTCGCAGCACCGGCTGCAGAGGTAGAATTCGTATCAGTCAAGGCAGCAAAGGCAACCGCAATCTCAACTGCAGAGGATCTAAAGGCGATGGAGAGCAATCCGTCAGGGAGCTATTATCTTGCAAAGGATATCGCATTGCCCGCAGATTTTCAGCTGTTTGGGGACAGTGATCATCCATTTAAGGGACAGCTCGATGGTAAAGGGCACAAGCTGACCGGTTATACTTACAAGACCTCAAGCTGGGCTGAGAATGCAGGTATTTTCGGATATGCGAGTGGCGCCGTGTTTAAAAACATTTCCGTTACCGGTGTAAATATTAATCTTCAGGCTGGTGGAACGATAGGAACATTGGTATGCAGCGCTACGAGCTGTACCTTTGATCAGATCAAAACCTCCGGAAAGATCTCCGTCAAGGGGGAGGCAGCTTATATTGGCGGAATCGTACATATGAATGATGAAAATGCAGTGATAAAGAATTGTGTGAATGCTATCAATATCACAGTCGATGTCAGAGGAACAGCAGATAGCTCACCTTACTGCGATATCGGAGGAATCACAAGGTTTGCATCAGGCAGTTCATCAAAGTCACTATTACAGAATTGTACCAATAAAGGAACGATAAAGGTCACTTATAAGCCGAGTGATGAATGGGGCGGAAATGGATTTGCAATATCCGGTGTAGCAAATTCCTTTTATGGAAAAAAAGCAGTCAAAAATTGTAAAAATACCGGAGCAATCATCTGTACGATCGAAAAGGCAGCAGAAGGATTCGCGACAGAAGCGAATATCGCCGGTGTAATAGGAGAGAGCAATAGTGGAATCGATTCCTGCTCGAATACAGGTAAGATCACAGTGAACGCGAATGTATCAAATATGACCGGAATCAGTGTAGCGGGCGTGGTCGGTGAAACGACCTATATAGGAACAAAGATGGTAAAATCCTTCAATACAGGAGCCATTACAGTGACAGCCAATGCGCCGCGCAGCACAGTTGTAGGCGGTGTTGCGGTAGTCGTTAATGATATCACACAGTCCTATAATAAGGGAAAAGTCACTGTGAATGTGAAGTCCGGCGGCGATGCGGCTGTAGGCGGTCTGGCGGGACAGGCCACCGCAAATGTGCAGAATTGCTACAATACCGGTGCGGTATCTCTGTCAGCGAAGAAATTGTCATATGTTGGAGGACTTGTCGGAAGTGCATCCGTATATGATGAGTTTATCAAATACAACTATTCAACCGGAAAGGTAACAGGTTCTTCCAAGCAGGTATTCAAGGGAGAAGTACTCGGATATTATACAGGTTCTTACGATGCACGAAAACGAAATGTTTTTGACAATTACTATACAGGTTCAGGAAAAGCCTACGGAGGACAGGACTTTGATTGGAAACCTTATATCGGTACTGCGAAAAAGGTTTCTGCCATCACAGCCGGTAATTGTCCCAAATTAAATTCAAAGTTTTGGACATATGCAGCGAAACAAAAACGGATGATTTTAAAAAACAATAAGGAAAAGTAAATTTTTTTAAAAGACGCTTGGAACTGCAACGCAGTTCCAAGCGTCTTTTATAGGAAATTCCTATTATTTCAATCAGACAAAGCTACTGAACCAAAACCGGATCCCAGCCATAATCCTTGTAATACTTGATATCCAGATGATTATCTTGTACATACATGCGGATCAATGTCGTCCGGATGTCGTCCTCATCCGCTTCTTCCGAATGGAAGTAACGGTCAGCCATGCCGGGGAAGCCTTTACAGAAATCGCGAATATCTGATTCGTAATAAGAACCATCACCGGCGCGGAGGTCTTCGATCACCGTATATCCTGTCGCGGCAGCAGCGTCCGGATGCAGCAGCAGTCTCGCCGGTGCTTCTCCGCCGCTCTCACATTCCAGTGTGTTACCGTTGCGGTAATACCAATAACTCCACAGATTACAGAATACATAAGTATCCTCACCGGAAGCCGCTGTGCCATAGATGATCGGAGCGGGAATATAGACACTGCCATCTTCATGTGAGTAACTGCTCTCCACATCCGATTCATGCAGATAGGCACATAAGGTAGCCATGATCTGATCATCTCCACTGTAAGAAAATTCGGGCAGGCTGTTTGTGTTCTGCGCCTGATCATTGCCGTCGCTAATGGTGGAGTCCGTATCAGAACCGGTATCAGCAGGCTCACTGATCACAGTCAGGTTCAGCTTTTCATGCGAGATCGTTCCATCTGATTGTTTGCTATATAACTCATAGCTGTTATTTCCATCAACCACAAGACAACTAAGTATATTTTTGCCACTTGTATCTGACCAATACAGTGAATTTATACTATATGAAGTCTGTTGGTCTTTTTCATAGTCTGCGTCCAGGAAATCAGCGCCCTGAAACTGATCAAAGGTGTCTGTGAATTGCTTGCGGGCGTAAGAGTTCCATCGGTCACGGATCTGTCTGATCTCATTTTGATCTGTCGTGCGTGTCAAAAATGCCGGAAGATAGGTATCATCAACAGAAGTTGATTCTTCATTTAATTTCTGCACATCATCCGGTGTCAGTGCGGATGCATCTGCGGACAAGCCGGAGAGATCATAAATGTAGGCGAATTCGGGTAGTGGAAGGGAGGTTCCTTCGGGAATCTCCTGATCGATACCTGACTCATTGAACAGATACAGTTTGTCATCGTCCATGAAGATCCGTGTGGCGATACTGTTGGCGTTGAGATAGTTGCAATCCATTTTCTGCAGATCAAGTACAGCGACAACGGCATCCTGCTGTCTGTCATAGATCAACAGGGCACGTTCATTGGACAGTGCCAGATAGTGATCGTCGATACCGACAATGTCGGATGCGTATACAGCGATCGGCAGAGAGATCATCTCATCAGCGACCTGGACATCCTCATCGGATAGCAGACGGCTGATCACAGTCTGTACCTGTTCACCCACTTCACGGATGGCAGCTTTTACCGTGCCGCCGGAGGCAGAATCCACAGCCATGCCTCCAAAAGTCAGGAAAGCGACCAGCGCAAGCGTGAACACAGCAGCTTTTGATGTGGATATATGCTTTTTTAATTTATTGCGAGCGGCAGATAACTGTGATTGTATCGTGCTCTCATTGCGATTTAGTATCTGCGAGATTTCTTTAATCGAATAATCTTCAAAATAATACAGATAGACGACCTCGCGTTGCTTGGTGGGCAGGGTCTGAACGATCTCAAAAAGCAATCCTTCCTGTCTGTCGAACGGTT
>JBNMHW010000076.1:0-15642 GCA_050872965.1 bacterium | reverse complement strand
GCATCATATCGGACCGAGACGCATCCGGGCGGATGCGTCATTTTCTCTGGGAGATCCTGCAAATACAGGATATGCAACGGCTGTGCTCAGTATCTGTCCGTTTGTATACGGGAAAAAATGCAGGATAGAGCCGGATTTTGTGACGGAGGATCTGTATGTAAAGGGCTGGATGGATGTGTGCGGACATGTGTGTCTGATACATGTGCTTCTAGGTGGTCTGCGATTGCTATTTGACAAGGATATACGAAGAATCATTAAAAAACTCAGGAGGTAATTATTATGGGAGAAAACAGCAGCTTTCGTTCAACAGTAGAGTCTTTATTTAAAGGAATGGACAGCTTCATATCGTCAAAGACGGTTGTCGGGGATGCGATCCATATCGGAGATACGATCATCCTGCCGCTCGTAGATGTCAGTTTCGGTGTCGGAGCCGGTGCATTTGCCAAAAGCGGTTCCAATAATGCAGGCGGTGGTATGGGAGGACGTATCCAGCCTTCCGCAGTGCTGGTGATCCAGAACGGTTCTACCAGACTGGTAAATGTCAAGAATCAGGACGGCATTACAAAGATTCTGGATATGGTGCCCGATTTCGTGGACAAGTTCACAAAGAAGGATTCCGACAATATTTCAGAGCAGGCGAAGGAAGAAGCGGGCAAAGAAATGAGTGAGATGCTGGACGCTTCCGTCAATCCGTAATCATAACCGACAGATCAAGCATATACTATAGTGTGTCATACATGCTGGGTATATGCTTTTTTTATGCATTGTAGTATCGGGCCAGAGGGAAGGAGAGGAGCAATGCGCAGATTGATCGGATATTCATTATTTTGCATGGCACTCGGTATGCTGATCACATTGTTTATAGAGAGTACGGTTGTGCTGGTCATCATCATCGGAGCACTGCTTCTGATCGGGTATCAGTTGTTCTGCTGCGGATCATGACAGGATAAAAAAAGAAGCTGAGATCAATCAGCTTCTTTTTTACATGCTTTTCATTCGCATGTCCTTAATTTCTCATGTTTTTAAATCTCAATCATAAAAGAAGAATACTATGCGCGCTCAACTTTTCCTGACTTCAGACATCTAGCACAAACATACTGTGTCTTGGTTCCTCCGTTTACTACGCAACGAACAGACTTGATGTTGGACTTGAACATTCTGTTTGATCTTCTATGAGAATGGCTCACATTGTTTCCGAAATGAGCGCCTTTTCCACATACTGCACACTTTGCCATGACTTGCACCTCCTTGTCTGGTTTCCAAAATTAGTTCAGAGCGATATTCTCTAAACTCATACTAGGACATTTTATCAGATATAAATATGCAATGCAAGAATAATTTGAAAAAAATTGCAAATTAATCAAATATATGTTTCTTTTTTCCGATGGATGGTATAGAATAAGATAGAATACGGTACGTTTATTTTGGAAAAATGTGATGTTAGTGTATGATTTCTGATGTGCCGAATGACGATATGGAGGTTTGACTATGAATGGACAATTAACCAATTCTTTAGGTACTGTTACCATTGACCCTGAAGTGATCGCTACCTATGCCGGCTCGGTTGCGGTGGAGTGCTTCGGCATCGTAGGTATGGCTGCGGTAAATATGAAGGATGGTCTTGTAAAACTGTTAAAGAGAGATTATCTCTCACACGGTATCAATGTGACCGTTGATGAAGCAAATGAGATCAGTATCGATTTTCATGTGATTGTTGCATATGGGGTAAGCATCTTTACAGTTGCGGATAACCTGATAGAGACAGTTAAATACCGTGTGGAAGAGTTTACCGGTATGAAAATAAATAAAATCAATATTTCCGTCGAAGGTGTACGGGTAATCGATTAGGAGGACAAGACAAGTGGGACAAACTGTAGGAATAGAAAAGATTGATGCCGAGCTGCTTTCAAAGATGTTTCTGGCAGGTGCGCATAATCTGGAGGCAAAAAAGGAGTGGATCAATGAGCTGAACGTATTCCCTGTGCCGGATGGTGATACCGGAACGAATATGTCCATGACGATCCTTTCCGCAGCAAAGGAAGTGAGCGGTCTTGAAAAAACGTCCATGAAATCCGTTGCGAAGGCAATCTCATCCGGTTCCCTGCGCGGAGCCAGAGGAAATTCAGGCGTGATCCTGTCACAGCTTTTCCGCGGGTTCACAAAAGTGATCGCAAATTACGATACGATCGATACCGTGGTGCTGGCAGAGGCATGTGATAAGGCAGTGGAGACGGCATACAAGGCTGTTATGAAGCCGAAGGAGGGCACGATCCTCACCGTAGCCAGAGGTGCCGCTGACAAAGCCATTGATATGGTAGAAGAGACCGATGATCTGTGCGTATTTATCCGTGCCGTCATTGATGAGGCAGAGCGTGTGCTGAAAAAGACACCGGAGATGCTGCCGGTATTAAAGCAGGCAGGCGTTGTCGATTCCGGCGGACAGGGACTGGTCGTTGTACTGCAGGGAGCCTATGACGCGCTGATGGGCAAGGAGATCGATTACAGCAGTTTCAAGGCGGACAAGACGACTGCAGGCGGTATCACAAAGATCTCTGCTGAAACACAGGCTGAGATTAAGTTTGGTTATTGTACCGAGTTTATTATCGTGCTGGACAGACCGCTCAGTGATGAGGAAGTGGCAAAGTACAAGGAGTTTCTGACATCTATCGGTGATTCGATCGTTGTTGTAGCCGATGACGAGATCGTGAAGACCCATGTACATACTAATGACCCAGGTCTGGCAATTCAGGAGGCGCTCACGCATGGATCACTCAGCAAGATCAAGATCGACAATATGCGTGAAGAGCATCAGGAGCGTCTGATCAAGGACGCGGAAAAGATCGCTGCACAGCAGGCTGCAGAACAGACGAAGGTCGAATGGAAGGACATGGGATTTATCAGTGTATCTGCCGGAGAAGGACTCAGCGAGATCTTCAGCGGTCTCGGCGTAGATGTCATTATCGAGGGTGGACAGACGATGAACCCGAGTACAGAGGATATTCTGCATGCAATCGAAAAGGTTCCCGCAAAGGACATCTTTGTTTTGCCGAATAATAAAAACATTATTTTGGCAGCAAATCAGGCAGCATCTTTATCGGAGGACAAGAAGATCCACGTTATCCCGACAAAGACGATCCCGCAGGGTATCACGGCACTGGTGAATTATATTCCGGAGCAGACTGCCGCTGAAAATGAAGCGCGCATGACAGAAGAACTCGCCAATGTAAAGAGCGGCGAGATCACTTATGCGGTACGTGATACAACGATTGATGGCAAGGAGATCAAAGAGAATGACTATATGGGTATCGGAGACGACGGTATATTGTCGGTAGGTGCTGATATGGAGCAGACACTGATCGACATGATCGGCCAGCTCGTAGATGATGAGAGCGGTATTATCAGTCTGTATTACGGTGAAGAGGTATCTGAGGAGGATGCGTCCGCACTGGCAGAAAAGCTTCAGGAAAAATATGCAGATGTCGAAGTCGAGGTAAACAACGGCGGACAGCCTGTTTATTATTATATTTTATCTGTAGAGTAAGAGCTTGGAATAAAGAGGTTGGAATAAAAATGGAATTGACTGCACCGATCCGTGAAGTGAAAGGCGTAGGCGAGAAAACAGAAGGACTTTTACAGAAAATGGGAGTATACACCATCGGTGATATACTCCTTCATTTTCCCAGAGATTATGTAAAATATCCGTGTGCAGCACAGATTCATGAACTGCAGGATGGTGAAACGGCGGCTGTGATCGTGCAGATTATGAAGCCTGCCGTGATGCGCCGCACGCGTGCCATGACGATCACTGTCCTAAAAAGTGAGTCTGAAGGAAGATCCTTGGAAGCGATCTGGTTTCGCCTGCCCTATATTGCAAACGGTCTGAAAAAAGGAAAAACCGTGATCCTGTACGGAAAAGTAAGTGATAAAAACGGTGTATGGCATATGGAACAGCCGGCGCTGTTCTCACCGGAAGATTACGCTGCGATCGAAGAATCCATGCAGCCGGTCTATGCCCTGACGCGAGGGATCACAAACCGTTTTTTGTGCAAGACGATCCGGTATGCACTGCGTTCCTGCGACAGTTTTTTTGATTATCTGCCGACGGATATCCGTGAAAAATATGAATTGGCGGAGTATAATTATGCACTCGAAGAGATTCATTTTCCGGAATCAACGGAGGCATTGATCTGTGCAAGACGCAGACTGGTGTTTGATGAGTTTTTCCTGTTTTTAATGACGATGCAGCTACAAAAGCGTGGAGAAGAAAAACAGAAAAATATCTATCATTTCACCCCCGGTCATCTTGAAACATACATTGGGAAACTGCCGTATGCATTGACGGGAGCGCAGCAGCGTACCTTACAGGAGGTGCTGTCTGATCTGCAGGGAGAGACACTGATGCAACGCCTGATTCAGGGAGATGTCGGAAGTGGTAAAACGATCGTGGCATTTCTGGCAATGCTGTATGTCTCGGATCAGAGCTGTCAGTCGGCAATCATGGCACCGACGGAAGTGCTGGCGAAGCAGCATGAGCAGTCCTTTCTACAGTTATGTGAGCGTTTCGGCATCCAAAAGACGATCATTTTACTCACCGGTTCCATGACGGCAAAGCAAAAGCGCGAAGCGCGTGCACAGATCGCGGCACATACGGATGCACTCATCATCGGTACACATGCGCTCATTCAGGAGCAGGTAGCGTATGAACGGCTGGCACTCGTCATCACGGACGAACAGCATCGGTTTGGAGTCCGTCAGCGGGAAACATTTGCACAAAAAGGACAGTCACCGCATATTCTCGTTATGAGTGCCACTCCGATTCCACGGACACTGGCCATTATATTATACGGAGATATGGATATATCTGTAATGGATGAAGTACCGGCGACGAGACTTCCGATCAAAAACTGTGTCGTAGGCGAAGATTACCGAAAAAAAGCTAATGCATTTCTGGAAAAAGAAGTCGCAGCGGGACATCAGGCCTATATCATCTGCCCGCTGGTCGAGGCATCGGAAAATCTGGATGCCAATAATGTAACTGATTACACGGAACGCCTGCGGTCGGAATTGTCGGAAAACGTGCGCATTGCCTGTTTGCATGGCAAGATGAAGGCGGCGGAGAAAAATCAGATCATGGAAGATTTCAAGGAACACCGGAGCGATATTCTCGTGTCCACGACAGTCATAGAGGTTGGCGTGAATGTGCCGAATGCCACGGTGATGATGATCGAGAATGCGGATCGTTTCGGACTGGCCCAGCTGCATCAGTTGAGAGGCCGCGTCGGGCGCGGTGATGCGCAGTCTTATTGTATCATGATGAATGCTTCGGATTCGGACCGGGCAAAGGAACGATTGGAGATCTTAAACAAGTCAAATGATGGATTTTATATTGCATCGGAAGATTTAAAGCTCCGCGGACCGGGCGATTTTTTCGGTATCCGGCAGGCTGGAGATATGAGTTTTATGATCGCGGATATCTATACGGATGCGCGGGTGCTGCAGCAGGCAGCCGATGAAGTAAAACGGATTCTGGAGGCGGATCCGATGCTGGAAGCAGCGGAGCATGCGAATCTGAAGATAAAAATGCGTGAAATCTTTGATCGTGGGGATGTGACGCTCAGTTTATAAAAATGCGCCTGCCGCAGTATTCTGCGGTAAGCGCATTTTTTATCCTGTCTGTTACTTTGATGTTACCAAAAAGCGGTTATTTACCTGCCATCTGCTTTTCCTGTGCCTCGATCATCTTCTTGACCATATAACCGCCGACAGATCCGTTCTGTCTGGAAGTCAGATCACCGTTGTAGCCATCCTTTAAGGGTACACCCAGCTCACTTGCCACTTCATATTTGAAACGGTTCATAGCCTCTTTGGCTTCGGGAACGGAAGTTTTATTATTGTTGTTTGACATGATGCGTTTCCTCCTTGGTACATTTGCTTTTGTATTTAAACAACAGCTTGTCTGCTGTTGGTACACATAGTATGTGAGGAGAAAACGAAAATAAACCTAGCAGGTTTTTCTATATTATTCAACAAATGGAATATCTGAAATATCCGTGTGTATTGTCATGGAATAATTCGTATAATATACAACAAATCCGGGTGCTGAGCCGTTTGGCTTTTTGACATTTTTGCGTTGCAGATAATCGATTTCAAGTTTATCGACACCGCGTCCTTTGGAATAGTAGCCTGCGAGCCTGGCAGCTTCCTCAAAGGTACGGTCGGGCAGTTCTTTCCCTTCGGTTTTTACGATCACGTGAGAGCCGGGCATGCCTTTTGCATGAAACCACCAGTCACCGCCGTTAGCCACCTTGAAAGTCAATTCTTCATTTTGCAGGTTATTTTTTCCTACATAAATATCAAATCCGTCATTGCTGCGGTAGTGGAACGGTTTGCTTTTGACCGCGCGCGCACCTTTTTTCGCCGGATGTTTTTTGATAAAACCGCTGCCGGTCAGTTCTTCTTTGATCGCGGACAGATCCTCTTCCGTAACGGCAATATCCAGAGAATTTGCGACGGATTCCAGATAGGTGATCTCGTCCTGCACTTCCACCGTGAGTTCCATCAATGCTTCATAGGTACGTTTGAGCTTATTATATTTTGCAAAATATTTCTGGGCATTTTCCTGCGCATTCAGACGGGTATCTAATGGGATCGTAACCATCTCGTTCGTATAATAGTTGAGCGCTTCCAATTGCTTTGCGCCCTCCTCGACACCGTAACCGTATGCCTGGAGCAGTTCGCCGTAGACCTTATATTTCTCTCTTTTTTCTGTATCTTTTAGCTGCTTTTGCTGGAGTGACAGCTTTTTGATATCGCGTTCTAAAGCAGTGTTTACGATCCGGCGCAGATCAACGGATTTCTGACGGATACGTGTATAGAGATCCTTATCCGCATAGAAGCGTTCGAGTACCTCGCTGATGGAATCATACCGTTCACAGGTATAGTCTGGATAGTCACTGTACTCGTGCAGCAGGACAGCGGCAAATTCAATCGGTTCCGCGCCCTTTTTGATCATGCACGGCTCGAATTTCTCTTCTTTGATATCGGATATCAGCCAGAAAAATTCATTGGCGAGATGGAGCTTTTCATCCTCGCTCAGACTGTCGGTATGCGCATCGGCATCCAGACCGGCCCTGTGGCATACTTCGTTCGCAATGGTGGGGCTGATGCCTGTATAGGTCAGATAGAGCGCCTTGGCAAGCGTTGTAGGACGATTGCACGCATCTGAGCGGATCGTTTCCGGAGTCGCGCAGAGCGGATCGGATTTTTCCTGTGTGTTTGGTATGAAATAGTCGCGTCCCGGAAGCACTTCCCGCACAGAACTGACAGAGGCGGGAATATGTTTGATACTGTCGATGATCCGCCCGGTGTCATCGCAGAAGATGATATTGCTGTGTTTTCCCATCAGTTCCACGATCAGCCGTTTTTTCTTCAGGTCACCGAGCTCATCCAAATGTTCGATATCAAAGCAGATGATGCGCTCCAAGCCGGGCTGCGTGATCGCTGTGATCTTCCCATTTGCAATGAATTTGCGCAGCAGCATACAGAAATTCGGCGCAGTCATGGGACTCGGCCGGTTCGTAGCTGTGAGATAGGCAAACGGCAGGGAAGCACTGGCTGACAAGAGCAGGCGGTGCTGACCGTTACTGCCCTTGATTGTGAGCAGCAGTGCATCGGTTTCCGGCTGCGCGATCTTGCTGATGCGGCCGCCCAGAATGGTAGTTTTTAGTTCTTTCGTTATATTTGCAACGACAATTCCGTCAAAAGCCATCAGATTTGTCCTCCTAAAATTACATGTGTGATCAGATAATATCTGTATATTTCCTTCATTTTAATGGAATCAAACGCCTAAAGTCAATATTTTTGTTTGACGAATACGGGTATTTGACTTATAATAACCATAGCTATGCATACAGATATGGGGAAAAGTGATGCATAGCCTGAATTTATATGACAGCGGGGTCACCGCTTCACAGGTTGGAGGTTTTTATGATAAAAAGCATGACCGGCTTCGGAAGATGCGAAGTGACGGACGGACAGTGGAAGATGACAGTGGAGATCAGAGCTGTCAATCACCGCTATCTGGATGTCAGTGTCAAGATGCCGAAAAAACTCAGTATTTTTGAAAGCGCGATCCGCACGGTACTCAAGGAGTACATGGAACGCGGAAAAGTAGATGTATTTGTATCCTATGAGGATCTGTCAGAGACAGGCTTTGCCCTCAAATACAATGAGCAGCTTGCAGGACAGTATCTGACTTATCTCAGACAGATGGCACAGACCTTCGGACTGGAAAACGATATCCGTGTCAGCACACTCTCACGCTATCCGGAAGTATTCGTGATGGAGGAAGAGGACACTGACGAGAAGGAATTGTGGACAGTGCTGGAGCAGGCGGTGCGCGGTGCCTGTGAGAAGTTCGTGGAGGCACGCGCCGGCGAAGGCGAACATCTGCGGAATGATCTCATAGCAAAGCTCGATCAAATGAATGTCTATGTGGACTATATCGAGCAGCGTTCACCGGAGATCATTGCGGAATACCGTGGCAAGCTGCAGACGAAGATCGCGGATCTTTTACAGGATGCACAGATTGATGAAAACCGCATTGCCACTGAGGTGACATTGTTTGCGGATAAAATCTGTGTGGATGAGGAGGTCGTACGTCTGCGCAGCCATATCAAGGGAATGAAAGAGGTGCTTTTAGCCGGAGGCAGCATGGGCCGCAAGCTGGATTTTATCGCGCAGGAGATGAACCGAGAGGCGAATACGATCCTGTCCAAGTCCAACGATCTGTCGATCTCTGATATGGGTATCAATCTCAAAACAGATATTGAGAAAGTAAGGGAGCAGATACAGAATATTGAGTAATTTTATGAACATCGGTTTCGGCAACATTATAAATGCAGATAAGGTCATAGCGATGATCACGCCGGATTCTGCACCGGCAAAACGCATGATCCAGAAGGCAAAGGAAGAGTCCAGACTGATCGATGCCACACAGGGGAGACGTACCAGAGCGGTGATATTTACCGAAAATGACCGTCTGATCCTCTCGGCACTTCTGCCGGATACATTGGCAGGCAGAATGAAGGATAAGGGCAGTATGGAACCAATGGATATGTGCACCGCAAAAACAGCGGAATCGTGATCGGAGACTGGTCGATACGGAGGATGAATATATGAACACACAGACAGGCATTTTAACTGTGATATCCGGATTTTCCGGTGCCGGAAAGGGTACGATCGTAAAGCGTCTGTTGGAAAAATATCCACAGAACTATGCATTGTCCATTTCAGCAACGACACGTGCACCCCGTCCGGGTGAACAGGACGGTCGGGAATATTTTTTCCGTTCCGTAGACTGCTTCGAGAAAATGATCGAAGAAGATGAACTTTTAGAATATGCCAGATATGTCAATAATTATTACGGAACACCGAAGACTTATGTGCAGGAACAACTGGCAAATGGCAAGGATGTGATCCTTGAGATCGAGATTCAGGGGGCATTAAAGATCAAGGAGAAATATCCGGATACATTGCTTTTGTTTGTCACACCGCCCAGCTTTGACGAATTGGAGAAGCGGCTGGTAGGCAGGGGCACAGAGACACCGGAAGTGATCCATGAGAGACTGTGCCGTGCAGATGAAGAATGTATGGGTATCGAAGCATATGATTATCTGATCGTAAATGATGAACTGGAAGCCTGCGTTGATCAGGTACATTCCATTTTGCAGAACGAACATACCAGAATTTCACGAAAAGAATTATTTATTATGGAAATGAAAACAGCATTGACTAATTATGCGAAAGGAGAATAATGATGATCCATCCGTCTTATGTAGAACTGATGAAAGTAGTAAACAATACCACAGAGGTAGGTGAGGAGCCGGTTGTAAACAGCCGTTATTCCATCGTGATCGCCGCTGCCAAGAGAGCGCGCCAGTTGATCGCCGGTGATGAACCGTTAGTTGCACATGCAAACGGTAAAAAGCCGTTATCCACTGCAGTTCAAGAGCTTTATGAAGGAAAGGTAAAGATCCTTGGTGAAGATGATCAGGCAGACGAGCTGCACAGCGTGTCAGACCCCGCAGGCAGCCCGGAAGCGGTTAAGACCGAAGAATAAGCAACGATACAGAAGCCGGAGCAGATCGTTTCGGCTTCTTTTCACATCACAGGAGTATGTATGAACATTTTATTTATTTCCCTTGGCTGCGACAAGAACCTTGTGGATTCCGAGTATATGATCGGTATGCTGAATGCTGCCGGCTATACGATCACTGATGATGAGACCGATGCGGATGTGATCGTAGTGAATTCCTGCTGTTTTATCGGTGATGCCAAGGAGGAGAGCATCCAGACGATTCTTTCTATGGCAAAATACAAGGAAACAGGAAAACTAAAGGCACTGATCGTTGCCGGTTGTCTGGCACAGCGTTATCAGGATGAGGTGCTGCAGGAGATTCCGGAGGTAGACGCCGTCATCGGTACCAATGCGTATGACGCGATCGTAGAAGCGGTAGAGGGTGCTTTAAAAGGCAGCGTATACAAGAATTATCATGCACTGGAAGGACTTCCGGATATGCATGACAAGAAACGTCTCGTGACGACCGGCGGACATTACGCCTATTTGAAGATCGCAGAGGGCTGTGATAAGCATTGTACCTACTGTGTGATCCCGTCGATCCGCGGTTCTTATCGCAGTGTTCCGATCGAGGAGCTGGTAGAACAGGCCAGACAGCTTGCGGAGCAGGGCGTGAAGGAACTGATCCTCGTGGCACAGGAGACGACTGTTTACGGTGTGGATCTGTATGGAGAAAAATCCCTGCATAGACTGTTAGACGAATTGAATGCAATTGACGGTCTGTACTGGATCCGCCTGATGTACTGCTATCCGGAAGAAATCGATACACAGCTCATCGATGCGATGAAGCGCAATCAGAAGGTCGTGCATTATCTGGATATGCCGATCCAGCATATCAATGATGATATCTTAAAGCGTATGGGACGGCGCACCACAGGCGCAGAACTGGCAGATAAGATCGAACTGTTGCGCAGCGAGATCCCTGATATCTGTCTGAGAACGACACTGATCTGCGGATTTCCGGGGGAGACGCAGCAGGCTCATGAGGAATTGCTGGAGTTTTTGAACTGGGCCGAATTTGACCGTTTAGGAGCATTCACATACTCACCGGAGGAAAATACACCTGCGGCATCATTTGAAGGACAGTTGGACGAAGAGACCAAGCTGACCTGGCGTGACGAAGTCATGGAATTACAGCAGGAGATCTCCTTTGACCGCAATGAGGCAATGAAGGATCGTGAACTCTGGGCATTTGTAGAGGGCAAGGTTGCCGATGAGAATGCATATGTAGCAAGAACTTATAAGGATGCGCCGGGAGTAGACGGATATATCTTTATTCACACGGATGCGGAACTGATGTCCGGAGATTTTGTGAAGGTGCGCGTGACAGGTGCATTGGATTATGATCTGATAGGAGAGATGATATAATATGAAGATGAATTTACCGAACAAACTGACGATTTTACGTGTACTGCTGATTCCGTTTTTTGTGTTTTTCCTGCTGGTTCCCATCGTGCCGTACAGCAATTATATTGCGGTGGCGATTTTCATTATAGCCAGCTTGACGGATCTGGCAGACGGAAAAATCGCAAGAAAATACAATTTAGTGACAAATTTCGGCAAATTTATGGATCCGTTAGCTGATAAACTACTGGTGTGTTCGGCGATGATCTGTCTGGTCGCTACCGGTCAGCTCGCAGCATGGATGGTCATTGTGATCATCAGCCGCGAGTTTATTATCAGCGGCTTTCGTCTGGTGGCTGCCGATAACGGTGTTGTGATCGCTGCCAGCTATTGGGGAAAGTTCAAGACGACATTTCAGATGCTGATGATCATTGTCCTGATTCTGGATTTCCCCGGACAGTTTTTTGCGCTCCTCGGTACATGCCTGACATGGATCGCGCTGATCCTGACGATCGTGTCACTGTGTGATTATCTGATCAAGAACAGGGCTGTTTTAAAGGAGCAGAACTAGCCGTTCACAAAAAATGGGAGGTGAATGAACGTGAGAATTATTGCAGGAAAAGCAAGACGTCTGCCGCTTCGTACCTTGCCGGGCAAAGATACCAGACCTACGACGGACCGTATCAAAGAGACGTTATTTAATATGCTGGCACCTGAACTGGAGGGTGCGTATTTTCTTGATCTGTTTGCCGGAAGCGGGCAGATCGGGCTGGAGGCTGTGAGCAGGGGCAGTGCCTACTGCGTATTTGTCGATAATAATAAAAAAGCCTGCGAAGTCATACAGGATAATATTGATTTTACCAAGCTTGGCAGCCAGTGCAAGCTGATGAACACGGACTGCATGAGTGCACTGCGCCAGTTGGAGGGCAAATACCGGTTCGATCTGATCTTTTTAGATCCGCCGTACGGACATGATTTAGAGTCTGAGATCCTCGGCTATCTGGCACAGTCATCGGTAGTAAAAGAACATGCACTCATCATTGTAGAAGCGGACGAGCATACCGATTTTTCATATGTGGATACGCTGGGCTATGAGCTGCTGAGAGAGAAGATCTATAAAACAAACAAGCATGTGTTTCTTTCGCGTAAAAACGAAACACAGGAAACCAAAGAGGGATGATCCATGAAACGAGCAATCTATCCGGGCAGTTTTGATCCGGTTACCAACGGGCATATGGACATTATTCGCAGATCAGCGAATATTGTGGATGAATTATATGTCGGTGTATTGAACAATCGCGCAAAAAATTCGTTGTTTTCTGTAGATGAACGTGTTAGTATGTTAAAAGAATTAACTGCTGAGCTGCCGAATGTACATATCGTATCTTTTGACGGATTACTGGTTGATTTTGCAAAGGAAATACAGGCAACACTTATTATCCGTGGATTACGAGCAGTGACGGATTTTGAATATGAGCTTCAGATCGCACAGACAAATCATGTGGAGTACGACGAGATAGAGACCATTTTTTTGACGACGAGTCTGCAGTATTCGTATCTCAGTTCTACGATCGTCAAGGAATTTGCAGCCTATGGCGGAGATATTTCACGTTTTGTTCCTGAGACGATGATTGACCGTATTTATGAAAAATATGGCATTGAAAAAGGAGATCGACATGAGTAGTAAAATTGAGCAGACCATCGAGGAATTAGAACAGTATATCGATACCTGCAAGCCGCAGGCATTTTCTTCCAACAAGATCATTGTCAACAAGGATCAGATCGAAGAATTGCTGACAGAGCTTCGTCTTCGTACACCTGAGGAAATTAAACGTTATCAGAAGATGATCAGCAACAAGGAGGCGATCCTTGCGGATGCGCAGACCAAGGCAGATGCGATCATCGCACAGGCAGAAGTGACACATTCAGAACTTGTGAGCGAGCATCAGATCATGCAGCAGGCCTATGCACAGGCAAATGAAGTCGTGATGCTGGCGACCAAGCAGGCGCAGGAGATCCTTGACAAAGCGACCAATGATGCCAACAGCATCCGCATGGGTGCGATCGGATATACCGATGAATTGTTACGGAATCTGGAGGTTATCTTAAACGGAGCGATTGAGGGCTCCAAGGCACGCTATGAGAATCTGATCGCAGGTCTTAACAGTTCTCTGCAGGTCGTTCTGGCCAATCGTGCGGAGCTGATGCCGCAGACAGAGCCGGAGTTGGCGGCGGAGGATACGACAACTCCCGCACCGGAAGCCACAGCACCGGAAAGCGAATCATGATTCAGACTGCCAGCGGATACAATACAGCGGCAAGCACGGCTGTGATTCCGGCGAGCAGCAGACGTCCACTGATATAGGATTTCATGGATGACAGTTCCGTGGAAGGATCTATATGAATGAGGGATGCAGTCTGGGCGATCCCACAGCAGCCGCCGAAGGAAACGGCTGTCAGGATCACAACATATTTGAGGTATGTACTGTCAATGGCATCGCTTAGGACGCTGACAGCACCCGTGATCTCGAGCAGACCGGCAATGACGGTAGCCATGACCGGTATATGCGCAAGGTAATGCCGGCACATGCCTGTGATGACTGCAAAGAGCATGACATATCCTCCAAGCTTTAACATCGTTTCAGAACTATTCATAATACCGGCATCAAGGATGGCAAAATTCATTTGCACCCCTGATGTCGATTTTTTTGTCACGACTGATCCGGCGGGCGCAAAAGCACGGGAAGGGTGTTTATGGATCCCAAGCATTGCGATACCGTAACACAATGAGGGCAGATACAGGATCGCATAAGATAGCAGGCTAAGCTGCGGTAGCTGCAGTGTTTCGGCTAAGATATATCCGCCTACAAAAGCAGGACTCATCTGGTTTGCGATGATAAACAGCAGGGAGGCATCTTTTTTAGAGAGCTGGCCGCGTGCATACAGATCGGTGGTCAGTTTGCAGCCCATTGGGAATCCGAACAAGGTTCCTGCAAACAATACAAAATAGCTCTGCGACAGATGCAGCTTTTCGCAGATCCGGTTCAGATAACCGCTGCGAATGAGCAGTTGTGTGAGAATCAGAAATGGCAACAGGCTCGGGAGCAGCTGTCCGGCCCACAGCATGAGTCCGAAACGGGCACCATCCACTGCCACCTGTGGTTCTTTCAGCAGGAATAGTAAAAACATGGCGAGCATATAACAAAATAGATATTTTTTTGTGAGATATCGGGGAAGTTTGGTATTCATCATCTTACTAAAAGCTATGACAGGCAGGGATAGAATATGAAAAGAATCTGTTGGATGGTTTTTATCATCCTAGTACTGGCTTCGCTGGATCTGATCGGAATGGAGCGGATACTTGTATCGTGGGAGCGGCAGGAGCATGATGAGACAGAAGTACAGACACCTACCGGGAAAGCGGATACCGGAGTGCCGGATGAGGTTGCTGCCATGATCCGTGAGGATCTGCAATTGTTTCCGATCCCACAGTCCACACTCCATACGCAGTATGCGGTTTCCTATGAAGATTCCTGGATGTCTGCGCGCACTTTTGGCGGGGACCGTGGTCATGAAGGTACAGATCTGATGCTCACACCGGACAGGCGGGGGATATTTCCGGTGCTGTCCATGACAGATGGAACCGTTGAAAAAAAGGGCTGGCTGCCGCAGGGCGGTTACCGGCTCGGCATCCGCAGTACACATGGCATCTATTATTACTATGCGCATTTATATGATTATGCGGATGGAATCACAGAAGGTGTGGAGGTGCATGCGGGACAACTGCTCGGTTTTGCAGGAGACAGCGGCTACAGCAATATTGAGGGAACGACCGGGAATTTTCCGGCGCATCTGCATGTCGGCATCTACTACAATGATGAAAACGGGCAGGAGACAGCAGTCAATCCGTATCCGTTTCTGCTTTCGCTGGAAACGAGAGCGATCCCTTATTAAGATAGGCGAGAGCGAAAATATTTATTATTTGGCTGTCTGGCTGCAAGCACATGTTTCATGAACATGCAGCTCCCGCAGGCAGTCTGTTTTGCTTTCGTTGCACGAATCATTCCACTGAGCCTCCGCAAAACAAAATTGTGTCAGCAGTGGCTTCCACAATTTGGAGTCTCAGCTCCATCGTGCAAAGGCAGCAAAATCAGACAATG
>JBNMHW010000075.1:0-15897 GCA_050872965.1 bacterium | reverse complement strand
GTAATATCATCGGACCGAAGATCCTTGGCGATTCTACGGGGCTGTCATCATTCTGGGTCATTTTTGCGATCATGGTCGGCAGCGGTCTGTTTGGATTTGTCGGTATGTTGTTCGGTGTTCCCGTGTTTGCGGTCATCTATTATCTGGTTCAGCAGTTGATCGCTTATCTGCTGAAACGACGTGGACTTCCTGTAAATTCCCTGGATTACACGCAGGTGACACATGTGGATTCGCAGACTAAAGAACTATGTACAAATGACTGGGTGCGCAACGAGCCGTTCCGTTTTGGAGGCAGAAAAAAGGCGTCGAAAGCTTCTGCGCAGGAGAAAAATGTGACAGGTACGTCAACAGATGTTCCGGAAAATAATGAAAAATAAGTGATGAAAAAGGTGGCGGAAAGCTGCCTTTTTCTTTGCCTATATTTTTTGACATGAACGAATCCGTATGGTAAGATACATATAAGTATACCTAGATATAGCATACGAATCATGGATAGTGCCGATGCAGGGTACTATATCATGTGCAAACAAGGTACGATTCGGTACGAGGTGAACATTTTGGATAAGTACGAATATAAGCTGAAATTAGATGAGATAGAGACGCTGGCCGGACAGAAAAATTATGCAGCGGCAGCGCAGATCGCAGATGGGATCAACTGGCGCAAGGTGCGCAACGTGAATTCCCTGATGCTGGTAGGAGAGATCTATCAGCAGAACGGACGTTACGAGGACAGCAAGGAGCTGTTTCTCATGGCATATGACAGAGCTCCGATCGGAAAAAAGATCATTTACCGTCTGGCGGAGATCGCAATAGAGGCAAAACAATTTGATGAGGCGCAGGAATATTATGATGAATTTGTAGAGATCGCGCCCCATGACACACTCAAATACATCCTGCGCTACCATCTGAGCCGCGCGAAGGGTGAACCCATCACAGAGCAGATCGCGATCCTGAGCGAGTTAAAAGAGCAGGAATATACCGAAGAATGGGCATTTGAGCTGGCATATCTGTATCATCAGGCGGGCATGACGGACAAGTGTATCGAGGCTTGTGATGAGCTGATCTTATGGTTCGGTGACGGCCCTTATGTGGAGAAAGCACTGGAGTTAAAGATGCTCTACCAGCCGCTCAGTCCCGAACAGGAGGATAAATACAGACAATTCCGCAAAAAGAGGGACGGCATCATCGAGGTGCGCCCGGATGAATATCTTGAATCGGGTGAGATCATCAATGATACGATCGATATACCCGAGGTACAGGTCAATGCGGATCGCTATAATACGCAGAATCTTCAGGAGGAACTGGCGCGCGGCATCCAGCAGATCATGGATGCGACGGAGAAGGAGACTGTCAACGATACGATGGATTCCATCAAAAAGATGGTGGAGGAGATTCCTTATCTGCAGCCGCTGCTCGCAGAGGAGCGCCCGGAATCACAGCCGGAGCCGCCGGTCGAATATGAGACGGATGAGGAGATTGACGGATCACTGAATCTGAATTTTCAGGAGATCTTAGAGGAAGAATACGATGGTCAGATTTCGCTGTCATTGCCACAGAGCAGTGAACAGGAGCCGCAGGTCAGAGGTCAGATGACGATCGAGGATATATTGGCAGAGTGGGAGAAGACCAAGCGTGCCGCAGAGGCAGCGATGGAGGATGCACAGCAGCGCAAGCTTGAGTCTGCGAAGGCCCGTGCACTGCAGGAGGCAGGCGACATCATGGATCGTCTGACAGCCGTGATCCCGCAGCTCGATGCCGGAGCGACGACAAAAGAGCTTGTAGAACAGGCATATGAGGATCAGACACCGGAATCCGTGGAGCGTGCATCCAAGGCATTGGCAGATGCAAACGAGTGTCTGCAGGCAGAGATCGACCGCTTACAGGGCACAGATCAGGAAGCAGCACCGGAAACGGAGCAAGCTGAGGCTGAGGAGATACAAAAAGAGGCACAGCCGGAGGAAGCGGTCACAGCAGAGCCTGATTCCGCAGATCAGGCAGATGATGTGACGAAATCGATCGACGAGGCGCTGGCAGCAGAATTGGCGGCAGAAGGCCTTGAGATGTATGAGGATGATGTGCCGGTAGCAGAAGAGACACCAGCCGAACCGGAACAGCCGCAGCAGTCGGTAGTCAGCCGTGAGCTGAAGCATCCGGTACTCACGAATACAGCGAAGCTTTCTTTTCCGGATATTTCAGGTATTTTATCAGCAAAGCCGTTTCATGATGTACAGGAGATTTCCGCGCCGCCGACGGATGAACCGGCGGCAGATCCGGCATCCGGGCAGGAATCGCAGCAGACTGATATGGCAGATCATTTTGGCAAGATGATGTCTGACTGGGAGGCGATGAAGGACCCCACGACACCTTTGCCGGAGATCAATATGGATCTGTTCGGCGAAGAGGATTCGGATGACCAAAATCATAAAAATAAGAAGGAGAGCGTACAGCAGCCGTCATTATTCAATGGTATTCAGAAGTTTGATACCGAGATGGCAAAGCGGTTCTCTTATTTCACAAAAGTAGATGGTATGGAAGCACAGATCTGCCGCGCGCTGACCGGTTGCGGGGCTTATTTGGAAGGAATGAATCCGGGAGTCTACGGCAATCTGATCATCGAGGGTGCATCTGGCTGTGGCAAGACGATGCTGGCGACGAATCTGGTCAAGACACTGCAGCAGAAGACACACAAGCCGGGCAAACAGATCGGAAAGATCAACGGCGATGCACTCAACCACAAGGATATTCCGGCAGTGCTCGAAAAGATCAAAGGGGGTTGTCTGATCATCGAGCGTGTAGGAGAACTGACCAGAGAGACGGAGGGCAAGCTGTCGATGTATCTGGCGGAGCATCCCGGTGAACTGCTGGTGATCCTTGAGGATTCCAAGGATGAGATCGCCAAGGCACTCGGACGGCATGAGGGCTTTGCACAGAAGTTCGCACAGAGTATCTCGATCCCCTATTTTACGAATGATGAGCTGGTCGAATTCGCCAGAACCTATGCGGCGGAGAATGGCTACGGCATAGATGCGATGGCAGTGCTCGCATTGTACAAGCGCATCAGCAATATCCAGAAGCTGGATCAGGCGACGACACTGGTAGAGGTCAAGGAGATCGTAGATGAGGCGATCGATCATGTGGAAAAGGGCAGTCTGAAGAAGATGTTTGGGATCTTAACGTCCAAACGTTATGATGAGAATAACTATGTAGTACTTCGAGAGAAGGATTTTGAGGAATAGGAACTGATATTACAAGGGGGCAAAGAGATGGGGAATTTTACAGAACTTGACATGTATTTGTTCGGACAGGCAACGCACTACGACATTTATAAAAAATTTGGCGCGCATCTCATGACGATCAGACGGAAATCGGGTGTCATGTTTGATCTGTGGGCACCGGGTGCCAGACGCGTGTGGGTCATCGGTACATTCAATGACTGGAATGAGACGAAGCACGAGATGGAGCGGCTTGAGCCGACGGAGTGTGGCATTTATGAGCTATTTATTCCCGGTGTGAAGCAGGGGGATATGTATAAATATCTGATCGAAGGCGCTGACGGAGAGATGTATTATAAGGCAGATCCGTATGCAAACGAAGCGGAATTACGCCCCGGAACAGCATCTGTAGTGGCAGATATCGACCATTTTAAATGGACAGATGCCCAGTGGATGGAGGATCGTGCCAAAAAAGATGTATATCGCGAGCCGATGTCGATTCTGGAAGTACATCCGGGTTCCTGGATGCGTCATCCGGGACGGGAAGATGATGGATTCTATACTTACCGCGAGCTGGCAAAGTCACTGATCAAATATGTGAAGCAGATGGGCTATACGCATGTGGAACTGATGGGTATCTCCGAATATCCGTTTGACGGTTCGTGGGGCTATCAGGTGACCGGATACTATGCTCCGACCTCGCGCTATGGATCGCCGGAGGATTTTGCGTATCTGATCGACCAGTTGCACAAAAACAAGATCGGTGTGATCCTGGACTGGGTACCTGCGCATTTCCCGCGCGATGCGCACGGACTGGCGAACTTTGACGGTACCTGTCTGTATGAATATGCGGATCCCCGTATGGGTGAGCATCCGGACTGGGGAACCAAGATCTTTGATTACGGCAAAAATGAGGTCAAGAACTTCCTGATCGGCAGCGCGTTGATGTGGATCGAGCATTATCATGTGGACGGACTGCGCGTGGACGCGGTCGCATCCATGCTCTATCTGGATTATGGTAAGGAAGACGGTCAGTGGGTAGCCAATAAATACGGAGAGAACAAGAATCTCGAAGCGATCGAGTTCTTCAAGCATATCAATACGCTGATCACCGGTCGTAACAAGGGCTCAGTCATGATCGCTGAGGAGTCTACGGCGTGGCCGATGGTCACAGGCAAGGCAGAAGACGGTGGACTGAACTTCTCTTTAAAGTGGAATATGGGCTGGATGCATGATTTTCTCGATTATATGAAGCTTGATCCGTATTTCCGCAAGGACAATCATTATAAGATGACCTTTGCGATGAGCTATAACGAGAGTGAGCGGTACATACTGGTGCTCTCGCATGACGAGGTCGTGCATCTGAAATGTTCGATGATCAATAAGATGCCGGGAGATGACAATGCCAAATTTGCCAATCTGCGTCTGGCATATACCTATTTTATGTTCCATCCGGGCAAAAAGCTGCTGTTCATGGGACAGGATTTTGCACAGCTTCGCGAGTGGAGTGAGGCGCGTGAGCTCGACTGGTATCTGTTAGCCGAGAAGCCGCATCAGCAGATCCATGATTATATGAAGGAACTGCTGCATCTGTATAAAAAGTATCCGGCAATGTATGAGCTCGACCATGAATGGAACGGATTTGAATGGATCAATGCGGATGATAAAGAACGCAGTATCTACAGCTTTATCCGCAAGTCCTCAGATGGCAAAAAGTGCCTGATCTGTGTATTGAACTTTACACCGGTCGCCCGTCCGGATTACCGCGTGGGTGTGCCGCAGGCAGGTAATTACCGGCTGATCTTAAATTCCGATGAGGAGCGTTTCGGAGGCACCGGAGCAGAGCATCCGAAGCGGTTTACAGCGAAAAAGGGAGAATGGGACGGACAGCCGTATTCGGTCGGTTATCCGCTGGCTCCGTTTGGAGCAGTCGTATTCTCGTTTGATTATAAATAAATATCATGACTATGAATTAGGGTCACCTGTCCGGTGGCTCTAATTTTTTTGCCTGTTTCGTCCGAAATAAATGACAGTCACAGAGTAGGAGGACGTCGTATGCAGATCGAACAGCAGAGTGCAGTCAATGCAAAAGGAATATTTGGAAAAGCGCATGTGAGCAGCGGATATGAGGCAGAGGTACGCCGGAATGAGACACAGCCACAGGCAGCATCAGGGATTGTCCGTGGTTCCGCACCGCAGATGCAAGCCGTGACCTATGGCAAACCGGAGACAGAACAGGGCAAGGCGATCCTCGAGGAGATCAGGATTGATGCTGCATCCAAGGATGCCGTACAGCAGAAAAATGAGATGGTCGTCGGTGTGAATAAAACGAGCGCAAAGCATGCGGATGAGATTGAAAATGACGGTTTTTCACTCCCGGATACGGATATACATACGATCGTGACAGAGACGGACAAGATACAGGCGCAGCTCGCCAAGGCAGGCAAGGATACGAGCTATTTTACGGATACACCGAGTGAGGCGCAGCTCGAAGCGATCGCAGGATCTGCGGCACTGGCGGCACAGTATGCGCAGGCCTTTGCGCAGTCGCAGGATCTGCAGCCGCTCGATGAGGGCGGCATCAAATATATGCTTGATAATGAGCTCGAACCGACGATTGGTAACCTGTATTATGCACAGTACAACGGAGGCAGGGAGCAGATCAGCCAGCCGGATGAGATATTCAATGATGATGCGATCACCGCGCAGATCGAACAGGTCGTGATCGCGGCAGGTCTGACCCCCACGCAGGAGCATATAGAGGCAGGAAAATGGCTCGCAGCCAATGATCTGGCGGTGACAGCGGATTATTTGAATACGTTGGTAGCTCTGCAGGAGCTGTCCTTGCCGCCACAGGAGGCGCAGGTCGTGACAGCGATGGCAGAGGCAGTCTCTGAGGGTCGGGAACCGGCGCAGGCATATCTCGTGCAGGATGCATCGTGGAAGTCGCAGGCAGAAGATGCCGCGGAAGTCATTGATCAGACAACGGATGAGGATCTTGCCTATGTGATCGGACAGGGACAGGAGCTGACGATCGACAATCTGAGGGAGGCACACCGCCTGAATGAAGCAGGTGTGACAGACGCGCAGGAGATCCGCGGGATCATAGACGGCAGCGCCGCAGACGATGCCGCAAAGGGACTCAGTCTCATAGAGGCCCGACGGATGCTCGAGGAGACGCGTCTGGTCATGACGACCGAAGCAAATTACAGCTTGATCAAGCGAGGCATGGAGATCGATACGAAGCCGTTAGAGCAGCTTGTAGAGGAACTGAAACAGCAGGAACAGAGCTATTATAAGGAGCTGCTGGAGGCAGACGGCAGCAGTGCATCCACAGAACAGATCCGGATCTTCCAGCAGACGATAGAGATCGCAGAACAGTTGGGGGGAATGCCTGCGTATGCGCTCGGCAGTGAGCTGTACCACGGTACACCGGAGAGTCTGTATGAGGCAGGAAATGCGTTGAAGTCGCGTCTGGATGCAGCGGGAGAGGTATATGAGACGCTGATGACCGCCCCCCGCAGCGATATGGGCGACTCGATCCGAAAGGCTTTCCGGAATGTAGATGATATTTTACAGGAGATCGGCATGGAGCCGACGGAGACAAATGCGCGTGCAGTGCGTATCTTAGCCTATAATCGGATGGAGATCACGCCGGATTCCGTCACACAGATGAAGCTCGCGGATCGGCAGGTGCAGGAGGCATTTGACAGTCTAAAACCCGCTGTCGTGCGTCAGATGATCCGTGATGGCATCAATCCGCTGCAGATGGATATGAATGAGCTGAATGAGCAGGCGCAGGCGATCCGTTCAGAGATCGGCGGCGCGGATGATCTGACGAAATTCAGTGAATATCTGTGGAAATTAGAGCAGAATCATTCGATCTCACCGGAGGAGCGGGATTCCTACATCGGTATTTACCGCCTGATCCATCAGGTAGAGGCCGGTGACGGCGCTGCGATCGGTGCACTCGTACAGCAGGGAGCTCCGGTCACGATGGAGAATCTGCTGCGCGCGGTGCGCAGCGGCAAAAAGAGCGGCATGGAATATACGGTAGATGACGAGTTTGGCGGAGTGGATAAAAAGAGCAACGGGACATCTATATCCGATCAGATCTTATCGGCCTATCAGACAGAATGTTTCCGCGAAGTGCAAAAGATCGCGCAGGAGCCGGAGCAGTTTGCAGATCTGTTATCCGGTCAGAATCAAAAGTGGCAGGAAATGACGCCGGAGCAATTGCTTGAATATCTGCAGCAGACACCGGAATCTGATGATGTAGCAGAGAGTGGCAGCCGGGAAGCGCTTGAGCGGATGCAGGAGGCGGCTGCCTGCAGTACACAAGCGTATGAGATGCTGGAGACTTACGATGTTCCGGTAACGGTTAATCATGTGCTTGCCATGCAGCAGATGCTGAGTAATCCGAATGATGCGCTGCGGCGGCTGTTTGGCATGGATGAGCAGATCGCGCGAATCGACGATCAGGCGACGAAGGATGATCTGCTGGATGAGATCGCGAAGGCCAAGGAGGAGATCCTGCATAAAATCGGTGAGCATGCGCAGACTCCGGAAGAATTGGCAGATGCGCAGCAGACACTGGCGGAGGTCGCAGAACACTGCGGACAGACCGTGCTGCGGGAAGGCATGACCAGTCTGGATGTCAGACAGTACCAGATGATGACCGCGCAGCTACAGCTTGGCGCGCGGCTTGCCAGAGAAGAGCGCTACCAGATCCCGGTTCTGACGAGTGAGGGCGTGACAGGTGTCAATGTCCGGATCGTGCGCTCCAGCGAGAAAAAGGGTCGTGTGCGTGTGACGATGGACAGCGCTGCTTATGGCAAAGTAGCCGCTGAACTGCAGGCGACAGGCCGGGGTGTGAAGGGTTATTTTGCATCGGATTCCAGAGCAGGCGCTGACCGTCTGCAGCAGGAGCTGCCGCGTATGGCACAGTTGTTAGCGACAGATGAGGAAAACGTGGATAACAATGAGATCCATGCGATCTACAGTGGACATCTCGATCTGGCCAGGTTTGAGCTGGCTGATATCCCGGATGCGGGTGGCGCAGACACACAGACGCAAAAGATGCAGACGGGTGAGCTCTATGATATGGCAGAAAAAGTCGTCCGTTTTTTGCGGGAGGGCATTACGAAAGAGTCCTGAACGGCCGATATAAATTTTAGTAATGAGCGGTGACACGGATTGTCGCCGGTAAAATATAAAAAGCAGGGAAGCACACAGAGAAAAACCAAGAGGTGCGAACATGAAAGTAAACCAGAATATATCCGCTGTGATCTCCAATGCACAGCTTCACCGGACAGAAAATTCGCTGACATCATCCATCGAAAAATTATCTTCCGGATATAAGATCAATAAGGCAAAGGACAGCCCGGCGGGTATGGCGATCAGTAATAAAATGCGTGCGCAGATCAAAGCACTCGACCAGTCCAGCCGGAATGCGGCGGATGGCACGAGTGTTATGCAGACTGCAGACGGTGCATTGAATGAGACACATGCGATGCTTCAGCGTATGCGTGAGCTGGCAGTACAGTCTGCGACAGATACGATGGGCACTGAGGACCGCGACGCGTGCCAGAAGGAGATCGACGCGCTCAAAGAGGAGATCGACCGCATTGCGACAGACACCGAGTTTAACGGAAAGGCATTGCTGGACGGCTCGCAGGATTTCCGCATTTTCCCCAGTGTGGGCGGAGAATTGGCGGGAACCTATATCCGCAATTTCCAGACTTCGGATAATGTATCGGCAGAAAATTATAAATTCGACGTCACACAGCTTCCGGAGCAGGCGACCTACAATGGATTGCAGGTCACAGCAGGAAAGGAAGGTGTCGTAGAGCTCAATGATTGTTCGGTAGAGATCTTAAAGACCGATACACAGGACGAGATCTATGAGAAGCTCAAGCAGCTCGGTGAGCTCGCGGGAGTCACTGTCAAGAAAAACGGTGCAGACACCTACGATCTGACGACTGTGGATTACGGCAAGAGTGCGAAGATCGAGGGCACGGTATTTGGTGCACAGATACTGGATGGTAATGGTGATGTACCCGAGGGAAAAGATGTTGATATCAAGCTGATCCTTGACACAGCCCAAAAAACAGACTCACAGGGAAATCTAATCACGGATGCAAATAATAACCCGGTCGCATATGGTGAGGGCTTCACGTCAACAGCGACCTGTCTGACCGATGGTACCCGGGTGACGATCCGCGATCTGAACGGATTCGAGATGATCTTCGAGATCGATCCGGAGCAGGATTCCCAGAAGGTGCTTGAAAATGCGGTAAAAGCAGGAAAGGCCACCGTTAATCTGGAGATGACCGATATCGGCAGTATGACGCTTCAGGTCGGTGCGCATGAGAATCAGGTGATCGATCTGCGGATTCCGTCGGTGACCTGCGAAGCACTCTATATCGATGATCTGAACGTAGTCCGCAAGGGCGGCGCAGATAAGGCGATTTCCGCACTGGATGATGCGATCGCACAGGTCAGCGCGGTGAGATCCCGTATCGGAGCCTATCAGAATCGTCTGGACTATGCGGTGAGCAGTCTGGAGGGAACCGAGGAAAATATGGAGGCAGCGATCTCCCGTATCATGGATACAGATATGGCAGAGGAGATGTCTACTTATTCTAATATGAATGTACTGGATCAGGCAGGAATTTCCGTGCTGACGCAGGCAAATGATATGCCGCAGCAGATCTTACAGCTCCTGCAGTAGTCCGAATGCCGGGGGATGATGCAATATGACAGACGAAAAGAAAAAAGAATTCACCCGCAGACTGACCCAGTGCAATTCGAGTGAGATGATCGTGATCCAGTATGAGATCTTTTTCACCTATCTGGATGATGCGTTAGAGGCATATGAGCTCGGCGGAGAGCCTTACCGGATGGCGATCCGGCATGCTGATGCGGTATTGGTCAGGCTGCAGGATTCGCTGGATTTTAAATATGATCTGGCAAAACAGCTATATCCGCTCTATACCTACAGCCGCAGACAGATCGCGCTGGCACTGGCAACACACAAAAAGAAGCCGATCTCAAATGCCAGAAATGTGATGACCAAGCTGTATGATGCATTCGCGCAGATCGCGGCAGAGGACACCTCCGCTCCGGTCATGCACAATACAGAGACGGTGTATGCGGGATATACGTACGGAAAACATGCGTTAAACGAATCTGCCTATGACGGCAGCAGTAACAGCCGGGGATTTTTAGTATAATTTTTTTAAAAATTCCACGCAGTGGAAAAAAGAGAGGGTGACCTCTCTTTTTTAGTGCCGGAAAATCCGGGATTTTATTTATATTCTTTCACGGAATTCAATAAAAAACGGTAGCGCAGTTGGGCGGAATTGAGCTGGTAGATATATGCGTCGATCAGATCCGGTTCCGTGACATTGGAAAAAGCAGAGTAAACGTGTTCGAGCTCCCGTTTTGTGCGTTCGAGGTCGTCCAATAGAACGGTATAATGCGGATTATCATGTCTTGTTGCCGGTTGATGGAATAGATGCAGCATGGGAAACCTCCTTGTAATTTTATATATTCTTATTGTAAGCAGCAGATTGGGAGATTATGCAAATATAGGCATATTTTACAAAAATCAGAGTAAATTGGTACAAAGCAGACAGGAGGATACAAATGGATACAATGACAGGGATGCTTCTGATCGCAGCAGCGTGTGTGCTGGTGCTTATCATCGGTGTCATGCGACGGAAAGCCGCATTTTTACTGCGTTTTCTGGTAAGGATGATCGTGGGAGGTTTTGCCATCATGGCGACCAACAGCGCGTTGGCATCCGCTGGGATCGGAGTGTTTGTAGGATTGAATCTATGGAGCCTGCTCACGGTCGGAACCCTTGGAATCGGGGGTTTTGGGATGCTTTATGCAATTTTACTGTACATGAACCTGTAGTATTGCGAAAAAAATATTTTTCGTGATACTACATGGACAGGTTTTTCATTCTCATCTATAATCACCATACAATCTATCAGATCTTATTTCTGTAAATCAAAAGTTTCAGGTAATTTATTTCAAACAAATTTACCAAATTTACAATAGGTAATTATTTGAAAAGGAGGTGTAGCGTATACAAACGAAACTGGCAATCTTAGATCAGGAGATCGGAGAAGGTCTCAGTACCTATCTGATGCTGCATGGCGGCGGTCTGCAGCCGGTCTTATGCGATAGTCCGCAGATGCTGTCCGAATCCGGCGCATCCATCGGTCTGGTAGGAGCTTCCTATTATGACCGGGTGCTGGAGTCGGGAATCACTGATGAGGACATGCATCTGTTCCGGCTGGGAGAAAGCGGGATATCCCCTTATCAGCCGGCGGATGCATTGATCCGCGAGCTGTATCATCAGGCATTGGAACAGCATATTTGTCTGCCTGGTGCACTTACGGCATTGGGCTGTGGCAGGGAGGTAGTGGCGGTATGTTCCCCACATGGATATGACCAGCAGACAGCCTTTGCGGTTGTATACAGTCTGATGCGTTCAGAGCAGGTGCGTACGTTGTATCTGGATTTTACGTATTACAACGGATTTTTCGAGATCATGGATCATGATGTAGGAGATCTCATGTATGAGCTGCACAAGGGTATACAGCCGGTTGGGCAGATATTGCCGGCATTCGTGCGGACATGCAGATCATTGGATTATATTCCGCCGGTTCGTGTACAGATGGATCTGGAAGATTTGACAGGAGAAGATTTTACACAACTGTTACAGCAATTGCTGCAGGATGGTGAATATGGGCTGGTCGTGGTCAATCTGCCATGCAGACCCGGATTCCTTCGGGCGGTATATGATAGCTGCAGTTGTATGTATAGTCTCCAGCGGGAGGGTGCGCTGTACGATCGTGCACAGACCCGCCTGCTGGAAGATCTCGGATGGGACAGTGCACAGCCGGGGCAATCCCATCTGGAGGTCATTCCCATGCCTGCGATCAGCGGCAGCTTTTCACTCGATGCATCCATGTACGAAGAATTGCTGTTTGGTGAGATGGCAGCATTTATCAGGAAGTATCCCGCGACAGCGGGGGATTTACGTTAGGGCTTGGATAGAAGGAGGAACGATGCAGGCATATGTACAGGCACTTCAAAAGACCGTACTGGAGCGCATGGATATCTCACGCAAACTTTCGGATCGGGAACTATGGGAGCTCATTGACACGGCAGTCATGGAACACAGTGATCCGGGGGCATCTCTGCATACGCGGGAAACGGCAGGATGGCAGGTATTTTATGCGCTCCGGGGACTCGATGTGCTGCAGGAATTGGTAGAAGATCCTCAGATCACCGAGATCATGGTCAATGGTTATCAACATATTTTTTATGAAAAACAGGGCAGAATCCACAAATGGGACAAGCAGTTTGTGTCTGCGGAGCGGCTCGAGGATGTCATTCAGTCCATTGCGGCTGCCGGCAACCGTATGGTAAATGAGACGAAGCCCATCGTAGACACCCGGCTGCGTGACGGTTCGCGGGTCAACATTGTGTTAGATCCGATTGCAATCGACGGATCGGTGATCACGATTCGGAAGTTTCCTGCGCGGCCGATGCAGATGGAGGATCTTCTGCGGCTCGGATCGCTGTCCGGGCAAATGTCAGAATGGCTGCGGGCGTTGGTCGTCGCAGGATACAATGTATTCGTGTCCGGTGGCACCGGATCCGGAAAAACGACATTTCTCAATGCCCTGTCCGGGTATATTCCGCCGGACGAGCGGGTCGTGACGATCGAGGATTCTGCGGAACTGCAGCTATATGGGATTGCGAATCTCGTGCGATTGGAGACGAGAGTGTCCAATCTGGAAAATGTCGCGGAGATATCGATCCGCCAGTTGATCCGCACGGCGCTTCGCATGCGTCCGGATCGGATCATTGTCGGCGAGTGCAGAGGGGCAGAGGCACTGGATATGCTGCAGGCGATGAATACCGGGCATGACGGATCTTTAAGTACCGGACATGCCAATTCCTGTCAGGATATGCTCAGGCGTTTGGAGACAATGGTGCTCATGGGTATGGAGCTGCCTGTCAGCGCGATCCGTGCACAGATCGCCTCCGGAATAGACGTGCTGGTTCATCTGGGGAGACTCCGCGACCGGACACGGAAGGTGCTTGACATCATGGAGCTGGATGGTATGACACAGGGCGAGATCCGTCTGAATCCGATCTATCATTTTGAAGAGACCGGAGAATGCGACGGAAGAATCATCGGGGAATGGAGACAGCAGCATGAGCTGATCCACCGGGAGAAGCTGATTGCAGCCGGATTGGAGGGAGCGCTTGGGTGATTATCGGAGCTATCATTATTCGATGCGTGAGCGCATTCGTTATTTTCTGGAAGCAGCCGTAGTGATCCTGCTGGTGAGTGATCTGTTTTATCATTCATGGTTTGCCATAGGCTTGTTGGTGCCGTTTTATCCGGTTTATTTAAAGATTCGTGCAAAACAACTGCTGCAGAGGCAAAAACAGGAGCTGAGCCTGCAATTCAAAGAAACGATTCTGGCTGTGGCGGCAGCATTAAATGCCGGTTATTCCGTTGAAAATGCGTGGAGGGAAGCATATTCCGAGATCATGCAGATGTATGGACCGGATGCGTTGATGGTGCGTGAACTGCAGTATCTGCTGGCACATATGGCGTTAAACGTGCCGTTGGAGCAATTATTACAGGAGTTTGCCGTGCGCAGTGACATGGAGGATGTGAATAATTTTTGTCAGGTATTTTTCTATGCAAAGCGCACGGGAGGAGATTTTATCGGTATTATCCGAAAGACTGCCGGACAGATCGGTGAAAAGATTGATCTGCAAAGGCAGTTGCAGGCTGATCTGGCGGCCAGACGTCTGGAGAGCCGGATCATGAATCTGATGCCGATGGGGATCTTATTGTATCTGAAGGTGACCTCACCCGGATATTTTGATGTGCTGTATGGGAATGCGGCGGGGATCTGTATCATGAGTGTTTGTCTGACAGTCTATCTGGCGGCGTATACCATGTCGGAGCGGATGATGGGGCAGATGATACAGATATAGATTGGATGAAGGAGCTTATGCGGATTTTATTTTCCGGGAAAAAGAGGTGGATATGTATCTGTGTGCATGTGTTGTAGCTGCCGGAATAGTTTCATACATCGTATGTGTGAGAAAAGGCGTGCAAAAAACCTACGGTATCTATGCGTTGGTTTTAGTGCTCAGCGGCGGAATCGGTCTGCTGTCAGCGATCAATGAGCACAGTGGGCAAAACGGCAGATCGGGAAGCGGGATCTGTCGGCCGGAGCCGGGAAGCGGCACACTGGAGCAGGAATATGAATTATGCGTGGATGATCTGCAGATTCGTGAGCCATATCAGATCGTTGTGGAAAACAGACATTTGACTAAGAAGGAGCAAAAAGCCTTGTTTGAGCGGGCAATCGTTGAACTGGAACAGGTTTTTTTGGGAGAAAATGAATCACTGGATCACGTTACGCAGCATGTGGAGCTGGTGCCGGATGTATTGGACGGACAGGTAAATGTGAGCTGGATACTGGACAATTATGAGGTAGTGAACCTTAACGGCGAAGTGCAGAGGGATGCATTGACAGACAGTGGGACACTGGTATCTGCCACAGCCACATTGGAATACGAGGGAGCAGAGGTGCTGCATCAGTTTTCGTTTATGGTCTATCCACAGGAGCTGTCACCGGTGGAGGCATTTTATGAGCTGTTAAAACAGGAATTGACAGATGAAAATGCGTCAACAGATGCAGTATTTGGACTGCCACAGAACGTAGGTGGTCATCAGATCTTATGGAGCAGAACCCGCAAAAACGAGCCCTATCAGATCTTGTGTCTGGGCATCTGTGCGATCATAGGAATCATGGTCGGCAGGAGAGAGGATGAGCGAAGGCGGCAGATCCGCCGCAGGGAACTGTTATTGGCAGAATATCCGCAGATGCTCGGTCAGATGGCATTGCTCATTGGCGCGGGAATGACAGTGGGATATGCCTGGGAGCGTCTGGTGCAGGGCTATGAGCAGCGGCAGAGTCAGGGAATATATGACAGCGCCGGGCATCCGGTCTATGAAGAGATGTGTACGACGTACCATCAGATGCGGGATGGCGTGAGCGAGCGTGTAGCGTATGAACAATTCGGTGAACGGCTCCAACTGCCGGTCTATCGCCGGTTTTCAACATTACTGGTACAAAATCTGCGAAAAGGTACGGCGGGACTCGGCAGATTACTCGAAAAAGAGATGCAGGATGCCCTCGACGCACAGGAGAGCGATATCAAAAAACGCTGTGAAGAACTACAGACAAAACTGCTGCTGCCGATGATGCTTATGCTGGGACTGGTGGTGGTGATCATTATGATTCCGGCAATGGCCAGTTTTCAATTGTAGCTGATAGATGATAGAGTATAAATATACAGGAGGAAAGACAATATGAAGAAATTGGATCAATGGATGATTCGATCACGTCTGCGCTTGGGACAGGTGATCGGGGCGCTGGCAAATGAGCAGGGGATCGGAACGGTTGAGATGATACTGATTCTGGTCGTCTTGATCGGGCTGGTACTGATCTTTAAAGAAAAACTGAATACACTGGTCGGAGATATTTTTAAGACGATCAGCAGTAAGAGCAAAAGTGTCTGAGAAAGGAAGGCTCTCCGGCAGTATTACCGTGTTTGCGAGCTTATC
>JBNMHW010000074.1:0-15898 GCA_050872965.1 bacterium | reverse complement strand
GGATAGGTGCCTGCTGTTGAATGGGAGCCTGCTGCTGTTCCCGCTCCTGTGATTGTGTTGAAACATGATCCATCATATCCATCGCTTATCCCTCCTGATCTAATGTGTATTGTCCGTGCCTTGTCAATGACGGCTGAATGTCCGGATACAGATTTGAGACTAATGTGACAGCCAGCCTGCTCGTGCAGCGCATCAGAAACTGCCCTTCGCCGCCGTATACCTGCTCCGCAGCACATAATGCGTATAATAACAACTGATATATCACGATCTTCGGATTACCCATAAAGCAATTGAGCAGTTCCGGAATCAGTGTGCCCCTGCCATTCGAGCTGAGCAGGAACACGCCTGCAGGCATATGCTGCTGATAGATCACACAGCTCACATCCTGTTCATAATCTGACCGGGACTGTTTTTCCAGTGATCTTCCGGTCATCTTCCAGTACTGTCTGCACAGATCATTCCATTCCTCCGGATGAAGCTGACGGACGGAACAGATGCCCTTTCCCTGCTGATGCTTCACGCTGGAAAATACTTTTGCCGCAGCAAGCTGTGAGATATTCGCATGAAAGATGGGATCATCGACCAGTTGAAATGCAAATCCCCATTCTTCCAGAAATGCACACAGCAGATTGTACTCCTGCGGTAACGGCACATCACAGCTCACACGGCGGATCGACTGTGTATTCAACAGGCGATAGAACTCTGTCATCAGTTCATTTGCGATCCCGCGCTGCCGGTAAGCCTCTGCCACATAGAGCCACCGGAGCTCGGCCCGGATGATTCCATCCGACTCATTCACATCAAAGATCAATAGTCCGGTCGAGACCGGCTGTGCATCATTTTCATTTGTATCATTCTCATTTGTGTCTTTTTCATAAGTAACCGAGCCGATCACATAATGCCCCGGTGCATCGATCGGATATAAGATCTCCGGCGCAGCCATATTATCATATGCATCTGCGACCTCCTCTGTAATTCTGATTAACATTTACCGCTTGTACCTCCTTGATCAGCCTGGTCTGATTAGTTCTATTTTAATCATAATAATCCCTAAACTCAACTGTTTTTACGAAAAAACAGACAGCCTATGTCCTATAAGCTGTCTGTTGTCTGATTCTATAAATAGCTGACGATCTTTAACGGCGTGCGGTAGAACGCATTGGATATCTTGATGCCGTCCCTGTGGTTGCTGGCGTGTACGACACGTCCTCCACCGATATAGATCGCTACATGATTGATGCTGCCGCCGCTGCCATAGAAGAACAGGTCTCCCGGCTGTGCCTCGGATGCGCTGATGGAGCGTCCGCTGTTGGGCTGTGCACGTGAGGAATGCGGCAGATAGACACCATACTTTGCATATACCTGCATGGTAAAGCCGGAGCAGTCCACACCGTGTGTCAGGCTCGTACCGCCCCATACATACGGATTGCCGACGAACTGCAATGCATACTGTACCAGATCGACACGGACATTGGATACGCCCTGTCCGTACTTGACCTCGGAGATCGTCATTGCCTTGGGCAACTTCTGGGAGATCTCTACATAGTCACCGCTCACATAGCCCTTCTCATCATCGATCTCGATCTTGTACCACGCACCGTCATCGACCTTCTTCAATACGGTCAGTTCCTCCTCGATCGGAACCATTGTGATGATCGTACAGTCGGTATTGGGCTTTTCACGCACGAACAATGTCGTGGTCGTGACTGTCGCTACTTCTTTGATATATTTCTTTGCTTTTTCCTTCGCCTTGTCTCCGGTCAGCAGATAATCGGCAGATACATAGCCATCAACCTTGCCGGATTTGATGTGATACCAGCCGTCTTCCTTGTCATATACTTCACAGCCTGCGCCCGCCGGCATCTTGCCGACCAGATCAGAACTCTCGTCCGGCTGTTCCCTGACGTTCAGATAATTATCTACGTTAGCCAGTCCCAGATTCGTGTAACCGCAGAACGTCTCATCTTTTGTTTCATCTTTTGTTTCATCTTTGGTATCGGCTGCTTTGGCATCTGCTGTTGCCTCGTCCGCACCCGCTGCGAGCGGCTGTGCGTCATCCTGCATGGCTGCACGCGATAAAGAGATATCACTGTTTGCGATCGTCAATCCTTCTGTCTGACTCAGATAACCGGAGATCACGGCTGACATGCCTGCGTGTGCCGCTGCATAAGTATCTTCCGGTGATGCGAAAAACATTGCTGCTCCAAGAACCGATGCAAAAACAAAACTGATCTTCTTCAGATCTACATGACCCTGTTTCATATATGCCTCCTGTCTGCAAATGAAACTCTATTTCAACTAAAAATTACTTTTTCTATAAACTACCAGTTCATATTATAGCAACACGTTTGTCACATGTCAATGTTTGTGTAATATTTCTGTAACAATTATATCGCATCATCCGACAGATCCCGCTTACTCTGCCTGTGTATTAGACAGTGCAAATGCAATATTTGTCGCATGGTCTGCCACACGCTCGAGTCCTGTCACAAGGTCGGTAAAGACCAGTCCGGACTCCGGTGAACATTTGCCCTTGGCCATTCGGCGGATATGTGAATTCTGCAGATCGATCTCCATCTGATCGACTTCTTCCTCGATACGCAGGATCTCCTGCATATGCGAACGATCCTCTGTCTCGAACATCTCCAGTGCACATACGAGGATGCGCATGTCTTTTTCGAACATATCCTGGATCTCTCTGGTCGCTTTCTTGGTAAATGACAGGTTCTGCTCCTTCATACGGACGGCCGCATCCGCAATATTTTCCGCATGATCGCCGATACGCTCAATATCATTGACCACCTGGAACAGACCGCCGATCTTCTGGCTGTCGGATACGGGTAACTGTCTCTGGTTGACATCCACGAGATAATCTGTGATCTCATGGCTCAGATAATCGATATATTTTTCCGTCTGATAGACCTGATCGATCTTCGACTGGTCGCCGTCAAAAAATGCTTCCATGGACAGGCGCAGATTCTGCTCTGCCTTTCGGCCCATGCGGCCAATCTCCTGCATCGCTTCGACGATCGCTGCAGTCGGCGAGAATACCGTTGTCATATTGATATACTGCAGAGAGAAGCCCTCCTGCTTGACATCGCTTCCGGGAACCAGGCGGTTGACCAGCCTGATGAACTGCGTCGATAACGGCAGGAAGATGATCGTCTGGAATACTTTATAGATCGTATCCGTATTGGCCACGCTTCGTTTGGTATCGTCTCCGGAGATTGCCTGGATAAATGCGGTAAACGGCTGCATCGCAAAGATCAATATGATCGAAATAATGATCATACCGAACACATTGAACAATACGTGGATGAGTGCTGCACGCTTGGCATCCTTTTTGGCATCCATCGCAGCCATAACGGCCGGTGTACAGGAGCCGATATTACATCCAAGGATGAAATAAAAGCAGACCGGGAGCGTCACAAGACCCTGACCTGCCATCAACAGCAGGATGCTGACCGTCACAGACGAACTCTGTACGATCACCGTGATGATCAGTCCGACAAGGATCGCGAGAACGGGATTGGTCAGCCGTGATAAGGCATTGATGACCGCCGGGTAATCATTTAACTGCTGCATCGAACCGGACATCATACTGATACCCATAAACAGTGCACCAAAACCGATCACGACCTCTCCGATCTTCTTAAAGATCGGTTTTTTCATAAATAAGAACATGACCACACCGACAAACAGGATCACAGGAGCGATCGCAGTCAGGTTGAACGAAACGAGCTGTGCGGTGATCGTTGTACCGATATTCGCACCGAAGATGATACCAACCGCCTGTGTCAGTTCCATCAGTCCCGCATTTACAAACGTGACAACCATAACGGTCGTCGCACCGGATGACTGAATGATCGCGGTAAACAATGCACCGAACAAAACACCGATGTATTTGTTCTTGGAGATGGCGGTCAGCACGGAACGAAGCTTCGCACCTGCCGCTTTCTGCAATCCCTGACTCATGAAATTCATTCCGAATAAAAACAGTCCGAGACCACCCATCAAAGTTAAAAGCATACTCATAATTAATCCTCTTTTGCTATTTTACGTATAATGGCTAAATTTTATCAAAATACTGCTCACTGAATACTATATCCCTTTTGATCTGTGCCTGCAAGTCCGAAATCGAATCGAACTTTACCTCCGGCCGTTCAAATGCATGGAACGATATCCGCACCGGCTCACAATAGATGTCCTGATCAAAATGCAGGATATGCATTTCCACGCCGATCGGGTTCTGATCTCCGTGTCTGGGTTTTATCGTCGGCTTTCTGCCGATATTCGCAATCCCGTAATACCGTCGGTCCCGGATATCGATGGATGATGCATAGACGCCAAACGGCGGTAACAGCTTGTCCGGTTCCGCCTCGATATTAGCCGTCGGTATCCCGATCGTGCGTCCGATCTGATTGCCCGTCTCCACGGTACCGTCAATCGAATACGGATGTCCGAGCAGCATGGCTGCCGTCTCCATATTCCCCTTTAGGATCTCCTCCCTGATATAAGTACTGCTGATATCCCGGCCATCAAACTGAAGTTTTTTGACGACCTCCAGTTCATAGCCGTACCTGGGCGCCAGCTGTGCGAGCAGATCGGCATTTCCACGCCTGTTATGCCCGAAACCGCAGTCTTCGCCGACCACGATACTCTTCACATTCAGTTCACTCACGATCCATTCTACGAACCGCTCCGGCTCCATACACATGATCTGTGGGGTAAACGGACACCGCAGCAGATAATCCAGCCCACGTTCTTCGAATAATGCCTGCTTTTCCGCATTGGTGGACAGCAGCCGCATCCCGTCTCCCTCTGTCAGCTTTTTCGGCGGAATATCAAATGTAAAGGCGACTGTTTTCAACCCGATCGCTTTTTTTTCCAGCAGACGCCGGATCAGCTCCTCATGGCCTCTGTGCAGGCCGTCGAATTTACCGATCGTGAGCGCTGTCGGTTCACTGATATGAAATTGTTCTATCTTGTCAAAACAAATCATTGGTATATCCCTGTTTCAATATTTGTTATAGAATTTGTTATAAAAACATCTTTTTACATTTATAATCACTACGCACATCATCCCACTCGTAGATGCCGCAGAATCTTGCGTCTGCATCGTAGATACGGCACCCCCTCTGATCACCTGTATCCTGCTGACCCGTCTCTTCTGCTCCACCGGTATTCAGGGGATATACGTCTTCTATCCCAAGGCGGTTGCCGTTGCGCAGTTTTTTCTGTGATTCCGGTGAATCGGCGATCTGTAACGCCGGCAGATGCTCAAATACGCGGTCTACCGACAACAGGATCTCATCCAACCGGTTCTCGTCGCGGTAAGCTTCGATCTGTGCCAGCGTGTGCGCCTGTGCGAGATCAAAGCTGCTGACACGGGTGCGTACCAGTGACTGCATCATGCCACCGACTCCGAGTTTTTCTCCGATATCCGCACATAGCGTGCGGATATATGTTCCCTTGGAACAATGTACGCGCATAGATACATCCGGCAGTTCGATCCGCGTGATCTCGATCTCATAGATCTGCACACGGCGTGCCTTGCGCTCGACTTCGATGCCCTCCCTTGCCAGATCGCACAGCTTTCTGCCGCCGACCTTTAAGGCCGAATACATGGGCGGGATCTGTTCATAATCTCCCACAAATCCCATAATAGCCTCGCGCACCGTCTGTTCGTCCAGTTCCCGTGCCTGCGCACTCCTGTCGCTGAGTACCGTTCCTGTCGCATCCTGCGTATCTGTTGTCAGACCGAGCCGGAGTACCGTCTCATACACCTTATCCTTGTCGGTGAGCAGTGCGCAGACTTTGGTCGCATTTCCGATACATACCGGCAATACTCCGGTTGCTTCCGGGTCCAGCGTTCCGGTATGACCGATCTTTTTTTCACGCAGGATCCCCCTGAGCCTGGCGACGACATCAAAGGATGTATAACCGGCTTCTTTATATACGTTTATGATTCCATTCATTCTGTTTTTATTCCTTTGACGCTGTATCTGACAGCTGTTCTCCCACATCATCGAGTAATGTCTGCAACAGATGTTCCGGCTCACCGTGCATCGTGGCACCTGCAGCGCGCACATGTCCGCCGCCGCCGTGTCTGCCACAGATCGCAGCCACATCCACAGCCCCATTCGTACGCATGGATGCCTTATAGCTGCCGTCTGCATTCTCATACAGCAGGATCGCTACATCCACGCCCTTGGTACTGCGCAACTGAGCAACGATACCTTCCAGATGCTTGGGCAGTGCGTGATAGGTGTTCATGTCTTCCAGCGTGATCACACTGGCGATGCAGCGGTCATCAAAATACCGCTTTGCCTTTAACAGCGCACATGCCAGGATCTGATTCTGCTCAAACGTCTTTTCAAAAAATGTCTTGTCGACGATCGTCGGATAATCAATACCTGTATCCATGAGTTTTCCCGCGATATTCATCGTCTTTGAGGAAGTGCATGAATACTGGAATACGCCCGTATCATGGATAATGCCTACATAGAGACATTCCGCGATCTCTTTTGTGATCTTTTGCTCATCGAGCAGACCGTAGATCAGCTCGCTCGTCGAACTCGCCTCCGGTACGATCAGATTGTCATCCGCAAAACTCTGATTGCTGATATGGTGATCGACACAGGCGGTACGGTGTGCGCTGTCAAAATAGCGTGCAGCATCGCCCAGACGCCCTTTATCTCCGCAGTCCAGTGCAAAAAACAGATCATACGACTGTTCTCCCGAACAATCGCTTACGATCTCGTCCGCACGTGACAGAAAACGGAACAGGTTGGGAATCGGCTCAAGATACACACATGCATCGATATCCGGATAATTGTTTTTGATATAATTATATAGTGCCAGCGTAGAACCCACGCAGTCTCCGTCCGGTTTGACGTGTCCTGCGACCGCTACGGATGCAACACCATCCAGCAGTTCATCAATCTTCTTCATCTTCCTCACCTTTTTTATGATTGACCTCATCGATCAGCTTTGACATCTTCACGCCGTACGCGATCGACTGATCCATGATAAATTTGATCTCCGGTGTGTTGCGCAGATTGATCGTTTTCGCCAGTGTACGGCGGATATAGCCCTCTGCGCTGCGAAGTCCCGCCAGTGTGCTCTTTTGCGCTTCTTCATCGCCTAACACGCTGATATAGGCTTTGCAGGTCTTCAGATCCGGTGCCACCTCCACCGCCACGACACTGGTCATGGGGTGGATGCGGGGATCTTTGATCTCACCGCGTATGATATTCGAGAGTTCACGATGCACTTCTTCGTTGATTCTCGTATTTTTGATACTGTTTTTTCTCATAATTAGCGAGGTACCTCCACCATCTTATATGCTTCAATGATATCCAGTTCCTGAATATCGTTAAATCCATCCAGTACAAGACCACACTCATAACCGGTCTTGACCTCTTTGACATCGTCCTTGAAACGCTTCAGGGAAGCCAGATCACCTTCGAAGATCTTCTCACCTTCACGCATCACGCGCACCTTACAGCCACGCTCGAATACGCCGTCCAGCACATAGGAACCGGCGATATTTCCGACTCCGGATGCCTTGAAGATCTGACGAACCTCTGCATGACCGATGACCTTCTCCTCGAAGATCGGGTCTAACATACCCTTCATCGCTGCCTCGATATCCTCGATCGCATTGTAGATGACCTTGTACAGACGCACATCTACGCCCTCGCGGTCTGCGGTAGTCTTGGCCATCGGATCGGGTCTGACGTTAAATCCGATAATAATCGCATTGGATGCGGATGCTAAGATGACATCGGACTCATTGATCGCACCGACACCACCGTGGATGACTTTGACGACAACTTCTTCATTCGACAGCTTGGCAAGCGACTGCTTGACTGCCTCTACAGATCCCTGTACATCTGCCTTTACGATAATATTTAACTCCTTGACATTTCCGGACTGGATCTGTGAGAACAGATCGTCGAGAGACATCTTGGCCTTAGTCTCCTCGATCAGCTTATTCTTGCTCTCGGAAATATAGGTCTCAGCGAACGCCTTTGCCTCTTTCTCTGATTCCATGGCAACAAATGTCTCACCGGCATCCGGAACATTGTTCAGTCCGAGGATCTCTACCGGAGTCGAAGGACCGGCCTCCTTGACACGTCTGCCGTTATCATCGATCATGGCACGGACTTTACCGTAGCTGCTACCGCAGGCGATCGGCTGACCGACCTTTAAGGTTCCCTTCTGTACGAGGACGGTAGCGACTGCTCCGCGTCCCTTATCGAGCTGTGCCTCGATGACAAGACCTCTGGCATTTCGCTTCGGATTGGCCTTCAGTTCGAGCACTTCTGCCGTCAGAAGGATCATATCCAACAGGTTATCGATACCCTCTTTGGTATGTGCCGATACCGGACAGAAGATCGTGCTGCCGCCCCAATCCTCGGGGATCAGATCGTACTCGGATAATTCCTGTTTTACTTTATCGATATTTGCTGCCGGTTTATCGATCTTGTTGACTGCAACGATGATCTCGACACCGGCTGCCTTGGCATGGTTGATCGCCTCTACGGTCTGCGGCATGACACCGTCATCCGCTGCGACAACGAGGATCGCGATATCCGTAGAATTGGCACCACGCATACGCATCGCGGTAAACGCCTCATGACCCGGTGTATCGAGGAACGTGATCTTCTGGCCGTTTGCGGTCACGATATATGCACCGATCGCCTGTGTGATACCACCGGCCTCTTTGTCTGTCACCTTTGTATGGCGGATCGCATCCAGCAGGGATGTCTTACCGTGGTCAACGTGACCCATGACGCATACAACGGGCGGACGTGATACCATTGCTGCTTCGTCCTCTTCATCCTCTTTTAACAGTTCTGCGATGACATCGACCTTCTCTTCCGGCTCTGCGATAAAGTTGAACTCTAACGCGATCTCCTCAGCCTCTTCGTAGCTGATATCGTTGTTGACGGTCACCATCTGACCTTTCAGGAACAGCTTTTTGATCAGCACGGAAGCCTGCACTTTCATGCGGTCTGCCAGTTCCTTGATCGTCATATGCTCAGGCAGCGTGATCTGCTTGATCGTATCGTCTTCCTTGACTGCCGGCTGCTGGGGAACCGCATTACGCTTTTTATGTCCGGTCTGCTTCTCGAGATTGACAAAGCGCTCCTGCTTCTTGCTGCCGAGCTTATCATAATCCTTCTTGGAATTGTTATTGTTGCCACCGTTTTTCTTGCGGTTATTGTCACGGCTCTCCTTGGTGCGCACTTCATCGGGAGCGGCCTTTGCCGAATCCTTGTTAAACTTATTCAGATCGCGGTCGAATCTTGCTCCGCCAGATTTTTCCTGGCGATTGCCACCGAATCGATTGTTACCTCTATCACCTTGATTATAATTGGAACCGCCGCGATAATTCTGGCCATCTTTGCGGTCACGGCGATCCATTCTCTCATTTTTGCCATTGCCATCACCTCTGTTTGAACGGTTGTCATTTCCACGTGCAGGGCGGTCATTATTCGGGCGGGACGGGCGCTCGACATTAACTCTCTCTCCGGTCAGCCGCAGTGTCGGACGTTCTCCCATCATCTTATCACCACTCGGACGAGCCGGACGTTCTCCTGCGGGGCGAGCCGGACGTTCTCCTGCCGGACGGGTCGGACGCTCTCCTGTGGGGCGGGCCGGGCGTTCTCCTGCCGGACGCACCGGACGCTCTCCTGCGGGGCGGGCCGGACGTTCTCCTGCCGGACGAGCCGGACGCTCCCCTGCGGGACGCACCGGACGCTTCTGCCCAGGTTTACGATCCTTCATATTTTTACTGTTCTGCGGATTAAACACCGCTGTGATGCTCGCCTTTTTCTTTGGGCGCTCCGGTGCCTTTTCTTCCTCAGCCGCTTTGTGCTGCGGAGCTGCCTTTACTGCCGGCTTTTTAAAATCACTCTGTACCTTTGCGATCGCAGCATCATCCAGATTACTCATATGACTTTTGACCGCAATATTATTATCTTTCAGGAACTGCATCAGTGAGGTATTATCCACACCGATCTCCTTTGCAAGTTCATATACTCGTTTTGCCATAAACTAACTACCTCCGTGTATCATATTCTTTCGCTCCGGCAGCGTTCAACAGATCTGCCTGAGCCTGCAACTTCTTTTCCACTGCCCTGGCAAGCTTCTCATCGGTCACCGCCAGTGACGACCGGTAATCCTTGCCGATACAGCCTCCCAACGTTTCCTTCGTGCCGTATTTGATGATCGGCACCTCGTAAAAGCTGGTCATATCACGAAACTTCTTCGCTGTATTTGCTGATGCATCCGATGCGATCACGACCAGATATGCGGTTGCTGACTTAACTGCATTTTCTGTCGCGAATTCACCGCTTACGATCTTTCCCGCTTTCGCAGCAATTCCCAGCATGGACAATACTCTGTCCGGTCTCGTTTTCATCGTATTATTCTGCATCAGTGTGTTCCATCTCCTTTTGTAAGGCATCGTAGACTTCCCCGGGTATCTGCATCTTGAAGGAACGCTCCAGTCCTCTGGACTTGATCGCCTTCTGCAGACATTCCATATCGGGACAGACATATGCACCGCGGCCGTTTTTCCGCCCGGTATTGTCTAACAGCAGTTCGCCGTCCTGTGTTTTGATCACACGGTACATGAGCCGTTTTTCATTCATCTGCCCGCAGCCTACACACTGCCTCATCGGAATCTTTTTATTCTTTGTATTACTCTTTGTCGGCATAGTCACCTTCCGTGTATTCACCGTCAGCATTGTCTTCTTCTACATACTCACCGTCTTCGTAACTGCCGTCCTCTGAATATTCACCGTCGGCATACTCGCCTTCCTCGTAGTACTCGCCGTCCTCATCATAGTACTCCTCATCCTCGTAGTACTCTTCATCCTCATAATCATTCTCATAATCCATGAAGTCACCGGCCTCGCGTGCCTGTGTCTCAGATTTGATATCGATCTTGAATCCGGTCAGTCTGGCAGCCAGACGTGCGTTCTGTCCTTCCTTGCCGATCGCAAGTGAAAGCTGGTAATCAGGAACGACAACCTTGGCACTCTTCTCCTCCGCATCAGCGATAACAGAGATGACCTTGGCAGGACTCAATGCATTCTCGATCAGCATCGCAGGATTTTCGTTCCAGTTGATGATATCGATCTTCTCACCGCGCAGCTCGTTCACGATCGCATTGACTCTGGCACCGTTCAGACCGACACAGGCACCGACCGCATCGACATCCGGATCATTGGAATATACGGCGATCTTGGTTCTGCTACCTGCTTCACGCGCGATACTCTTGATCTCCACGATGCCATCCTTTACCTCAGCCACCTCAGACTCGAACAGACGCTTTACAAGCTCCGGATGTGTTCTGGATACGAGGATCTTGGGTCCCTTCGGTGTGAGTTTTACTTCCAGCACATAGAGCTTGATACGCTCAGTCGGTTGGAATACCTCACCACGCACCTGTTCATTCTCTGTCAGGATCGCATCAACCTTGCCGAGATTGATGCTGACATTTTTTCCGATATAACGCTGAACGATACCGGTCACGATATCCTTCTCTTTGCTGTAATACTCACTGTATAATACCTTGCGCTCCTCCTCACGGATCTTCTGGAGGATCACATTCTTGGCATTCTGTGTCGCGATACGTCCGAATTCCTGTGATTTGATCTCAAAATTGATCGTATCACCAACCTCATACTTGGAATCGATCATCTTTGCCTTAGCCAGACTCACTTCCATGACCGGATCGGTCACCTCATCAACGACCGTCTTTGTCTGGTATACATGATACTCGCAGGTCTCAGGATTCATATCTACCTTGATATTATCCGATTTGCCGAAATGATTCTTGCAGGCGGTCACCAGCGAATTCTCGATCGCTTCGATCAAAGTGTCCTTGCTGATATTTTTCTCCTGCTCTAAAATGTTGAGTGCCTCTAATAATTCATTCTTCATTTTTCCTTTTTCCTCCTAAAAATCAAGTGCCAGACGAATCAAGGCAATATCTGTTCTGGCAAAAGTAAGTTCTGTTTCCTCTTCATCCTCAATGACAATATTGTCTGCATCAAAACGCTTCAGATAACCGAAAAACTGTTTTTCATGGTTGATCGGACGAAAGGTATGGATCTCTACCTCCTCACCGATGCTCTTCTCTAAATGCTTATCCTTCTTCAACGGTCTGCCAAGCCCCGGTGAACTCACCTCAAACACATACGAATCCGGGATGTAATCCTTCTCATCCAGCAGCGGATTCATCTCTCTGGCAACTGTCTCACAGTCATTGACCGCGATCCCGCCCGGCTTATCGATATAGGCCCTCAGATAATTCGTGCTGCCTTCCTTCACATATTCCACATCGTAGAGCTCAAAGCCGTACTTTTCGAGGATCGGCAGCAGCAGGCGCTCGGTCTGTTCCTCATAGTCCTGTCTCTTTGACATTCTTCCACCTTCCTTCTTAATCTTTACCATTCCAATTACAACAAAGAAGAGTGGGTTTTCTGACCCACTCTCCAAACTAGTAACATATTCAACTATAGCCAGTGTAGCACTTCTACACTGTAAATGCAAGTAAAAAAAGGAAGAAACCAGCATTTTTCATCAATTCTTCGTCACCTTCCATGTGTTCAGACCGGATTGATTCTTTATAATGTCCACCGTATAGGACGCGGATGTAAAACCGTATTTTGTCTGATTCTTATTCGTAAACGTCATCTTAACCGGCGTATTCCACCAATCAAGATCCCTGACATTACTCATATAATACTCCATATAACTGCCATCCGAAAAGCACTTCAGCGCCTGTCTCAGATAATATTCATCCGCTTCCGTAGCCTTGCCCTTGGTGATCCAGTTATACTCCTGTAGTTTCGATATACTGGCAAGATGTTCTTTCATATAAAAATACTGGGAAGATCTTGTATTTTCCGGTCGGATCGTCATATCGGAGATTTCATAATAATCATAATTTCCACTCGCATTTTTGGCACAGATGCTGCCCGATTGGGGATTTAGATATCCGCCTGACCACGCTTTTATATCAAGATCCATCGACAGATAGTTCATCATATGCACCCATGTACAGTATGCCCAGTAACTGTTCGTCCAATGTTCATGCTCCGAACATAAGACACCCTTCCCTCTGGCAATATCATACAAGCTTCGTTTCATTTTTTTCATCGAACCGGAACGCATCGTAAACAGCTTTGCATCTGATACTCCATACATCAGGCACTGCACACGCACAGAATCACTCTGCTTTTTCAATTCTGTTTTGGAATACTGTCTGACCGGTATATCCGTAAATAATGTCGCTTCGCTGATAATTCCAGCCGTATACGGTTCATTATCAGGTTTCTGTACCTTATGCCTGATCTGATTGAGATAATCTCCCCGATACTCACACTTTCCCTGCGTTGCCGCATAAGCCTTGTCGCAGATCGTATTCATATTCACGTAATCACTCACATAGTAACCATCGCGCGACACAACATAACATCCGGATGCCGGATTCTGCGAAAAAACGTCTTTATAATCTTTATAATAGACAGTTGGAAGCAGTCCATAGGTATTTGCCTTCAGCTTTTGAAACTGCTTCAGCCACTGCTCCATTTTCTTCCTTGCCAGCTTTTCGTTTGCTTCGTTTTTCTTGCTATCAATCTCATAAAATACCTTACCGGAAATAACTCCCCATTTTTTCCGATCGTTCTTATAACCCTTTTCACCGGTTACATCTACCATTAGCTGCAGTTCCTGTTTGCTGGATGCCTTCATCTTGCGCAGCTTTTTCTCGGCTGCCGCAGGTGTGGTCTTCGTGATATTGATCGTGTATACCTTTTCTGCCGCCCTGCCCTCTGCCGGACGCACGAACAGGAGACAGCACAAGATCAACAGTCCCCATAATAGCTTTTTGTGTTTCATAACCATATCCTCCATCCTCTGTCTGCGTTGCTATCACGCTGTTTCGTTACATAATTTTAAAGTATGGTATATAACGAAAAAAGGACTTCTCTCCCGAGAAATCCTTTAGCAGTCCGTACGGGAATCGAACCCGTGTTTCCGCCGTGAGAGGGCGGCGTCTTAACCGCTTGACCAACGAACCGTTTATTATAATATCAAAGCGTATACTAAATGTCAAGCGATTTTTTGATTTTTTATAACAATTTTTTCAAACATCTGTTGGAATTTTATATCCAGCAGTTTCCATTGCTTTTTTAAACTCTTTAATACTCATGTTTGCTTTCTGCGCGCCACGTTCAATACCGTAATCTTTAGCCTGTACTGAATCAAAGATTTCGTCAAGACGACCTTTTTCTATTCCTTTGCGTTCAAGTCTTTCTGCTACATCGCACATACAACCAACCTCCTCCTTGTCATCAGATTTCAAAATCTCCTCATATCTTCGATCCCCAGCCATTACCGCCAAAAGTTTTAACATTGCATCTACATGCGTAATAACTGTCCGATCATTAGGCACGTAATCCGGATTTTTCCTTTTTTCCGAAAAGAAACGAGCCACAATCCCAAAATCACTCTTAAACTCTGCAATTTGTTTATCCGTAAGCCATGCAATCTCAAACACGTGAATATCATAATCATTCACATATCCATCCAGTCCTTCCGGAATGTCCAACAGTTCCTTGACATTTTTAGGTGCTCTCCAATGATCCATCCCAAAGTATAATACTATGGTAATCACTGGAACCACTTTCTTCCTTTGATTCAGTAATTGACTACGATAGGCAGCTCCATCATAGCTAAACAACCGAAAGGGCATATATTTTTCAATTTTAGTTTGGTTCTCCATTCCATATAAAGCAAGTTCAACGTCACCCTGCATCCAATGCTTTGCGACATCTCGTTCCTGTTCATGAAGCTTTTGGTCATCCGCTTTGTACTGCGAATAAACAGAACTATTTTGCAATGCATCTGAATGCACAACATCTTTTCCTTTAAATATTAGAACATTAATAATATCTGCAAACACATCATTATAATCCACTAATATTTTTTCAGTCAGATCCATTTCACCCATCATTTTCCCTCTCTTTCCATATTCAATTGCAGTCTATAACAATTTATAAAACAGGGAAAATTGGCGCAAAGAAAAAAGATATTTTTTATATTATACGCAGATATTCCGCGATTTTCAACCCTCTCCCAGAATACTTTTTTATCACTTCCGGGCGGGCAATGAAGATATGCGATTGATCGATCGAATTCGAGTTTGAAAAGAAAAAGGATTTCAAGAAACATATCCTGAAATCCTTTAGCAGTCCGTACGGGAATCGAACCCGTGTTTCCGCCGTGAGAGGGCGGCGTCTTAACCGCTTGACCAACGAACCGTTTATAATACTACCAGACGGTTCGCATTCTGTCAATAGGTTTTTTTGAAATTTTTTCTTTTTTCTGAAAAAAGTGAAAATTTATATTTTGAACTTATGAATCATATCCGTTGGGGTTATTCTTCTGCCATCTCCAGGAGTCCGCACACATCTCACGGATACCGTACTCTGCCTCCCAGCCAAGTTCCCGTTTCGCCTTGGAAGGATCACAATAACATGCAGCGATATCTCCCGGTCTGCGCTCCTTGATCACATACGGGATCTTCACACCGTTGGCAGCCTCGAAGTTCTTCACGATATCAAGAACGCTGTAGCCCTTTCCGGTTCCCAGATTGTAAATTGCCAGTCCGACCTTCTCATCAAGCTTCTTAATTGCCTTCACATGACCGATGGCAAGATCGACAACATGAATGTAGTCGCGGACTCCGGTTCCGTCCGGTGTATCATAATCATTGCCAAATATACCAAGCTCTTTCAGCTTACCAACCGCAACCTGTGTTACATACGGCATCAGGTTATTCGGAATACCATTCGGATTCTCCCCGATC
>JBNMHW010000073.1:0-16132 GCA_050872965.1 bacterium | reverse complement strand
CCTGCGATGAAGATGATCGTGGACCAGTTGATACCTGCGGTAGCCTCCCCGCCCTCAGCGGTGGCATGCCAGAAATCAGGTGTAAAAATGCTGTGAAAATTCAATGTGTTTAAAATTGCCTGCGGACTGCGCATACAGATACCGAATACGACGATCAGCATGATCGCTCCGCAACCTAACGTCACATACTGACGCTCGATCTTCTCCGTGATGATCAGCAAGAACATCACAAGGAAGATGATCAGCGCTAAAACTTTTGCAACCATATATGTTCCTCTCTTCTCATTTTTCTTCTATAGTTATTACGCTATGCCTGATAAAAAGAGAAGTGCCATTTCACCCCGTCATGCGCCTGAATATACGACATGATCCGCATCAGTCCACGTGTCTGACAGGTGCTGTCGTGAAACAGCCCCGCACAGAGCATCGCAAATAATGCTGCCAATCCGGCCAGCAGACGGTGCTCAGACAATAACGGTGCATTTGCTTTATGTACAAATATTGCTCTGCGATCATGAAAATGTGCATGCGCAGATGCGTCATCACTGGAAATCCACTGTCCGTCATTGAGCATATCCGGAAGTGTGGCCGCATGTGTCTTTATCTGTCTGAATACAGCCTCGGAGGACTCTGCATGAAACAGATAACTCATTCCATTGTCCGTCTGCGCATAGCATCCGCATACGACGGTCAGGAACAGACACAAAAAAATAATCAGTCTCGTCGCAAGAATATGTCTTCTGTTCATAACTATCCTCCCTTCTGTAAAAACTTGCTTTTTAATCGATTGTTACTATAATCGTTTTTATTTTGAAAGTCAAGAAATTATTTTTTTTCAATATAAAGCACCGGCTGTATCGTTCAGCCGGTGCCATCAGAAAATGCACTATTTTGTTAATTTCCAGATATCTTCATTATACTGTGCGATCGTACGGTCTGATGAGAAAAATCCCGCCTGACTGATATTTTTGAGCATCATCTTCGCCCATGCCCTGCGGTCTTCATATGCCTCAAAAATACGATCCTTGGTTGCTACATAATCCTCGTAATCCGGGAATGTCATGAACCAGTCTTTGTTCAACAATTCATGATACAGACGCTCGAGATTTTCCTTTACTCCGATTCGTAACAGCTCATCGCTGACGATAAAGTCAACGCACTTTTTCAGATCCGCATCCTTCTCATAATACTCCTTTGATACATAATCACCACGCTCATAACGGGCAATGACGGTCTCACTGGACTCACCGAAGATAAAGATATTGTCCTCTCCGACCAACTCTGCGATCTCAACGTTGGCGCCGTCCATCGTTCCGATCGTCACAGCACCGTTCAGCATGAACTTCATATTACTCGTTCCAGAAGCCTCCTTGGAAGCCAGTGAAATCTGCTCATCGATATCACATGCAGGGATCAGTTTCTCCGCCAATGTGACATTATAGTTCTCTACCATAACGACCTGCAGATACGGGCTGACCTGCGGATCATTCGCGATCAGCTCTTGCAGACACAGGATCAGGTGAATGATGTCCTTGGCGATAATATAGGCAGGTGCAGCCTTTGCTCCAAAAATCACCGTGATCGGACGCTTCGGCAGCTTACCGCTCTTAATTTCAAAATATTTATGGATCACATAGAGTGCATTTAACTGCTGTCTCTTGTACTCATGCAGACGCTTGATCTGAATATCAAAGATCGCATTCTCAGCCAGATCAATATTCTGCGTACGCTTCATATAATCTCTCAGGATCGCTTTTCTAGCCTCTTTCACAGATAAAAGTCTGTCTAATACCGCATCATCATTTAAGAACTGCTCCAGCCTGGTCAGTTCCATCGCATCCTTCTTGAAGCCGGGTCCGATCAGCTCCTCGATCAGCGCTGCCAGTTCCGGATTGCTGTATAATAACCAGCGGCGGAAGGTAATGCCGTTCGTCTTATTATTGAACTTCTCCGGATAGAGCTCATAGAACTTGTGCAGCTCAGTGTTTTTCAAAATTTCCGTATGCAGTGCAGCCACTCCGTTGACGCTGATACCATAATGGATATCAATATGTGCCATGCATACACAGTCATCCTTATTGATGATCGCTACATCCGGATCGTTACACTTCTTATTCACACGTGCATCCAACTCGCGGATGATCGGCATGAGCTGCGGAACGACCTTTTTCATAAAGGATACCGGCCATTTCTCCAGTGCTTCCGCCAAGATCGTGTGGTTAGTATATGCACAGGTCTTTGATACGACTTCGATCGCCTCATCCATCGTCATGCCATGCTCCTGTAACAGACGGATCAATTCCGGGATCACCATCGTCGGATGTGTGTCATTGATCTGGATCACTGCATAATCGTACAGGTCATACAGATCAGATCCCTTTGCCAATGCCTCGTCGATGATCAGATGTGCCGCATTGCTGACCATGAAATACTGCTGGTACACGCGGAGCAGACGTCCCGCATCATCGCTGTCATCCGGATACAGGAATAAGGTCAGGTTCTTTGCGATATCTTCTTTATTAAAACCGATATTGTCTGATCCTACGATCGACTCATCCACCGTCTCCACATCAAACAGATGCAGCTTGGTCGTGCGGTTCTCGTAACCGACCACATCAATATCGTACATGCGAGACTTCAACTGAAATCCACCAAACTCGATATCATAAGTAACATCTGTCGGACGCAGCCAGCTATTTTCCGTCATCCAGGGATTCGGTGTCTCGCTCTGCAGGTGGTTCTTAAATACCTGCTTGAACAATCCGTAATGATAGTTTAATCCTACGCCGTCTCCGTTCAGACCGAGTGTGGCGATAGAATCAAGGAAGCATGCAGCCAGACGACCCAGTCCGCCGTTTCCAAGCGAAGGCTCTGCCTCGATCTCCTCGATCGCAGCCAGTGACTTTCCGCATTTTTCCAGTTCTGACTTCACTTCATCATATAAGCCAAGGTTGATCAGGTTATTCGACAAGAGCTTTCCGATCAAAAACTCTGCGGAAATATAATACAGCTTCTTCTTGCCCTCGTTGCTCTCCTTTTCCTTTGCAGCTTCCTTTACATACTCAAGCAGTGCCACATAGATCTCTTCGTTTGTGCACTGATCCATATAACGTCCAAATCTCTTTTTCACATATTCATTCACTGTCATGGTTTTGCTCCTTTTTTGAGTGCTCTGTGTTGTACTGTATGTAGTATATCTGTTTTGTATCAGAAAATGCTTGCAGTATTCTACGAAAACATAGTACAATCCTATCAAATAATAAATGAACGTAATCGAAAGGTACCTGCTATGAATATTCCCGAATACGAATCCTATCACGAGAAAAAACATCATTTTGATGCCGAATTTCCGTACAATACCTATCTGTGCTCGATCCCGCTCGATTTTATGAACGTACCGCTCCACTGGCATGACGAGATAGAATTCATCTATATTAAGAAAGGACAAGGCGTCATCTGTGTGGATCTCGTCGAATATCCGGTATGCGCCGGAGATATCGTACTGATCCTGCCCGGGCAGTTACATGAGATCCGCGGCACAGAAAATGAATGTATGGAGTACGAAAATATCATTTTTCATCCGAGCCTGCTCGAATCATCCGGCGCAGATACCAGCTATCTGTTGTTCCTGCAGCCCCTGTTTTCCATGCATTTTGCATGCCCTACAGTTCTGACAAAAACGGACAGCGCATATGCTACCGTGCGCGGCTGTCTGGACAAAAATGACCATATCTGTTCAAGTTTTCCTCCGGGATATCCGTTGGCGATCAAAGGCAATCTGTTTGTCCTGTTTTTTGCACTCTATACCAGTCACTGCGAGAATCAGCGTTCCGGTGCTGCGCAGAAAAATATTGAAAAACTGAAATCCGTCATTAAATATGTAGAACTGCACTATGCTTCTCCGATGAGCATCGCACAGATGGCAGCTCTGGCCGGATTCTCGGAATCTCATTTTATGAAATTCTTTAAACAGACGATGGGGACATCCTTTACCGCATACCTCAATTCCTACCGGCTGACAATCGCGGCGAGACTATTGCTGCAGTCCGATGATACGATCCTCTCAATTGCCACAGACGTAGGATTTGATAATCTCTCTTATTTTAACCGCGCCTTTAAAAAACAATACGGGAAGACACCCAGCATGTACCGAAGCTGTATGTGAGCCGTTCATCTGCGCACCTATCTTTCCCATATGCACAACGGTTTCTACTGTTTGTAGACACTACCTGAACAGATATTTTTATGTGTCAGTTTTGCTATACAACCGTTGGATTTTGTATAGCAACATTTTCCTGATAAAGTGCTATGATGTCCTCAGATCAAAAAAAGAGCATAAAAACAGCTCAACAAATTATGGAGGGAATCAACAATGAAAAACTACAAGAAGATCTTATGTGGCGCACTCGCCGCAGCAATGGTACTGACAACCGCAGCCGTTCCTGCATCCGCAGCAGCAAAGCCTGCATTAAACAAGACAAAGCTGACCATGACCGTCGGTGACAGCGCTACACTTAAAGTAAAAAATGCTGCCAAGAAAGAAACCATCACCTGGAAAAGCAACAAGAAAGCCGTTGCCGCAGTTACCAAAAAAGGAAAAGTAACCGCTAAGAGCGCCGGAAAAGCTGTTGTCAGCGCTACATTAAAGAAGGCCGGTAAGACCTTAAAATGTAACGTTACCGTAAATGCTGCTAAGGAAGAGACCAAGGCACAGGATATCACCGCACTGCTCGCTGGCAAGACCTACAAGGGAACTGCAACAGCTATGGGTACAAGCATGGACGCTTTACTGTTAAGCTTTGATGCAGATGGCAATGTAAAGGGACAGATGTTAGATGTTGAGACTATGGGTATGAAGGATGTTGCAGGAACTTACACTGCTACTCTCGAAGGCAAGACTGTTACCATTACTGTCAAGGGTGCTGACGGAACAACAGACACCGAAGTACTGACCGTTGTAAAGGATGATTTCTCAGAGTTGAGCGCTACCAAGACTGTCATGGGTATGGATATCCCTGTCACAGTTGTAGAAGTAACTGAGTAATCTGAACAATCTAAATAAAATTAAAAATGTGCGCCTCCGGGCGCACAACGAAAAAGAGCAGGACAAAGATCCTGCTCTTTTTAACTGCCGGCGGCGGGACTTGAACCCGCACGGGCGTACACCCAACAGATTTTGAGTCTGCATCGTCTGCCATTCCGACACGCCGGCAAATACTTTGTCGAGCGAAGCGCTCAACAAAGCATATGTTAGCATATTTCTATTTCAAATGCAAGCGTTTATTGCAATTTTCCCTTGAACTCATCGAAACAGTCAAAGGTCACAAAATAATCTGCGATCGTCTCCGCGCGGCGGATCAGCTTCGGTGTGCCATCCTCCTGCAACAGGATCTCAGATGACCAGAGTCTGCCGTTATAGTTATAACCCATGGCAAATCCGTGTGCTCCGGTGTCATGGATCACCAGCAGATCTCCCTTGTCGATCTTCGGCAGCATACGGTCGATCGCAAATTTATCGTTATTTTCGCACAGTGCACCGACTACATCGTACATATGATCGCACGGCTCATCTTCCTTGCCCATGACTGTAATATGATGATATGCACCATACATCGCCGGACGCATCAGATTGGCTGCACACGCATCTACTCCGATATACTCCTTATATGTGTGCTTCTCATGGATCGCCTTGGTAACCAGACAGCCATACGGTCCGAGCATGAAACGACCCATCTCTGTATAGATCGCCACATCACCGAGTCCTGCCGGTACTAAGATCTCGTCGAATGCCTGATGCACACCCTCTCCGATCACCGCGATATCATTCGGTGTCTGATCCGGCTTATACGCGATACCGACACCACCGGACAGGTTGATAAAGCTGATCTCGATACCGGTCTGCTCCTTGAGTTCTACGACCAGATTGAACAGTGTACGAGCCAGTGTCGGATAATAATCATTGGTTACGGTATTGCTGACAAGGAACGAATGCAGTCCGAAACGTTTTGCACCCTTCTCTCTCAGGATCTGATAGCCTTCAAAGAGCTGTGCCTTGGTCATACCGTACTTGGCATCGCCCGGATTGTCCATGATGCCATTACTGATCTCATAGACGCCACCCGGATTGTATCTCAGGCTGATCGTCTCCGGGATATGTCCCAGTGTCTCTTCCAAAAATGCAATATGCGTAAAATCATCCAGATTGATGATCGCGCCGAGCTCATCTGCCTTGACAAATTCCTCTGCCGGTGTATCATTTGCAGAAAACATGATATCCTCACCACGGATTCCACATGCATCGGACAATACCAGCTCTGCCAGAGAGGAACAGTCGCAGCCGCATCCATATTCATGCAGGATCTTGACCAAAAACGGATTCGGTGTTGCCTTTACCGCAAAGTACTCTTTATAGCCTTTATTCCAGGAAAAAGCATCCTTGACAGCCTGCGCATTGGCACGGATTCCTTTCTCGTCATATAAATGAAAAGGCGTCGGATATTCTTTAACGATCGCATCCAACTGCTCTTTTGTTACAAACGGTTCTTTTTTCATATGTCAGTCCTCTTTTCGTTTATTTTAGACGAATCATTCGATACAAATCCGCCCAACAGTTACGGAAAATTATACTCTATCACCTAAAAAAAAACAAGGGTCAGTTTCTGCTAACCCCTGTTCTATGCAAAATCCTAATAATCGAAAGCTCATTTGGAAAAATATGCATCGATTCCGTCTGCCATCCCCTGTACCATCGCTTTCTGCCCGCTTGCTGATGCCAGATAACGGTCTTCCGTGCTGTTTGTCATAAATCCCAGCTCCAATAACGTCGTCGGTACGGTGCTCCAGTTCGTGCCTGTCAGGTCATCCCGATAGGAAATTCCCCGGTTGCGCAGTCCTGTCTGTGAGCAATACGATGCGATCACACACTCCGACAGTTTCTTACTCTTGCTGTAAAGCCTACTGATATAGCGGTTATTTGCCGAAGGGCACAACACCGTGGCTCCTCTTGCCGAAGAAGGGCCTCCGTCCGCATGAATACGGACACAGATATCCGCTCCGCTCTCATTGATCAGCAGAGCACGCTCTTTATTGGAGATATTCACATCATTTTTCGTCCGCGTCATGACGACCTGATAACCGCGGTTCCACAATTCTGTTTTCAGCTTTTTAGCGACTTCAAGTGTCAACTGATATTCCGCTTTTCCGGACGCAGTGCCGCGCGTTCCTCCTGCCACCTTTGCTTTATAGGTGGTTGAACCCGGTCCGTTTGGCTCAGTCGTGCTGTCTCCGCGCGACTGGTGACCGGGATCAATGCCGACAATCCGCTTTCCTTTCACCTGTAACAGTACAGATATTTTCTGATCACCGATATTCGCATAAATATGTGTTTTCCCATAGCGTTTTGCACGCACCAGTCCTTTTTGGCTCACAGACGCGATCTTCCGGTTGCCCACAGACCAGTGAACCGGTTCTACTGCATTCACTTTAAACTGATAGGTCTTACCTGCAGTCAGTTTTTTGACGGATCGTGTAAACGCCAGCTTCGTAGTCTGCACATCCATCCCACTATCCGGCTGCGTCTGTGATGCCATCGATGTCACAGGCACTGCAAACAGCAGGAGTACCAGCATCAGGCACATACACAGCTTTTTCGTTATTGTTTGCTTCATCATGATCAATCTGCTCCTATTATACAACTACTACCTTTAATACATTCAACAATAAGATCCACGCCAGTCCGTAATAGGTCACAACAGCCACCAGATCATTGACCGTAGAGATGAGCGGCCCCGATGCGACCGCCGGATCCACCTTGATCTTGTTAAAGAACAAGGGAATGACCGTACCCGTCATACTCGAGATCGTCATAGCCACCAATAAAGCGAGACCGATACAGCCGGAGATTGGGAATGCGGTCATCGCAGGCTGCCCCTTGGCAAGCATGAGGTAAGCCCCGATAAATATGAACGCAATACTGCCTAACAGCAATCCGTTCGCCATACCGACACGCATCTCTTTCCACACCAGATACAGCTTCTGTTTTCCTTCCAGATTCTCATCCATCAGCACACGCAGCGTCACCGCCAGTGACTGTGTACCGACGTTACCGGACATACCCAGCGTCAGCGACTGGAACGTAACGATCAGCGTCAGTTCGGACATGACATGCTCGAACAGCCCCGTGATCGTCGACACACCAAGTCCCATGACAAATAAGATGATCAGCCACGGCACACGTTTTTTCATTGACTGCAGCAGAGACTCATTCAGATCCTCCTCTGCAGTCAGACCAGCGAACATGGCGTAATCCTCGCCCATCTCCTCATCTACCATCTCGATGATATCATGGGCGGTCACAACACCGATGACACGATTGTCATTATCCAGTACAGGGATCGTATCCTCGGAATAATCTTTCAATTCCTCGATACAATCACTGATATCTTCCTTCGCATACACATAAGGAAAGGACGTTGCGATCAGATCCTCCAGCTCATCATGCTCTCTGGCAATGATCAGATCGTTCAGACTGAGTGCTCCGTAAAATGTACCATCACGGTTCACGACATACATCGTCGATATATTATCGTGATCCGCGGCCTGCTCGACCAGCGACTTCATGGCTTCCTTGATAGACAGATCACGGCTGATCAGGATATAATTGGTAGACATGTAACTACCGATCTCATCCTCATCATAGGACGCGATTCGCTCGACATCCTTTTTTGTCTCAATGTCTAACAGTGCCTCTACCTGCAGACGCTCGTCCTCGTCCAGCTCGTCCAAAATGTCACTGATCTCATCCGCATCCATCGATGCCATGATCTCAGCCAGCTTTTCAGGACTGATCTCCTGCATATAGCCTTTGATCTCATCCTCTTCCACGTAAGAAAAGACTTCTGATATGCGCTCGGCACTCAGCAGCATGAACAGACGCTTGCGCGCATCCTTGTCCAGATGCTGCAATAGCGATGCGATATCATTCTCATGATAATCATCCAGTTGCTCACGCAATTCGGAAGGCTTTGCATCCGAGTTCAGTATTTCTAACAGTTCCGCCTCATAATCCGGGCGCTCCGGGATAAATAATTCCTCTTCCACGTTCTTCTCCTTTCTTCTGAAATTCGTATCCGAAAAAAGGTCTTATAATAACACTATTTTTCCATATCCATGCATTCTTCGGGTGGATGTTTGATAAAATCTGCCAGTTTCTCGATCGGTATCGGTTTCGAATACCGGTAGCCCTGTAAATACTGTGCCCGCATGCCGATACAGCGCTCCTGATCCGGTGCCGTCTCGATGCCCTCATATAACAACTGGTATCCGATCGTATGGAACATACTCGACATACCCTCAACCAGATATTTCGACCGTTCGCTGTATCCGGAAGAATCTACTAACGATTTATCGAATTTGATCACATCAATCGGAAGATTTGTAATATGTTCCAGATTGGAGTAACCCGTACCGAAATCATCCAGATAAATTTTGATTCCCAGATCACGGAATTTCTGCAAAATATCCCGGATATCATCCAGATGATCCGCATCCACACTCTCTGTGATCTCAAATGCGATCCTTGATCTGTCAAATTCATATTTTGTCAGAATCCCCATGATATCCTCATAAAATCCACGCTTGGTAATCTCATACATTGAGAAATTCACCGAGATCCGATCCGGCTGTGCATGAGCTGCCAGATAACGGCATACCTTATTTAATATGATCCGGGTCAGCGCATGGATATTTCCCTCCTGTTCCGCAATCGGAATAAAAATATCTGGATATATCATGCCCAGATCCGGCAGTTTCAAACGCATCAAAGATTCCGCGGTCGTAAATGCATGTCTGCGCACATCATAGATCGGCTGACCGTACACCAGTACACGTTCATCATCGAGATCCATCTGATCTGCAATATCCGTTAACTGTTGTTTGATGATCAGGTAGTTTTTAAAAGCATCCACCTCATTCTCATCTACCTGTACATAACTCTCGTCATGTCTTCTAAGCAGATAGCGGCAGAATTCTATGTACTCACTCAGCTTCCGGCATGCATCATTTGACGGAATGACAAGCACCCGGTGCCCCAACTGATACCGCTCGTGCAGCCCCTGAAATGCCCGATCCATCTCGCTCAGATGGCGGTCAGAACCATAGATCATGACAAATGTATTTTCATCATAGCGGAAGAGATAATCTGTATAATCTGTTTTCTCCGCAAAATCTTTAAAATCTTCGATCACACGCTGATCTCCGGCGATCCTCGAAAAATTGCTGATACTGACATAGACAAAATAGAACCTGCCGTGGTGCCTGTTCAGATCATCGATCCTGCCCCTGAGCGCCTCACGATCCAATGCACCGTAGGTCGAATTGTAGCTGTTGCTGTGAAATAAAAATACGATCACCAGTATCGGCAGAAAATACGTCAATGTCGTATAGGTGTCTGTACCATGCAGATACTGTAGCACTGTGATCACCAGTCCCAAGCCAAACACGACAGATACTGCCCGATAGATTCGGTTGATGATGATTCTGTTCTCATGTATGATCGTCACCGCCAGTACCGGCATCGCCATCACATACCAGATCAGATACAGACTCGTAATGCTGCCGTGATATACTGTATCCCCATCAATATAAAATCCGATCTTTGTCTTGATCGAAGTCAGCTCCAGGATATAAAATACCAGCACTGCCGCCACGAGCATGACATAGGCTCTCTTATTATGATAACCGACCAGATCGAATACATAGATGATAAAAATGAGTAATTCCGTGATCAGACTGATCTGCTGTGCATTATGCACCAGATATACCAGCAAATTGCTCACAGTACTGACTCTCGGTAGCAGATACTCATAAAAGAGCATACTAAGTACACACGCATAGATCAGATTGCCCAGCGCCAATTTGACATAAAACAATCTCCGGTTCCTCGGAATATACACCATATTTATCACAAACAGTACGAGTGCGCTCAATATCGCGACGCTCAGATCACAAGCATAGCTATAATTCATCGCATATTCCCCTATCAAGAAATGCTGTCATGATTCGCAATCCATTTCTTAATCTGTCAAGTATACAAAATGACCAGCTCCGCTATAGCCGGAGCTGATCATTGTACGATCCACTATTTACAAGCCTTCGGAATCGTAAATTTAGAAGCATTATCGTACTTTGCATATGTTGTAGTAGACGATACCTTTGAATAATCAATACTCATATCATCCACACCCATCATCTGGTAAAGCACAGTCATGTAACTGTTTAAGAAGTCCTTCATCTCTGTCTGAAGCTTTACCGGATGATAGGTTTTCTTATCAATCCACAAGGTTACATTGATCGGCTTCAATGTTGAATAATCAACTGTCACATCGCTATCCTCGCTGCTCAGACCCATAGAATCCAGCACAGATGCCATATCAGCGCCCTTGATCTTTGCAGAAATCTGAACCGTATCGACCTTGTTTACCTTGACGCTCTTTTTTACGATCTTTGCACCAGAATAACCGGAGACATCCAGCCCTGTCAGATCATCAACCAGTCCGGTCATATCCATCTTTACATAATCAGAACCATCTGTAGATGTATATGCATAAATCTTTCCCTTAGAATTCTGCTTCATATAGGTGACTATTTTTGACTTGGTTTCTGTTCCTTCACTAGTCACTGTCGTGTTAGTCACTGACTTTGCCTTTAATGGATCTGCAAACATCACCTGCTTAACCACAGACTTTGAAGTCATATCCTGACCTTCAGTGCTTGCCTTAACGATCGTCGTTGCCGTGGACTCATAGGACTTTACCTTTGCAGATGCCTTCTCCATCTTGCTCAGGTACTGTTTTGCTGACAGTGTAGCAGCGCTCGCGGGTGCCACATTCGCAAATGTGCAGATCACCATTGCTGCTGTGAGCAATGCAGCCATCATGCGTTTCTTCATGTGTTTCATAAAAATATCCTCCTTTTTCTGACATCACATCTATTGTGCCTGTCATATTCCTCATTAACCATTCTATTCTGACTACGGTAAAATAGCAAGTCTTTTTACTCAGCATTCCCAGACAGATTCGTATGGCTCACCTTGTCAAATGCCTGGAGAAAATCTTCATATTCCATATAAAACTGGCCATACGTCTCATCCGATCCTGCTGATAAGAGCCATCCGGTCTTCGATTTTTTCTGTTGCTTATCATACTGTAAGGAATGGGTGCTGTACGGATTGCGCAACAGCACATATTTTTTGCCATCCACTTCCTTGCCACCCAGAACCGAATATGCATGCCCACTGTTTAATCCATCCTGGCTCTGCTGGTTGGAGCCTGCATGGTAGATCATATTTTTGCTTCCTGCATCGCAGATACCCCGAAACAGCCGATCCTTTTTGCCGTCGATCTCAAGCGCTGCCCTGTTTGATCCGACGTAATCTGTGACCGATTCAACACCGGTCAGCCGCGCTAAAAACGCACCGCCTTCACCATACCAGAGAGACTGATAGCCCGTACGCCCCTCACGTCCGACATATGCACACGCTTTCTCGATCATCTGCATCCACAATGTCCCCGCAGACATCGGATCCATATCATTGATCCGGGGAATCTCTTTTTTTACGGTGACATAGGTAGCAACACGCGTATTGGCCTCCCTAGCCTGTTCCATCTCATCTTCACCCACAATAGCAAAGTCACCCAGATCATCGTCATCCGCAGTATCAACTGCGTCATTCTTTTTTTCCTCTCCGTCCGGAGCCTGACCATGAACCCGTTTCAATTCATCCTTGGTCAGATAGAGACGGACCGTAACCGTACCATCCCCATTATCCCTGATGCATTCCTTTAATTTATCCGGATTCAGTTCTACCAGTGAAGCCGTACTTGCCACCATATAACAATTGGACACCAGCCGCTGTTTGAGGTCATTGACGACTGGCTCGTGCGAAAAGAGCGGTGTATCTGTCTGATCGCTCCAATGTGACAATAGCCGGATCATACTGTTTCTGGTGCTTCCTCTGCCCGATCCTCCTGTCTCTTTCAACTCGACATCTGCATAATTCAGGATCTGATCTTCGGGTGTATCCTCCGGGATCACCAGCTTTCCATTGGTCATATGCACAAAATAGGTCTGCATTGCCGTAAGGATCTGTCTGGCCTCCTCGCTCTGTTCCGTTACAAGCGCGGCATCTACAGCTTTCATCGCTGTGACCAGACGCTTGCGTTCCTCTGTATAACCAACCACATAACGTGTACCATTCAGATATTCATTCACTACAGCCGCGAGATCCTTCCTTCCTGCGTCATACAAGCCACGGTTAAATCTGCGAAGCTGATCTCTGGACTCCTGCTCCAGCCGATCGGAATGCGAAGAGATCGCATCCTCTCTGGTCCACTGCAATGCGCCCGCATGCTGCGTGGCATCCGCTCTGCCTGCTTCCTTCCGCATATCCCCGATCCGCTCTCGATCTTCATCCGTGATCGCATCGACTGCTCCGGGTCTTAAAAGTCCGGTACGGACGGTATGCTGCTGCGTCTGCTCATACCAGTCTGCCACCTCTTCATCCGATAATGTGGCAGCTTCCTGCGCATCATCCAGGATCGTGCCATCCAGACGCACCCGGTTCTGCTCACAATAGACACGCAGGCGATGGCGGAGTGCATTCATGAGCGGAGCCATTGCTTCGATCCGATCCTTATATTCTTCGGATTCGCCAGCCGTACGTTTGAGATAATCATACTCCTGCAAACGTGAGATATAAGCCGCCAGATTACTGCGTATCACCGAGCTGAAAAACATCTGTGGTGAAAACGGATATTGCTCCAGCCGCTCCAGCACAACTTCCACATGTGGATGCTTGATCTTCGCCTGCTGTGCATAGGCTTCCTTTAATGTCTCCTGAACATCCAGCGTATACTCTGTGGCCCTCGCAGTCATCAGCCTCGCCCGGTCAATCCGCTCATTACGCGCTTTTTTTGCCGCTGTATTGGATTTGAAGCTCTTCTTGCCAAGCTTAGCCGTATCTTCCATATTGGCAATCTGTGTAAAATATGTCTCCTTGGCACTGCTCATCGTATGCGCCGGCTGTTGCGTCTGTTGTACCTGCTGCTCCTGCTGCATGGCATTCAACTGCTGTGCCTGCTCCTGCTGCATCCGTTCCTCATGTTCCTGTGCCTGTCTCTGCCGGATCTGCTCCACCTCATGTGGTATACCCATAAAAACCTCCCTGCTATTAAACGTTTCCGTTGCTACATCGTAATCTCAAAACCCAAACATATTATTACTCATTACTTCAAATATAACATATGCACATCAAAACATAAATAACTTTCTTTGATAACAAACAGAAAATTGACCGAGCAGCGTGCCCGTCCTGCATGCCGGGCACGGATCTTTCCATTTTTATACCGTATTTATTATGGTTTCGGAAAAATGGACGTAAATAAAAAATATCCGGCGGATCATACCTGTTGTTTTGCCCCTGCTTTTTTGATAAAATAAAACATAATAAATATGTACGGAAAAATATTTATAAAAAAGGAGGAACAAAAACATGAGACATACATTTTTAAAGAAGCGTATCACAGCACTGATGCTCGCTGCTGCCCTCGCAGTACCGGTATCAACAGCCACACAGCCTGTCATGGAAGTACAGGCAGCAACAGCCGGATTTTTCACCGTGGACTCTTATTCCACTGCCAAGAAGCTGCATAAACGGCTGATGCAGGGGGAAAGTGTATCCTTCCAGGCACCGGTATATTACCAGCTCTATCGGGTAAAAGCGGCTGTAAAGAAAGCAAACGGCTGTAATGTCGGCTTCACTTATACTTCCAAAAAAAAGATCAGGGATGTGAACGGCTATGTCTATACCGTTTCAGCCAAGGATGCCAAAGCTTACCGCAACAAGGTAAACAAGGCGATCGCCGATAAGAAAGCCAATGAGAAAAAGATGCATGCATCCGCTGTATCATCCGCATCCACGGAGCTTGCTGCGCAGATCCATAAAAGTCTGCGTGCCAAAAAGGCATTCAGCTTCTATACCAAGGGCAATCCGGACCAGATCTGCAAAGACCTTACACCGATGGTGCAGGCTGCCAACCGTCTCGGCGTCATCTTCAAGTATGATACAAAGAAGATGGGTGACGGCTACTACAAGGTAACGATCAGCAAGGACAATGCTGAGTGTTACTACTACATGTGCGGCATGATGCAGGAAATCTCAGACGGATTCTATATCGGTAAAGACCTCAATGAAGTGTTTGCCGATGATCTGGCTGACTTCAATGCAGATGAGCTGGAAGCATACAATGAGGAACTGGAAGAAGCCAAAGAGATGCTCGGTGACGGCGGTGCGGCGATCGAACCGTTCAAGTCATGGACATTGGAGGAATATCTCCACTATAAGACCAGTAAAGCAGACCGGATCTTATTTAACTCTCCCAGCTTCAATGATGCATCTAATATCCTGAAACTGTATGCGATCAGCTTATCCAACATCTTAAATGGCGGACGCATCAATTATGACAAGGCGGAAAGAGGCCGCTACTGGCACGGATATACCGACCGTCAGGTTTTGAAAGAGCTGTATAATTGCGAGGCTATCGGCACCTGTGGCGAATTTGCCATTGCTGATTATGTACTCTTCTCCTGGCTTGGCATTGATGTAAAGATCTGTGAGGATTACGGACATGCCTGGGTAGAAGGAAGGGCGGCAAATTCTAAAGGTAAGGTATATGACTATAAGTTTGATTATGAATTAGAAGTCCGTGGTACGGACGGATTGTCAGGTGAATTTGACAAAGCTGGTGGTAGCGTTGAATTCATTAACTGACATTAAGAAACAGAAACACGAAAGAAAAAACGAAAGGCAAATTGCTGTGCAATTTGCGAATCCTGAAAACTTACAATTTGGCCTGACTGGAGATAGTTAGGTAACAGAGAACAAAACGGATGAGGGAACATATTCCCTTCACACAGGACACTATAAAAAGCAGACGTTTCTTTGAGTACGCTCATGGAATGCTGCACGTAACGGAACTTACAAACGAGGACAAGTGACCGGGTAGCATACGTGCTACTGCAGCCACATACAACACATCAACTTTATACTGCCCCTCTCGACCGCGCTTTGCGGTTT
>JBNMHW010000072.1:0-16141 GCA_050872965.1 bacterium | reverse complement strand
GGACGCTGGTACATATCTACCGTCGGAGCATTCCATGGCAAATCAATGGGTGCGATCTCAATGGGTGGTAAAGGAACCTACCGTGTTCCGTATACTCCGATGGTACAGCAGGTACAGCATGTAGAGTATGGTAACGCAGAGGATGTCCGCAAGGCGATCAAGAATCTGCAGGCAGTCGGAGAAAAGGTCGCAGCCGTGATCTTAGAGCCGATCCAGGGTGAGGCAGGTGTCATCGTTCCCCCGAAGGGTTATCTGGCAGAGGTTCGTGAGATCTGTGATGAGACCGGTGTTGCACTGATCTTTGATGAGATCCAGACAGGTATGGGCCGTACCGGTACGATGTGGCGCTGCGAGGCAGAGGGCGTCGTTCCTGATATCATGACATTCGGTAAAGCATTTGGTGGTGGTATCCTCCCGATCACCGGTATCATCTGCAGACCGAAGATGTGGACACAGGATCTGATCGACAACCCGTGGCTGCTCGGTTCACCGACATTCGGTGGCAACCCGCTCTGCTGTGCGGCAGCGATCGCAACGATTAAGTATATGCTGGAGAATGATATCCCCGGTGTCTGCGCAAAGAAGGGCGAGGTATTGAAGGCAGGACTTCAGTCACTGGCTGACAAGTACCCAGAGATCATTCAGGAGGTTCGCGGAACCGGACTGATGCTGGCCGTAGAGTTCCGTTCCTGCGAGTTAGGATACGAGACATCCAAGGGCTTATTTGCCAGAAAGGTCATGACCGCAGGTACTCTGGTCAATGCCAAGACGATCCGTTTCGAGCCGACCGCAGTCATCTCCGATCAGGATATCAGAGATGTCATCAGCCGGATGGATGAGGCACTGGCTGATACGAAAAAGACATTCAATTTATAAAACAGGAAAATAAAAAGGCAATGCAAAGGCGCATATTCCCATTTTCGGGAATATGTGCCTTTTTTTACTGCTGTAAATATGAATAACGGCAGAACTTATAAATCAAACGGAGGAATGGGGATATGAGTAAATACGTTGTTACGATTACCAGACAATTCGGCAGCCTGGGTCGTCCGATCGCAAAGCGGATGAGTGAGCTGCTGGGCATCGAGTATTACGACAGGGATATCGTGGATCAGGCGGCGCAGAAGCTGAAACTGCCGGTATCGGTCGTAGATCAGGAAGAGGAAAAAGCGGCAAAACAGATCAAAAATCCGTTCTCGCGTATGCAGTTTCCGTTAGGAAAGGGCACGAGCTCTACGCAGGATGATATTTTTGAGGCACAGGAGAATATCATCAAGTTCCTGGCAGAAAAGGATAACTGCATTATCGTCGGCCGCTGCTCTGATTTTATCCTGAGTGAAGTGGAAAACAGTATGCATATTTACATATATGCCTCTTATGAGGCGAGACTTCGTCATTGTATCGAGGATCTTCAGATGGAAGAGACTGAGGCGAAGCGCATGATCAAGAGTGTCGATGAGGCGCGCGATTCCTACCACATGCAGTACGCAGGATTCCTGCCGGACGACAAGCGGCATAAGGATATTCTGATCGACAGCAGCCTGTTCGGTGTAGAGGGTACGGCACAGTTTCTGGCAGACGCTGTGAGACGCAAGTTCGGCGGAGAGTAGAACCGGGGAAAAAACGGCATCTGATGCCGGAAGACGAGAGGAGACATAGACATGAATACTGGTTTGATAGCGATCTTTATCATTCTGTTTATTATTGTAGGAGCGATATATACAAAAAAGTGCGTGGAGTTTTTGATTGCAGGATCACTGCTCGCAGCCTTGGTACTGTACAAGGGCAGCTTTATCACACAGTGGTGTACGGTGATGCAGACAGCGCTGGCAGATAACGTATGGATCATTATTATCTGCGGATTATTCGGCAGTCTGATCGCATTGTTACAGGAGGCGAAAGGCAGCTTCGGTTTTTCGAAGTTAGTCGAAAAACTGTGTAATACCGAGCGCAAGACACTGCTGGTTACATTTATACTCGGTATCTTGATCTTCGTAGATGACTATTTAAATGTATTATCCATCGGTGTATGTATGAAGGGTGTATTTGATAAGAAAAAGATTCCCCGTGAGACATTGGCATACATGCTGGATTCAACGGCAGCTCCGGTCTGTGTACTGCTTCCGTTCTCTACATGGGCAGTGTTCTATGCGAGTCTGTTCTTTGAGCAGGATTTTATCACAAGTGCGGGATATACATCCGGTATGGATGCTTACATGCATGCGATCCCGTTCTGCTTCTACCCGATCATCACATTGATCATCGTGCTGTTGTTTGCGCTTGGTATCATGCCGAAGGTCGGAGCGATGAAGAAGGCTTATCAGCGTGTCGCTGAGACCGGTAAGGTATATTCCGACGCCAGCAGAAAATACAATCATGAGGAGCATGAAGGCTATGAGGAAGAAGGAAATATCTGGGATTTCATCATTCCGATGGGCGTACTCGTAGGAGTAGCGATCGTGACCAGCGATGTGCTCGTAGCAGTTGTACTGGCGATCTTAGCCTGCTTTATCCTCTATGTTCCGAGAAAAGTCGTTACATTTGGCGATTTCTTCAATATCGTGGCAAAAGGTTATGCGGATATGACACCGGTAGCGATCCTCTTAGTCGTAGCATTCGGCGTACAGACATTGACTGCTGATATGGGACTGGCGGATTATATCATCCAGACGATGACACCACTCCTCAGCGGAGCGACCTTCCCGATGATCACATTCATTCTGGTAGCAGCGCTCGGATTTACGACCGGTTCCTTCTGGGGCATGTGCGCAGTCGTTACGCCGATCGTGTTCCCGTTGGCAGCAGCACTCGGTGCCAATCCGGTGCTCGTCATGAGCGCAGTCGTATCCGGTGGTGCATTCGGAAGCCATGCATGCTTCTATGGTGATGCGACCGTACTGGCTTCGACAGGAGCCTGCATTGACAACATGGAGCATACGGTCACGCAGCTGCCATACGTGTTGATTGCGAGTGTGCTCACGCTGGTGTGCTACCTCGTTTGCGGATTTATCATGTAAATGGAAATAAAAAGGGGAATAGATGATGAAGCAATTTTTGATCAGAAGCAGAAATGTATTTACAGGGCTTGCGGATGTTCCGCAGCCCGCTGCTATTTTAATAGAAGGAACGAAGATCCGACAGGTATTGCCGTGGGATTATGAGTCATACGGTGAATACGCGGGGCTGGAATGTACCGATTACGGTGATCAGCTGATCATGCCATCCTTTATCGATGCACATACACATATGTTTTCCGGTGCGATCGATGCCAGTGATTATGTGTGTGATACGCTGGGTGAATGTACCTCGCAGGAGGCATGTGCCCGGATGATCGCAGATTATGCCGCAGAGCATCCGAATCAGAGAAGGATTCGTGGTGTGGGCTGGTTTGTCGGAGCATGGAACGATGCGCCGCTGCCGGATCGCCGCAGCCTGGACGCATTGATCCCGGATCGGCCGGTCTATCTGCTGTGTGCGGATTCGCACAGCATGTGGCTGAACACCAAAGCGATGGAAGAAGTCGGATTTGCACCGGATTATGATGTGGAAAACGGTGAGGTATGCAGGTTTTCGGATGGATCGCTGGCGGGACTCTTTATCGAACCGGCGGCATATGAGCCGGCGATGCAGAAATATATGGAGTTCTCCGCGACCGAGATGGCAGGTATCCACCGCGAATTCCAGCAGAAGCTGGCATCATACGGGATCGCGGGCGTCAGTGAGATGTTCGCCGATGATTATACCGACGATACGCGCACGCGCTACAGACAACTGACCGCACTCGAAGAGACCGATGAGCTGTGTGCACACACGTTTATCTACACGAAATTGTTTGATCATACGGATTTTACACCGTATTTTGAACTGAAAAAAGAGATCGATACCGCGCATGTACATATCAATGGTGTCAAGGGGTTCATCGATGGTGTGACAGAGACTTACACCGGATTGCTGTTAGAGCCGTATACCGATCGCCCGGAGACATGTGGCGAAGGATTACCGCTGCATCCAAAGGAGCGCATGCTCGAGGAGATCACCGCAGCCAACAAAGCTGGGATTCAGGTGCGGCTGCACTGTATCGCGGATGGTTCGGTACGGATGGCGCTGGATCTGTATGAACAGGCGCAGCGGGAGAGCGGATGGGATACATCCGGGCATAAAAATACGATCGAGCATATTGAAAACATCCATCCGGATGATATCGATCGTTTTGCAAAGCTGGGCGTGATCCCTTCGATGCAGCCGTATCATGTGACACTTTCGAATGGTGGCAAGGTATGGAGACTCGGCGAGGAGCGGTGCAGACTGGAGTTCCCAATCCGCACGATCTATGATCATGGCGGACAGATCGCACTCGGAACGGATTATCCGGTTGTGACGATCGATCCTTTTACGACGATCTATGCCGCCCTGACGAGGTGTGACGATCACGGTCAGCCGACCGGATGCAATGCAGCGACCGAGAAGCTGCCGCTGCATGTGATCTTAAAAGTATATACGGACGGCGCAGCGAAAGTCTATCACGCGCAGGATCAGATGGGTACGATCGAGCCGGGAAAACAGGCAAATATCATCGTCTTATCACAGAACCTGTTCGAGATATCACCGCAGCAGATCCGTGGGACGCATGTAGATGTGAATTATTTCGAAGGAAAAGAAATATATCGTGCATAAGTGACAGACAAAAATCAAATAAAAATATAACAGAGAGCAGGTGATACATATGTTTCGGGAGATGAGACTGACCAAACAGCAGTTATCGCCAGAGGAGACCGAGGCGATCCTGCGCAGGCAGGGAACCGGTACACTCGCACTGGCGGGAGATGACGGGTATCCGTATTCGGTGCCGGTCAATTATATATACATGGATGGATGCATCTATTTTCACGGTGCCACGCAGGGGCATAAATGTGATGCGATCGCCAGAGAGCCGAAGGCCAGCATGAGTGTGATCGCGGCCGATACACTCATTCCGGAAAAATACACAACGGACTATCGCAGCGTGATCGCATTTGGAGAGATCTATCCGGTGATGGAAGCGGAGAAGAAGCGCGCGGTCATCCGGAGGATCGGAGAGCATTTCTGCAGTGCGTATGCGGATGGCATAGATGCCGAGATTGACAGAGAGTGGAACATATTGAACGTATATGAGATGAAGATTACACATATGACCGGAAAACGGGCAATGATCTAGATAACAGGAGGAACAATCATGAGAAACGTAACAGTAGCTGCAACTCAGATGGCCTGCAGCTGGGACAGAGAGGACACATTAAAAAAAGCAGATAAACTCGTGCGTGAGGCAGCGGCAAAGGGTGCAAGCGTGATCTTATTACAGGAATTATTCGAGACACCGTATTTTTGCCAGAAACATGACTTTGAGTACATGGAGCTGTCGATGCCGGTGGACAAAAATCCTGCAGTCGCACATTTTAAAGAGGTGGCAAAAGAGTTATCGGTCGTTCTTCCGATCAGCTTTTTCGAGCGCGCCGGAAATATGATGTATAACAGCATCGCGGTGATCGATGCGGACGGCACACTGCTCGGTATATACAGAAAGACACATATTCCCGATGGCGCACCTTATGCCGAGAAATTCTATTTTTCACCCGGAGACACCGGATTCAAAGTATGGGATACCAGATATGGCAGGATCGGCATCGGTATCTGCTGGGATCAGTGGTTCCCCGAGACCGCACGTTGTCTGGCACTGATGGGTGCAGAGATACTTCTGTATCCGACCGCGATCGGATCCGAACCGACACTCGATATCGATTCCAAACCGCACTGGCAGCATGCGATGCAGGGTCATGCCGCAGCCAATATCATGCCGGTGATCGCGTCGAACAGGGTCGGCTACGAGAAGCAGGGCGATTCTGAGATGACCTTCTACGGATCATCATTTATCGCAGATGAGACCGGAGAGATCGTGGAGGAGGCTGACCGTGAGTCAGAGACAGTGCTCGTACACACCTTTGATCTGGACGCGATTGATATTAAGCGCAGACAGTGGGGCGTGTATCGTGATCGCAGACCGTCCATGTACGGCAGACTGATGGAAAAATAGCCGGCAACACCGGCAGACTTGAGAAGGAGAATGAGCATATGATCAAAAAGAAATTATTTATAGATGGTGCATGGGTAGACGGCTGTGAGGGCAGGACTTTTACATCGATCAATCCCACAAACGGAGAGGTGATCGCAGAGGTTGCAGAGGCGGGCATCCCCGATGTGCGCGCGGCAGTCGCAGCGGCAAAACGTTCCTTTTATGAGACGAGAGAATGGCGTGATATGGATTCCCAGGCGCGTGGAGACATGTTATTAAAGATCGCGGACAAGATCGAGGAATCCGCGGACGAACTCGCCAGACTCGATGTGATAGATATGGGAAAACCGTTACGTGAGGCAGCCTGTGGTGTCGATGATGCAGTACACTGCTTCCGTTATTATGCGAGCCTGATCAAGACTCCGCATGGCGGCTGTTATGATGTCAATACCGGATTTGGTGAGATGCACAGCTATACCGTACATGAGCCGGTCGGTGTATGTGCGGAGATCACGCCGTGGAACTATCCACTGCTGATGGGTGTCTGGAAACTCGCTCCTTCGCTGGCAGCAGGAAACAGTGTCGTATTCAAGCCGGCGACTGTGTGTGTATTATCATGTATCCGTTTATTTGAGATCTTTGAGGAATGCGGCATGCCAAAAGGCTCTGTCAATCTCGTGATGGGACCCGGCGGTGTCATCGGAGATGAACTGGCAGCCAATCCGGATGTTGACATGATCACTTTTACCGGAAGTACCGAAGTCGGACAGTCCATCATGCGTCAGGCTGCGACCAATGTCAAAAAGATCGGACTCGAGCTCGGCGGAAAGTCGCCGAACGTCATTTTTGCCGATGCGGATCTCGAGGGCGCAGTCGAGTGGGCGATGGTCGGTATCTTCTTAAATCAGGGCGAGATCTGCTCCGCAGGAAGTCGTATTCTCGTGGAAGAGAGCATCCATGATGCATTTGTAAAACGTCTCGCAGAGCGCGCGAATGCGATCACGATCGGCGATCCATTGACGAATCCTGATATGGGCGCGATGGTCAGCGAGAGCCATATGAATAAAGTGTTGGCATACATCGAGAAAGGAAAAGCCGAAGGTGCAACGGTAGCCTGTGGCGGTGAACGCTATACAGAGGGAGACTGCGCAAAGGGCTATTTTATCCGTCCGACTGTATTTGACAACTGTACTTCCGATATGACGATCGTCAAAGAGGAGATCTTCGGACCGGTAGTGACCGTACAGACTTTCCGCAGCGAGGAGGAAGCGATCGCCATGGCCAACGATACACCATACGGACTGGCCGGAGCGGTATTTACCGGTGATGGGGCGCGTGCACTGCGTGTCATCAAGGAGATCCGCGCAGGTATCACATGGATCAACTGTTACAATCCGGCATTTAACGAGGCACCGTGGGGCGGCTACAAGATGAGCGGTATCGGCAGAGAACTCGGCGTGCACGGACTGGAGGAATATCAGGAAGTCAAGCAGATCAATATCAACCTGCATCCCGGCGTGCTCGGATGGTATGAGCATTGATGCAACCGGATTGTGATGTAATATAATAGAGTCATCCTAGGGAAGAAATTTCTGGGATGGCTCTATTTATATTATGGGCAGAAAATTGAGATGAGAATGTCTGAGGACTCATAACTTTAGTTTTACAAAAGATATATGCGTTGATATAATTATTACATACGTGTTTCAGTTGTAACTGTAGTCAATAGATTTTATAGAAAAATAAAATTTGGAGATTATAATTTAGAAGAAGTGTAACTGTGAAGGTACTGAACAGTTATGGAGAAGTAAAATTGGAGGTAGCGTCATGGTGAAAGAGGAGCTGTTTTCCGGCGAATCAAAAAATGTTGAATACAAGCTGGTAGTGCCTGATAAAAGTGAAAAATATATGAAAACAGTTGTGGCTTTTGCTAATACGCAAGGTGGCAGACTGGTTATAGGTGTAGATGATAAAACACATCAAGTGGTTGGCTTAGATAGTGACAGTTTGTTTCAAACTATGGACGCATTAACAAATGCAATATCAGATTCTTGTGAGCCACAGATAATTCCGGATATTGAACCACAAACAGTTGATGGAAAGACGGTCATTATTATTACTGTGGAAGCGGGGAAAAATCGACCATATTACATTAAGTCCAAAGGTAAGGCAAAAGGAACTTATATTCGTGTTGCCGGTACATCCAGACTTGCATATCCGGAAAAGATTAGTGAATTGGAGATGGAAGGTGCCCGTATTTCATGGGATGAACTTACTTGTGTAGGGTATGAAGTGACAGAAGAGGCAACGCAGACTTTGTGTAAGGATATTGAGGAATTTCGGAAGAAGGCTGGATTGTCTGAAAACAAGGTGAGAAAAGAGCAGCTCTTTAACTGGAAAATATTGAAAAGTAGCGAGGGTAATATGCTTGCATCAAATGCGTATGTGTTGCTTACCTCAGATTATTTCCCATTTTCCAAAACGCAGTGTGCAGTATTTAGGGGAACGGATAGAGGAGTTTTTCTCGATAAGCGTGAATATACTGGGCCGATATATAAACAGATAGAAAGTGCGGTCGATTTCGTTTTGAGGAATATCAGGTTAGGAGCAACGATAGGTGGATTGGTACGTCGGGAAAGTTATGAACTTCCGGTAGAGGCAATTCGTGAAATGATCATTAATGCTCATTGTCATAGAAATTTGTTAGATGAATCCTGCATACAGGTAGCAATTTATGATGATCGTTTGGAAGTGACGTCACCGGGAGGGTTATACAATGGATTAACTTATGAAGAAGTGATGAGCGGACATTCCAAGATTAGGAATAAGCTGATTGCTAATATTTTTAGTCAGATGGGACTGGTTGAAGCATGGGGAAGTGGCATAAGAAGAATATTAAGTGCTGCCAAAGAATATGGGCTTCCGGTTCCTGCTGTAGAAGTATTTGATGATATGTTCCGTGTTAATTTATTTAGAAATGTTCAGGACAACGGAAACAATAGTAATTTCGGAGAAAACTTCGGAGATAATTTCGGAGTAAATGGTGGAGAAAATTTCGGAGATAAAGTTCATATCAGTAAAGATAGACAGAAAGTTACGGATACTCAACGGAAAATACTTGGTTGCATAGCAGAAGATAAATATATTTCAGCGAAGAAAATAGCGGAGAATATAGGCGTATCCGGACGAACCGTTGAAAATAATATACAAAAATTGAAAAAAGCGGAAATTGTTGTTCGGCATGGATCACCGAAATCTGGTTATTGGGAGATTGTGGAGTAAGTGATACTTTCAAAGTGTGGTCCGTACGTGAAGGATGCGAAGAAGGCTATAACATAAAAGGTATTTATTTGACTTGCTGCTGTGAATTGGGTATCATAAGAAAAGGCATGTGGAAGGCAGGTGAATCTCACATGAAACTGACAGATGAAGAACAGGCGGAGCTGGACCGCTTTTTACAAAAATACCGCGGACATGAAAAGATACAGGAGATGCGGCGTTATATCCAGCATGGAGCGATCACGACCTACGATCATGCAGAACGGGTGACGGCACTGTGTTTTCTGCTGAATCGCCGATGGCATCTCGGTGCAGATGAGCGGGCGTTGGTGCTGGGAGCGTTTATGCATGATTTTTATCTCTATGACTGGCATGTGAATGATAAGTCGCATCGCCTGCATGGTTATCATCATCCGGATACTTCCTGTGAGAATGCGATCCGTTATTTTCATGTCGATGCGCGGGTACAGCAGATGATCCGGTCGCATATGTGGCCGCTCACGATCACCCACATACCGGGCAGCAGGGAGGCCTGGATCCTGTGTCTCGCAGACAAATACATCTCGCTCTCTGAGACACTGCTGTGCAGACATGCGAAACACCACAGCCACACATAAGAAAAGGGGAAAACCATGTGGATTAGTAAGTACTTTGTATATTTTGTATTGTTTAGCTGCATGGGCTGGATCTACGAATCCACCTATTGCACGATCAAAACCGGAAAATGGCAGAACAGAGGCTTCCTCTACGGTCCATTGTGCCCGATCTACGGCGTAGGAGCCGCATCGATCACATTTATCGTAGATCAGCTGGATGTGCATGAAGTACCGGAATTAGCCTGGTGGCAGATCTTTTTGATCGCATTTTTCGGAAGTATCGTACTCGAATATGTGACCTCATATGTGTTGGAAAAACTGTTCCATGCATACTGGTGGGATTACAGCGATGTACCGCTGAACATCCACGGACGCGTGTGTTTTCCGGCATCCTGCGGATTTGGATTAGCCGGCTTGATCGTCGTATACGGGATCGCACCGATGACCAAAAATATGACCGGATGGATCTCTCCGATATGGATGGAAGTGCTGTCGCTGCTGTTCATGGCAGTCGTATCGGCAGACGCGACACTGACGGTATCCGCGCTGACACACTTTGAGCACAACGTAGTCGCACTGGAGACAGCGCTCAACCAGCATATGGATCAGTTCGTCAACTCTGTACAGGAGAAGACACAGGCGGCGAGCGTGGCACTGGCCGAGGAGCGGGCGCGTTATTCGAGAGAAAATATGGAGCGTTCGATCCGCGAGATGGATATCAGCCATCGTCTGGCATTAAAGCGTGTACAGGGCTTCCGTACACCGAAGAAAGAGACAGCAAAGCGGGTATATTCCAGAGAGATGGTATTCGATTCCATGAAAAAATACCTTGCTAATGCGAGAAAACAAAAAGAAGAGCAGAAGTAAAATCAAAATATCTAAAAAAGGTTATGTCATTCCAAACGCGGATGACATAACCTTTTTTGTGCTCTTTTTTTGATTATAAGTACAAAACTATTTTGCAGCCTCGAATTCCTTGATCTGTGCTTCATCGGGTGCCGCAGTCAGCAGGCTGACAACGATGATGAACAGCAGAGATACAAAGAATGCGGGCAGCAGTTCGTAGATATTCCATACGCCACCGATCGGGCGAACCAGGTATTTCCAGATAAATACGGTAGCACCGCCTGAGAGCATACCGGCGAGTGCACCCCATTTGTTGGAACGCTTCCAGAACAGTGCGCACAGCATAACCGCACCGAATGCGCCACCAAATCCGGCCCATGCAAAGGATACGATACCGAATACAGAAGAATTCGGGTCTCTGGCGAGGATGATACCGAGGATAGCGATCGCTGCGATCGTAATACGTGCGACGATCAGACTCTGCTTCTCGTTCAATTTAATATGTAAAAAGTCCTGCACGACATTCTGGGATACGCTGGAAGCAGCAGCGAGCATCTGGCTGTCCGCGGTGGACATCGTAGCAGCGAGAATACCTGCGAGGATCACACCTGCGAGAAGAGCAGTCAGGATACCGTGTCCGCTGATCAGACCTGCGATCCGGACGATGATCGTCTCGCTGGAGCTGCCTTCAAGAAACTCGAGAGAACCGGCCTTGGTCATGCCGAGACCGACAACACCGATCGTGATAGCGACTGCCATAGCGATAAATACCCAGATCGTAGCGATACGGCGTGATAATACGAGCTTTTTCTCGTCCTCGATCGCCATGAAACGGAGCAGGATATGGGGCATACCAAAGTAGCCAAAGCCCCATGCCAGACAGGAAGCGATGGACAAAGCGCCGTAGGGTACGGAATTTCCGGTAGCAGCATCATGCGTAGCGGTCAGTGACAGGTAACCGGGCAGGGAACGTGCATTATCAACGACAGCATCCCAGCCGCCGGCGTTCGTGATGCCGTAAGTTAATACGGAGATGAGTGCGATCGTCATAACGATACTCTGGATCAGGTCAGTCGTGGATACGGCACCGAAACCGCCCATGATCGTATAACCAACGATCACGAGAGCAGCCACGATCATGGCAGTCGTGTAATCAACACCAAATAAGCTGTTGAACAGCTTGCCGCAGGCAGCAAAACCGGATGCTGTATACGGAATGAAGAAGATGATGATCACGAGTGCAGCCAGAGCATTGAGCGCGTTGCTCTTGTCATGATAGCGCTTGGAGAAAAACTCGGGAACAGTGATCGCACCGATATTCTGTGAGTAGCGGCGCAGTCTGCGTGAGACAAAATACCAGTTGAGCCAGGTACCGACACCGAGACCGATCGCGGTCCAGGCGGCATCAGCGACACCGGACAGATAGGCGACACCGGGCAGACCCATGAGCAGCCAGCTGCTCATATCACTGGCTTCCGCACTCATGGCAGTGACGAGCGGTCCCATCTTACGTCCGCCGAGATAGAAGTCTTCTGAGCTGGAAGTCCGTTTACTAAATAGAAAACCGACTGCGAGCATCGCGAGCAGATAGATCACGATCGCCGCGATGATCAGAAAGTTTGTAGTGTTCATATTCATAACCTCCTGTAATATAAATGGACGCTTTATCGTTGTAAAGCAAAAAAATACTACCCTATTCTAACATGAATTTCAGTTTGCGTAAACACTAAAATTAACTATTGACAATAGACAGTAATGGTGATAGCATAAACATATGAACAGTTGCTCATATGTAAACATGAACATGCGTCGGCAACGATTTTGATTTTGACACAGAAAGGAGCATACCAATGGCGATCAACGACGTAGAGACCTGTGAAGATACCTGTGTACATGCGGATCTTCTCGAAAAGGTACGGGCAGGGCTGCCCGATGAGGATGAACTATATGATCTGGCAGAGCTGTTTAAGGTATTTGGGGATTCCACGCGCATCCGTATTTTATATGTGTTGTTCCAGTCGGAATTGTGTGTCTGCGATCTGGCAGAAGCGCTGCAGATGACGCAGTCAGCGATCTCTCATCAGCTCAAGATCTTAAAGCAGGCGAAGCTGGTGACAGGCAGACGCGAGGGCAAATCGGTGTTCTATGCGCTGGCAGATGATCATGTGCGTCTGATCATTGATCAGGGACGCGAGCATATCGAAGAGTAATTTGTAAAAAATTAAAATAACAGGAGGACATGTATTATGAAGAAGAAATTTAAGCTGGAAGATCTGGATTGTGCAAACTGTGCAGCAAAAATGGAGGAAGCGATCAAAAAGATCGACGGTGTCAATGATGCGACCATGAGCTTTATGACACAGAAACTGACTCTGGATGCTGATGATGAGCGTTTTGACGCGATCATGGATGAAGTGGTAGCTGTATGTGCAAAGGTAGAGCCTGACATGAAGATCCTGAGATAATCGATCAGGTGAGGTATAGATTATGACGAAGAAACAAAAACAGATGGTCGTGCGTATTGCGATCGCATTTGTCATGCTGGTGGCGATCATGGTCGGAGAGCATACCGGTCTGTCAGACCGTATCCAGCCGCATATTCTGCTGGCATTGATCTGTCTGATCCCGTATCTGATCATCGGTTATGATATTTTGTTCAAAGCCGCACGTAATATCCGGAATGGACAGGTATTTGATGAGAATTTTCTGATGATGGTAGCCACGTTTGGCGCATTCGGTGTCGGAGAGTACTCGGAAGCGGTAGCCGTTATGCTGTTCTATCAGGTTGGCGAATTGTTCCAGGGTTATGCGGTCGGCAAGTCCAGACAATCAATCTCAGATATGATGGACATCTGTCCGGAATATGCCAATATTGAAGAGGATGGCGTACTCACACAGGTTGATCCGGATGATGTGGAAGTCGGATCGATCATCGTGATCAAGCCCGGTGAGCGTGTGCCGCTGGACGGAGTTGTCGTAGAAGGTGAGTCCATGATCGATACGGCGGCACTGACCGGAGAGTCTGTTCCGCGCAGAGCATCTGTCGGAGACGATATCATCAGCGGCTGTGTCAATGGCAGCGGTACACTCAAGGTACGCACGACCAAGGAATTTGATGATTCGACCGTCGCACGTATTTTAGAGCTGGTCGAGAATGCATCCAGCAAAAAGGCGAAAGTGGAGAACTTTATCACGCGTTTTGCAAAATATTATACCCCGGTTGTCACGATCGGAGCAGTCGTTCTGGCGATCATTCCGCCGATCGTGCTCGCACTGACCGGAGCAGGCAGTCTCGGAGCACTGTTTGGAACATGGATCTATCGTGCATGTACCTTCCTCGTTATTTCCTGTCCGTGTGCACTGGTCATCTCTGTCCCGCTCGGTTTCTTCGGCGGTATCGGAGCTGCTTCTAAAAAAGGTGTGCTCGTCAAGGGCAGCAACTATTTAGAGGCTGTAGCAGAGCTGGATACGATTGTATTCGACAAGACAGGAACGCTCACTAAGGGCGAATTCAAGGTCAATGAAGTGGCTCCTGTCAAGATGCAGCCGGATGAACTGCTGGAGCTGGCGGCGCTCGCCGAGGGCTATTCGACCCATCCGATCGCGGCTTCCATCAGAGAAGCCTATGGCAAGACGCTCGCGATGGAGCGTGTGGATCGCACGGAGGAGATCTCCGGGCACGGAATCCATACATTTATCGACGGCAGAGAGGTCTATGTCGGCAATGCCAAGCTCATGAAGTCCCTGAATCTGTCGTTCGAAGAATCACAGAGCGCGGGCACTGTCGTGTATGTGGCATGTGAGGGCAGCTTCGCCGGAACGATCGTGATCTCGGATACGGTCAAGGAAGGTGCACGTGAAGCGCTCGCTGCGATGAAGCATGTCGGCGTCAGAAAGACCGTCATGCTCACCGGTGACCGCAAGGAGGCGGCAGAGGCGGTCGCAGCACAGCTCGGTATAGATGAAGTTCATTATGAACTGCTTCCGGCGGATAAGGTATCCGAGGTAGAGAAGCTTCTTGGAGCACTGCCCGAGAAAGGCAAACTGGCATTCGTCGGTGACGGTATCAACGATGCACCGGTGCTGACCAGAGCGGATGTCGGTATTGCGATGGGCAGCATGGGCAGCGATGCCGCAATCGAAGCGGCAGATGTCGTTTTGATGGATGATGATGTGCGCAAGATTGCATCGATCGTAGCGATTGCGCGCAAGACGCTCCGTATCGTCAGACAGAATATCGTATTTGCGCTCGCAGTCAAAGCGATCGTACTCATTCTCGGTGCGACTGGATATGCCAATATGTGGGCGGCCGTGTTTGCGGATGTCGGTGTATCCGTACTGGCGATCCTCAATTCGATGCGGACGCTGCGCACAGAGTAGAGTTATAACAGACAAAATGATACAGAACAGGGTTTCCCAATACATACACGTTGGGAAACCTTGTTTTTAAATTCTTATAATACGGGCATTTTTTCTGGGCTTGGCAGTCGGATGCGGATCATCTTCCCTCGGATATCCGAGCAGCAGCTGCATGACAGCATAATAATCGGGGCGGATCTCCCATTGCCGCAATATCTCCTGGCCGTAGGGGTCTGCAAATGCAGTCCATCCCTGACCGATATAGCAGGAACCGACACCATAGGAATCCGCAGCCAGCATCATATTTTCAGCGGCGACCGCACAGTCATCTACGGAAAACAGAAAATCCTTTGGGGCAAACAGGGTGATGACAGTAGGTGCATCATAAAATGCATTGGTGAGTGCCGGGTCATCAGCGATGCTCGGCTGCTCCTTTGACACATAGGCGGTAGCCGTTGCCATATGTGGATTGGAATTGGCGCGCTTGATCCTGCCGAGCCGCTCGTTTACGGCCTGATCCTGACACACGGCAAAGATCACGCCCTGTCGGCCTCCTGCGCTTGGAGCATACAGCCCGGCTGTCAGGATATCCTGTAATACGTCTTCGTCGATCTGGCGTTCTGAAAAACGTCGGATCGCTCTGCGGTGCATAATTGTGTGCATGACTTCGTTCATTATTCAATAAGCTCCTTCCTATGTAGCGGATCGGTTTCAAAATCACCGATCGCAGCTCCAATACTTTACTTGTGAGATTATTGTAAGGCAGTGTGTTCACAGAAAAAAGTACGCACTTTTTTATTACATAGTTACTTTTGGGTGACTGAAGGCGATTTGGTCAGAATTGGGTTGAAAGCTGCACAGTAAGATGATCAAGGACAAACGAAAATAGCCGCCAACTATTCGCAGTAGTTGACGGCTGTTTGTAAAAACAGTTTGTAAATTTACTTGAGGGTAGCCGTTTCTGTGGTTTCCCCTTTTCTATATATCAATATATCACAGATGCGCCCCTTTTTTC